>NZ_JBEFLI010000019.1:0-94224 GCF_040578825.1 Cupriavidus necator | reverse complement strand
CACCACTTGTCGTTACTGGGTAACGAAACATCCCCAAAGCGGACAGCATGCCGTGCCCTATGCCCAACGTCCATCACGGTCCTCGCGAGGCGCTTACCACTGTCCTGAGGCGCGTGCGAGGAGCGCTGCATTTCAAAACATGTTGCCGGAGACAGCGTTCGCGGCGTTAACGAAAAAGGGGTTACGGCATTCACCGTAACCCCTTTCCAACTGCATTGGTGGGCCTCCCGTGAGTCGAACACGGCACCAACGGATTATGAGTGCGTTTCAACCACCATGGCACATCCCCCTTCGCGCTGCTACAGCCTTCCAAATCAATATGTTATGAGCGCACAAGGGAGGATACACCGCTATACAGTTGCCTTATCCTCCAATGCCGTTGACACCTTGTTGACACCGCAGCACGCGCAGCCTACGTCAGCCTGCAGATTCGCTCCATTCTACGGTAGTGCTCGCCATCTACCGCAGAGATAAGAGCAAATAGGCTCTTCGCCGCTTCCTTCGTTTCTTCAACCGTCATGGACGAAAATCCGACTAGGTCATCCAGATTATCGGCGTGCGACTCAACCTGGGCCAGTCGCTCCAATGCCCGCACCCGTCCAGCGTCCAGTCCATGCTCTAGCTTTAGAATCGCCTCCACCTTACTCGTGAGCCCATCTGGTCCTGGCAGTTTGAAAGCCAGAAAAACATCCAATAGCTTTCTAAGAGCGTTAGGTATTATGTAGAAATAGCCGTGATGCTCATCCGGGGCCGAGTTGAATCGCAGCACCAGATGGAAGAGATAGTGATACTCCGACTCATAATCACGTATATATTTCGGCAACTCAATCAACGAACTTCGCCGAGTTGTTGCATCACCGTCCTGCACAGTGTCCAGAAAGAGGAGCGCCGCTGTCCCCTCTTTTCCATTCCGCTCTGCCTCTTTCTTCGTTCGCATCCTCAACCATTTCTTCGTCTCGTTCATAAAATTCAAATTATGCGTGAGAAGAAAAAGTTGCCCAGCGTCCCCAAGCGCCGCCTTAACAATCCCGAAAGCATAATTCATCGCCTTAGTATCCAAACTCGAAACTGGATCATCTAAGACCACAATAAGATCCTTCCTCTTCCTCCCCTCCGCCTCAATAGTCGAAAGGAAATAGCAAAGAGAAATGGCCGTCTTCTCGCCTTCGCTCAATGAGCCCAATGCCGTACTTCCGTTACGCTCCAATTGGTAACCATCCTCCTTCGGAACGAGAGAAAGATCTTGCCTACCAAGGTAACTGTGGATGAGCTTATTAATTACACTAGCTGCAGGACCGTGCTTCCGAACAGCCTTCTTCAGCTCACGTTCACGGTCCTTCAATTTGGATATCTGGTCGCGGATTTCATCTACGCCCTTCTTCGCGTCTTCCGCAGATTTTTTCGCATCCAAATAGACCTGCTCACCTTCTGCCAGATAGTGAGACTTCAACTCTTTTGCTGCACGATTTTTTGTCTCAGCAAAGTCGGCCGACTCCTCGTTATGTCGTCGTATTTCTACATTTATAGCCTTGACCTGCGCGCCAATCACTTCGTCGATACGAATACTCTCCTCCAGAGCAACAAAGGCATCCAAGGCGATTATGCTATTGGGGGATGAATCCTTTTCCGTAAGAATGGTCAGAGCGGAATCGCATATCTGCTCAAGCTCCTGAACAGCAGCCCGAAGCTCGCCAACTGCGCTCACATAGTTCGCCCTGACCGACTGCGACATATCGTTCGGCGAGGGGAGATTGGTCACCAATCTCCCATATAAAATCTTCAGCTGAGACGGCAAAGCTAGCGCCGATTTAATCTCCACCTTGAATTCATCGTAAGCATTGTCTATTGCCCGTCGCAAATCGTCGAGACGAGATGCCGTTAGATCTCCGCCACAAAAGAGGCAGCTATGTAGTGCTTTTGCCGAGTGATATTTGAGACCAATCGCAAGCCAATCTCTCATACTCTCATGCTCGCTCAGGCCTTCCAGCGTCATTGATCCAATCGTCTTTGGCGCCATCAACCTAACCGTCTCCACCAATCCCCGCAACGGCTTTCCAGGCGACTCAATTGCTGCTACGGCAGCCAATGCCGACTCCTGCATAAGGATGGCACGCAAATTTGACCGCTGGTCCTCGTCACGTAGGCTGTCTACAGAATACGAACCTCGAACATAATCTAACGCCAGTGTCTGCGCATCGTATTTTCGCCCCAGATTCAGTTGTTCGGCAATAAGCCTAGCGGCATCCCGCTTCAACTGTACAAAGCCCTTATCTTTTTCGGACTGCAGCGCCTCCGAAGATTTTAATGGCTCCGCGAACTCGTGTATCTTTCTTGATACCTCCGCGAGCTCTTCTGCAAGTGCAGCCTGCTCTCGACCCAAGTAAAACACAGGCTTAGCAGTACCTTCCTTCCATTTAAAGCTTTCCTCAACAAAGTCAACATTGAAAACCAGCAACCTACTCTTCAGACCGTCAATGTTACCATCACTTTTTATTACAGATCCATCACTCAACTGAATTTCAAAATAACCACCACTAGGTAATTCTGGACGTAGCACCCCCGTTTCAAGACTGCCGAATATTCTAGATAGGGTCGTTTTTCCACTACCGTTAAAGCCGTAGACCAAGTTGTATTGGAGGCATTCCTCGGCCTCAGCGAGCTTGCAATCCTTGAAAACCCCAACATTTCTCAAAGGAGCAATGCGACGAATTACGATAGCAGGCATACCAGTTATTCCCGTCACGAAAATTAAAACGCCAGCGGCAATTTATACAACATTATCAAACCAACGAGATGATGCATCAATAATGCGGACATGACAGCCCCACCGCTTTGGAGTTCACCACGGACTCTGTTATACAAGGGGCAGAAGAGGGGAGCGGCGGCGGGATCAAGGTGCCAAAAATCGTAGCGTACCGGAGTCGCTGGCATAGGGAGGCATGCGTCATCTGTCACGCCTTGTAGGGCTGGCGGGGAGGCCAAAGACCGCGTCGACCTGCCGCTTGAACCTCAGCATCTGGTCCATCACTGACCTAGACTCTTCTGGACCAGTAATACACTCGCCGCATGCCGGACAAAAATCGCCTGTCACAGCCAAGATCAGCGTCGATCTGCCCCTATAACTGTGATGAAGGTCACGCGTATCCCGTATCAGGTGAGCCTGACCACAAGTTGGACACCTCATTTCCCCTCCTACAGGCATCTGACAAGGTAGAGCCCCAGCACTGCTCCATCCTCGCGGACAACGCAGCCATGCATATTGGACAGTGGAATGACTCGAAACCGTGACAGATGACGCACGCGAGCATTCGGTGCGGAAATTTTAGCCGCTAAAGCTGTCGCCATGTCTATTTGCGAGACAGCCACGCGGGGGGATGACAAATGGCACAGGATCTAGGGGAGGCCGTGCCCCTACACTTCAGCAGCCGTGACAGATGACGCATGCCGCTTCCCCAAGCTGAATGCCGTTTCATAACATAACGTAACGTAACAGAACGAACGGCCTGTTGTGGAACGGTGTCATCATCACCAACGAACAGATGAACCACCCAGCCGCGTGGGGGGACTGTCACGGCAGATGACACACAGCAAGAAGGCGACCAGGATTTTAGCCGCTAAATTCCGATTACTTGCCGAGACGGACTTTCAACGTAGAAGCGACCGGCCTGCTCAAGCTTTCACGCTGGCCCGCCTACCCCGGGAAGCTTACTTCCTCCTCGCAAGAACATCCTGGATGTGCTTCGCGATCTTCTCTCTGAAAAAACTAGGGCTACATCGCTCCCAGCGCTTCTCACCTTTCCAAACGCTACCATCGTAGATGTAATACACAACGCGAATTGCCCTATCTTCTCTTTTCACCTGGAAGAAATAGTTTCGAGCATCCACGAAATCAAACAGGACGACAAATGGTAGAGATTTAGATAGCGAAAGAAGGGCATTAAACGTTTCGTCATCGGGATAGTGATGCTTAACAACCTCGATAGCGACCCACGGGTACCTTGAAGTCAGTTGAAGGTCCCTAGTAGCGCCAAACAAGTCATGGCGACTGCGGACGTCTTCGGATAGTGCACGTGTTACTTCTTTGCCCCACGTGTACCGACGTGTCTCCGTGAATGCAACAAACTGTTCCTCCTTCCCCTCGCCTTCTCCATCCCACGTGTTGAAGCCGATCTTGTAATTGACGTCCGAACCCAGTATCTCCAATAGCTCGTTAACGCGCTGGTTGTGAGCTGGATCAGTCTCTGCTGATGCGTGAAGCTTTCTCAGCTTGTTGGATAGCGAGTAGAAGTGTGGACTATCAGCGCGATAACGCGGATAAAGCCGATACTCCTCATCTTCATCCCAAAGCTCTATGGATCGAGCAAAAGCTCGTTTTCCTACGTCATGCAGTTCGTGCGGGAATATCTGACACTTCGTCCCCTCGGAATTGTGATAGATGGCGACTGGATGTTTAGGCATGGAAATTAGATTAATCAACCTGTGCCGCAATTTTCGCACACTTTGTACGCACGATATTCCATCGCGAACCATGCCACTCGGCTGGCTGGATAGCGTCAGATGCGATTCAATTGAAGCACTAGAAGAATCTCGGACTCCGCCATTCCACGCGAAGTACTGTCAAGAAACCGCGGCAGGAATGACATGCCACTTCGAGTCCCAGTGTCCTTGCTCATCCTCAGTCCGCCCAGCAAGATCATTTCACCATCAGCCATGGACACCGAGCTGGTTACCTCACGCGTATTCAGCGTCGGTGAGCCATTCACACCAGTGGTGGTCTTCACGAAATCTGAGATCTGTTGCGATACCGTAATATCGATGCTGCTTTCCTTGACGGTAGGACGCAGCTCGAAGATGACACCGGAAGACTGGTACTCGACCGACTGCACCGCTTGGCCAGAGCCCTGCGGGTATGACACGGCACCAAGCACCGGCACTTTTTGGCCCACCGTCAGCCGGCCCGTTTCACCCGACCGGATGCGCAGGTTAGGGCTATTGATAACCTTGAAGCGAGAATCCTCCGCCAGCGCGGAAAATACCGCATCAATGGTGTTGTTCTTAAACCGGATTGCATTTGGCAGAACACCCGCGGTGCCAAGGCTGAGCGCCAGCTTACCTCCCAGCAGGTTCAACGCGAGTTGGAAAGCGGATCCCTCGTCCTTCGTCGTGGCCACCTCATAGGCCACCGCGCGCACGGCCACCTCGCCGCCTGGCACGTCGAGCTGCGGCAGCAGCTTGTTGAGCATCGCCACTTCCTTTGGCGTGCCAGCGAACACCAGCGTGTCGCTGCTCTGATCGACCATCGCCGCCGCAGTGCCCGCTGGCGGGTTGTTGCTCACCTTGACACCCTCCGGCGCGGTCACGCTGCGATTGAGCGTCAGCCCTCGCGGAAATAGTGGCCGCAGCAACGTGGACAGATAGGCCACGTTGCGATACTTGGGCCGGTACACCGTCACCTCTTTTTCCTCGTCGGCGCGCGCCTCGTCCGGCTTTGGCTTGAGCGTAACGAAGTCCACCCCGGCCCGGCTCTGCATCTGCATGCCAAGCGTGTCAAGGAACGCGCCGAGGAAGGTGCGCAGATCGCCCTTGGTGGCGTCATAGCGGAATGACACCGTGCGCTGGTCCGTCAGCACCTCCGGGGCCAACACGTAGGGTGAACGCAATGCCTCGCCGTAGATCACCTGCAGGACCTGAGCCACCTGGACCAACTGGAAATCGAATCGCGCAAGCGGCTTCGCAGCCGGCAGGGTCAGGCCCGCCACCGAGGCAGGCAGCGGCGGCAGCTCACCGGCATGCGCCGCCCCGGCTATCAGCGAAATCAGCATGAGCAGACGCCTCATTTCTTGGTCTCCATCGAGGGAACAACAGAACCAGCAGGCGGCTTCGCACCAGTCCACGGGGCTACGCGCTGGCCGTCGATCTCACCGATTGCCGCGATGCCAGCATTGCGGAACATCGAGGGCGACTCCACGCGCAGCCGCCCTTGCCCGTCCGATACCACCACGAAGCGCTCGCCATTGGCTTCATAGGCCCCGGCGATGCGCCATTCCGAGCTGTAATCGTCCTTACCCGACGACCCGCCCGCCTTGCCTTTCGCGTTCCCCGGCGCAGGCACCGCCGCGGCTTCCGATGCCGATTGACCAGGCGCGCCAGCCTTTGCCGCCCCGGGCTTGCTGTCGCCGCCGCGCTTGGCGAAAAACCGGTACGTGAAATAGCCGCCGAAGGCCCACGCCAGCACGATCACCACGATTAGGGCGATCACCTTGGGATCGCGCAGCACGTTCTGGCGCTTGTCTACCCGCACCTCTTTGGCGTTGTCCCCGTCATAGCTCTTGTAGAGCGGGAACACGTCTTTCTGGTACTTCTTGATGAAGGTGCTGACCCGCGTAGTCTTGTTCTGTTTCCAGCTCTCGTACATCTCGACACGGTAGGCGGTCGGCTGGCCCAGCGACTTGAGCTTATGCATGCGAAAGCTCAGCTCCACCACCGCTTTGAGCGCCCGCGACAGGCCGCCGATATCCTGCGACATCATCACCACATCGCACGTCACGCCCGTTTGCGGATGCACATAGTGCCGGTGCATGCGGAAGAACTGCATGTGCTCGGCGGGCAGTTTGCCCTTGTCCTGATCCCAGAACCGCCACGCCTCATCGATGGCGACCAGATCCCCGCCCTTCACCACCGAGTCAATCTCTGGCTGCTTCTCGTCAGGGAAAAAGCCTGGCTTCATCACGCACTCGTCGGTCACGTGCACGATGGAACCGAGCTTAGCCGGATCGAGGCCTGGCAGCTTCTTCAGCAGGTACTCATGGATGCGCTCTTCGTTGATACCTACGACATTGGTCACCACGCGCCGCCCAGCGGCGACGGCATCACACACCGGACCGCTCACCACCTCATAGGATTTGCCGGAGCCCATGACCCCTCCGTAGAACGTGATCGACATGGCTTATCCAATCACCGGCAGGCGGCGGATGATGAAACGCGACACCATGCCCGAGATGATGATCGGCAGGCCCTGCGACACTGCGAACAGATCGAGGAAGTACCACGTGGTGGCCGACAGCCCGGATAGCGAGGCATTGAGGCTTGCCGCCGTGGGCAGGATGCCGACCTGTTGCAGCACGCCTACGAACTCGGTCGTGATGAACCACAGCGCAAAAAACACCACGAACTTGACCACCAGCGAACGGAACACGAAGCCCAGCAGCGTATTGACACCCGCAAGAATAAACGCCCACATAGCCGCCTCACGCCATAAGGATGATCAGCAGCGCCCCGAGCGCCCAACAGACCATCATGGTTTGGTAGAGCATCTGCCGCGTGCTCTCCGCGAGCTGGCAGTGCGAATCGAACGTGACGTGCCACGAGAACACGTCCACCGAAGGTCTAGGACACTCACCCTGGTGTTGTGGCGTGGTGAACGCTTTGAGGTCTGGCATCAGGTTCAGCAGGGGGTCGAGAATCGAGCGCGCGGTGGGCGTTGATTCCAGCCCCGGCGTCCCCACGTTGGGCGCCTCCCCTAGATCAATCTGCACCCTGTTGGTCACGTTCACGTTCGGCGTGTTGACCACATTGACGTTGTTGCCTGGAATCGGATCAGGGTTCGTGCCAGGATCGGGCCCCGAATTCGTGCCAGGCGTGACCGTGGGGCTGATGACCACTATCTGCGATCCCGGGCTATTGGCCGGTGTCATCAAGTCCCCGACGGTCGGCGCAGAGGAAGGGTTCGCGTCGATCCATGGCTGCGCGTCCATGGCTGTGACTGGCTGGCTGTAAGAGTAAGGAAGTCCTTCATATCCAGGTTGCCCGGCTGCCTGACGCCACTGTGCGTCCACGATCCTGGCCAATGAATCGCCAGATAGCTTTGCCGAGCCGAATGTCTGAGGCATCGACTTTACGGCTGAGTCCAGATCGCTATAGAACTGCGGCCCGATGTCGCCATAGACGCTCCCGTCAAGGTTCTTCGTGGTCGTCCGCGAATAGCTGGGCAAGCCTTGATCATCGCCGCCCGAGCGTGCCTCGTAGATGTACACCGCCACTCGGCTTCCGCCGTTGCTATTCGGTACCTGCTGCGCCCCTGCAAACTGCCACGTATAGGTGACTCCCGGTGTTGGATTGATGATCGGATTTGTGAGGAACGTAATCCATCTACCGAAAGTGTTAAGGTCGTTCGTCACCAACACCGTCTTTCCGTAGTAGTCCGCCGCGTAGCGATAACTCGGCACATCCGGGCTGAGCGGCAACGCGTAGCACGCGTCGTTCGCGTAGCAATTGTTGAGATCGCGATAGATTGGAGCGCCCTGCGCCACCGCTTTCGCCCACAACGGCGTCTGGTCAACAAGCATGGGTGGCATATATGCCGGCATGGCTGCTCCAGGCACCTCCACTTGCAGCTTGTTGCCCGTATCGGTACTAGCAATGGACAACTGCGCTGGCTTGCCATTTATCATTGCCGAGATTCCAATACCGAGCGCCACGACGCCAAGCCCCGCCGCGATACCCATCCAAACCGGTGCTCCTCCAACAGCCATACCAACCCCCACCGCCGTACTGGCGACATTCAGCCCCGTACTGACCGTGCCCATGCCGGTCAGCGTCGCGGCAATCCTTGGATCATTTGCGGCAAAACCTCTAGCAGCCGCCACCCGCGTCACCACGTTAGCCACTGCTCGGTTGACCACGAAGTTAGCGACCGGCAACGCCTGCGCCTGGACATGCTGATTTACCAGCATCGCGCCGAGACACAGCAACAGGATCAACTTTCGAAAGCGCGCCATCAGTTGCTCCGCAGTCCGGTAACGACAGACCATCCGCAGACAATGCCCCAGGCAAAAGTGAACAGATACCAAAGCTCGTTTGTGCTCACCTCATCCCCCCACAGACAAAAAAAGAGGGGAACGTCAACGACGCCCCCCTGCCTTCCCAACCAAGAGCGCTTAGCGACCGCGAATCATGCCCAGCACGATACGCACACCCTTGATCGATGCGTAGAGCGCCGCCAGAAGACCGCCGATAGCGAACACACCAACCAGGACATCTGCGAACGAGACTTGGCCGGTGAGCTGATCCATCGACGGTGCAGTCTGTGCATGAGCGATACCGGCACCGACAAGCGCGACAGCACCAGCGGCCGCACGAGTTGCGATGGATTTCAGGTTTTGCAGCTTGGCTTTCATGACTTCTTCCTTTTCACGTTGCGCCGGAATACCCGGCTGTTATTGCGACCTCAGGCTTGACGAATCAGGCCCAAGACCGCGCCGACCTTGGCACTCACGAGATACAAACCAACGACCATCGTGAATGCCACGGACCATACGACGCCCGCATACTCGTAATCGAACGGCTTGGCCGCTGCTTCAAGCAGTGACTGGGCCGAGGAATCGAGCACATAGGCCTGCATCGATTGGAGCTTGAATGCCTGCGCGCCACTCGACGGACATGCCTGCGAGTCAGTCGCATTAGCAGTCTCGCCTGCGGCTAAAGGCACGCAAATGAGGATGTTCTGCACCGACCCGATCACGACAGTCCCCATGGATCGACCGCCGGCACGGAGCCCTCAGTGCCGTGACGACTATCACCCGCCGCCACATTGACCGTTGCAGCTTCACTCATCCTTAACATCAAGGGTCATATCGACCGGCGTGATCGTTTCGAGCTCGCCGGTATCCTTGTTCTTGATCTGGTACGCCTTGCGCTGGTAGCCGCCTAACGTGCAGGTCACTGTGACTTCGTCACCGCGCTCGCCCAGCTTGTTTTTGCCCCGGATCTCCACGATCTGCGGCCGGCTGTAGGCGTCCGGTGCAGGCGTCATGATCCGGGTATAGCGTGTGCCTTCGTGCGAGCGCTGCGCCTCAATTCGGCCTCGCACTAGAACATGCATCGGCTTGATTTGAGCCGAGGTAGAACGAACGGTGGTTTCTGCTGTGGACATGACAACTCCTTACGCGGCGAGCCGCAGTGTTTCCCGGCTGACCTGGAATTCCTCGCGATTGCGCGCCGGGAGATGGCACATCCGAGGGTCCGACCTAATCGGACTGAAATCGTGCGGGAGCACCGAGTTGTTTGCGACGACCTGGACATCCGTACCGCGCCAGGACACCCCGGCCTCTTCGAGCTGCTTGCGGCAGCGGTAGAACGTGGCCCTGGCAAAGTGTTCGCGCGTGACCTCGTCACCCAGGGTCGTCAGCGACCCCCAGAAGCCGTACAGGCGCATGCCGAGCGTGTCACCGTAGACGCCCTTCAACCGGTGCAGGACTGCCCTGCTCTCTCTCACCGTGGCCATGGCCTGTTTCCCCTCTCGCAGCAGCTTCTCGATCTCGGTGTCGAACACGCTTTCCAAGTACGCGTCCGACACCTCATCAACGCGCGGATTTTTGCCAAAGTCGTACTGCAGCTTGTCGCTGTGAATCTCCACCTCGGCGCGCAACCGCATATCGGCCAGACGCTGCAGCGCCGCGATCTTGCGTTCCACCCGTGCGCGGTTTTCCGGGTCGTCGCGCCCATACAGATGGTTGAACATTTGCTGGAAGAAGGCCCGCAGCCGGCCCCTGTCGTGCACCTGGAACTCGGTGCCCTTGTGATAGAACTTGACCGTGGTGGTCTTCCCGGCGAAGTAGACCGCCATCGCGTACTTAGCTGCACCCTTCTTCCGCCGCGGGAAGCTGATGAGCTGAAGTCCGTCGAAGAACTCCTTGCACGCCGCCTTGCTCAGCCGATACACCGACGCCACGTCCACCCGGTGCACCGTCCACCAGTCCGCAGCCGGCAGATCGGTTTCAAGCAGCTCCTCGACCAAGTGCACGAACTCCCGGCACGCCTGACGAAAATCGGTCGGCCCCCCATAGACGTTGTGACCGTGCTTGATCTTGTGCACCGAGGCTTCGATCAGGATGTAGGGCTCGCACGGCACCAGCTCTGGGCGACCGTTCTTGTTGACCACCCACTCTTCATTCTTGGGGATCACCGAGATGCGCGAATCCCAGGAGCCGAGCAGCTCGCCGGTGAAAAGCTCATACAGGATTTCCCCGCTGGCGCAGTCCAGGCCAGAGCGCAACAGGCACTGCCGCTTGATGCGCTGGACCACGGCGTCACCGAGGTACGGAGAGCGCAGCTTGACCGTGTCGTAGGCCATGCTCAGAACCCCTCCCCGCTATCGCACCGAGTCTCGCCCGTGAGACTGTCAGGCGGTGCTACCACGCCCGCCTGACAAAAAGCAGCCTCGCTGCGCGAGGCCAAAGAATCGAGCGCTGCGGCCTCCTGCAGGGCTGCATTGACCAAGTCGAGCGAGGCCCCTGCCGGACGCATGGAATCGCCCACGCGGCTGCGCGGTGCCGGGGAGGCGTCGAACTCAAAGTGTTCGCCGCGCATGGCGGCATAGAGGCGCGCATTGGAGACGACGCGGCGAGCTTCAGCTTGGTTGGCGCGAACGATGACAAGCCAAGGCGGCAACGTGGTGCCTGCTGTAGCGGCCGGGACTGGCATCATGCGAAGTCCGGCATGCCCGGCGCGTCGTGCGCTGCGTGCGTCCTCGCTACGCTGCGGGCGACCGTCAGCGCAGGACGCGCCGCTGGCGCATTCGGACGACAACTGATCGTGTTGCCCCATCTCGACAATCATGAGCGCTCGGGATGGGTAAACTCACGGCCAAGAAGCTGGCTCTGAAGGAGAGCGAGATTGATCAGGCTGTACTTCCCTACCCGATAGGTAGGCCAGTAGCCCTTGTCACACTGGGATTCAATAACGCCAAGAGGAAGACCTACGAGTTCCGCGAAACGCTCGCGCGTGACCAACGGTGAATGCGCAGCCCCGAGCAAGGGGGCGGCATCGGCCCCATTGGTCATCACCCTCTCACGAAATTGCATGGCATACATACCCTGTAACATTGCATGCCATGCATACTTTCACAAGTTTGCATGAAATGCAATATCTTTGAGGGACGCCGGAACCGGGGATCGATATGACGACAGACGAACGAACCGACAACGAGCAGCCAGAAGACCTGCGGACGAAGGATCTCCGCGAGCGAATGATTACCCTGATCAAAGTGCTGGGTACTGACGACTACGGCCGATACACATGGCTGGCCAAGCGAACTGGTGTGCCCGCTCAAAAGTGGGCGAATCTGTTCAATCGGAGGCAGCAACCGACCGTTGAGATGATCCAAGCAGTGTCAAAGCTGGACCCTCGATACACTGAATGGCTTGTGACGGGAGAGGCGCCTGCACTTTTTCCTCAGGACCCATTCGACGGAATCAACAAGTCATTGAATGACGCCCTCCTCTACAACCCATCCGCGAGGAGAGATCTTTATCTACAGGCTGCGCAAATTGAGCGTCAATTTTGGGAATCGGATCTTGCGCCGAAAGCCGACGCCTGGAACAAGTACCTGGACGAAATCACTGCTCCGGGCCTAAGGAATGTCGAGGAGCGCTTGAGGGCAATGGCCGCAGAACAACCGCCGAAGACCTGCGATGGCGATAAAGAAGACTGACAGTGGTTGGGTTGCCGACATTCAGCCTGGCGGGCGCGGCGGTAAGCGGTATCGCAAGACGTTCAAGATCAAGGCGGATGCCTTGGCCTGGGAGGCTTGGCTCACTACCCAAGTGAACACGGTACCGGAATGGCAGCCGCAGAAGCGCGATACTCGCCGCCTTTCCGATCTCGTGAAACTATGGCACACCCACCACGGTGCGAACTTGCGCGCGGGCGATGATACACATGCCAGATTGCTTGCCATGTGCCAAGCCCTCGGTGATCCGACAGCAGACAGATTCAGTGCTGAGATGTTTGCGGAGTACCGCGCCAAGCGACAGCAGGCGGGTATCAGCGCCGGCGGAGTCAATCGCGAGCATGCCTACATGCGCGCGGTGTTCAACGAGTTGCGGCGCCTAGGCTTGTGGAAGAAAGAGAATCCACTGTCTGGCGTAAGGCAGATAAAGCAGGTCGAGCGCGAGCTTAGCTTTCTCAGCCTGCAACAGATCAAAGCCCTACTGTTGAGGCTAACAGACAGTGTCGATACGTTGCTGGTCTCGCAAGTTTGCCTTGCTACTGGTGCTCGCTGGAGTGAAGCGGAAGAGCTGACAGCAACACAGATCCGAGCTGGCTCCATTCACTTCACCGGCACAAAGAGCGGTCGGAATCGGAGCGTGCCGATTTCGTCTGAACTCCAAGAGAAGCTGGCCAACCACGCGGAAGCACGTAGTGAAGGCCGACTCTTTGGCAACTGCTATCACACCTTTCGCAAGGCCGTAGTCGCAGCCAAATTGGATCTACCTGACGGCCAGTTGACTCATGTCTTGCGGCACACCTTTGCCTCTCACTTCATGATGAACGGCGGCAACATCCTCGCATTGCAGCGCATCCTAGGCCATGCGTCACTGACGATGACCATGCGATACGCGCATCTGGCTCCGGAGCACTTACAGGAAGCCCGCAACCTCAACCCGCTTGCCATGCTGGAGCCCGGTTGACATTTCGTTGACAGCCCAAAAGAAAAAGGGGTTACGAAATATCGTAACCCCTTGTTTTTACTCCAAATATTGGTGGGCCTCCCGTGAGTCGAACACGGCACCAACGGATTATGAGTCCGCTGCTCTAACCAGGCATGAGCTAGAGGCCCTTGGAAGCGTTTAGTTGCCTTCCAGGAAACTCTTCAGCTTGTCCGAGCGGCTCGGGTGGCGCAGCTTGCGCAGTGCCTTGGCTTCGATCTGGCGGATCCGTTCACGCGTGACGTCGAACTGCTTGCCGACCTCTTCCAGCGTATGGTCGGTGCTCATTTCGATGCCGAAGCGCATGCGCAGCACCTTGGCTTCGCGCGGCGTCAGCGAGTCCAGCACGTCCTTGACGACGTCGCGCATGGAGCCGTGCAGCGCCGCTTCGGCCGGGGCCAGCGTATTGGTGTCCTCGATGAAGTCGCCCAGATGGGAGTCGTCGTCGTCACCGATCGGCGTTTCCATGGAGATCGGCTCTTTGGCGATCTTCATGATCTTGCGGATCTTGTCTTCCGGCATCTCCATCTTCTCGGCCAGCGTTGCCGGATCCGGCTCATTGCCGGTTTCCTGCAGGATCTGGCGCGAGATGCGGTTCATCTTGTTGATCGTCTCGATCATGTGCACCGGGATACGGATGGTGCGCGCCTGGTCGGCGATCGAGCGCGTGATGGCCTGGCGGATCCACCACGTGGCGTACGTCGAGAACTTGTAGCCGCGGCGGTATTCGAACTTGTCCACCGCCTTCATCAGGCCGATGTTGCCTTCCTGGATCAGGTCGAGGAACTGCAGGCCGCGGTTGGTGTACTTCTTGGCGATCGAGATCACCAGGCGCAGGTTGGCCTCGGTCATCTCGCGCTTGGCTTCGCGGGCACGACGCTCGCCCTCGGCCATCTTGCGGTTGACACCCTTCAGTTCCTTCAGCGGCAGCACCACGCGCGACTGCAGGTCGATCAGCTTCTGCTGCAGCTCATGCACGGCCGGCACGTTGCGCTCGACGATGGCGCTGTACGGCTTGCCGTCGGCCACCACGGTGTTGATCCACTCGAGGTTGGTCTCGTTGCCCGGGAAGCGGGCGACGAACTCCGAACGCGGCATGCCGCACTTGTCGACCACGATATTCAGGATCGAGCGCTCGAGCTTGCGCACTTCGTCCACCTGGCCGCGCAGCGTGTCGCACAGGCGCTCGACGTTGCGCGCGGTGAAGCGGATGCCCATCAGTTCGGCCTGGATGGCTTCCTGCGCCTTGACGTAGGGCTTGGACTTGTAGCCTTCCTTCTCGAACGCACGGCGCATCTTGTCGAACTGCTCGGCGATCACGCGGAATTTTTCCAGCGCGTTCTGCTTCAGTTCCTCGAGCTGGCGCGCGGACGCACCGGCGCCGGCACCGCCTTCGTCATCTTCGTCCTCGTCGCTTTCCTCTTCGTCGTCGGACTCGATATCCTCGTCGTCGGACGCCGCCGCCGGGGCGGCCGGCGCTTCAGGGGCTTCGTCGGCGTTCGGGTCGATCAGGCCGTCGACGAACTCGTCGATCTTGATCTCGTCGCTGGCCACGCGCTCGGCATGGGCCAGGATCTCGGAGATGGTGACCGGGCAAGCCGAGATCGCCATCACCATGTCCTTCAGGCCGGCCTCGATACGCTTGGCGATCTCGATTTCGCCCTCACGCGTCAGCAGCTCGACCGTACCCATCTCGCGCATGTACATGCGCACGGGGTCGGTGGTGCGGCCGAACTCGGAGTCCACCGTGGACAGGGCCGCTTCGGCCTCTTCCTCGGCTTCTTCCTCGCTGGTGGCGGACGGGGCGTTGTCGTTGAGCAGCAGCGTCTCGGCATCGGGCGCCTGTTCATAGACAGCGATGCCGATGTCGTTCAGCGTGGCGACCAGCGTGTCGATCGTTTCCGAATCGACCATGTCGTCCGGCAGGTGATCGTTGATTTCCGCATAGGTCAGGTAGCCGCGCGACTTGCCCAGCTTGATCAGCGCCTTGAGCTTCTGACGACGCAGCTCGAGCTCCTCTTCGGTGCCCTGCTGGGTCGAGGCGAACTCCTTGAGCAGGGCCTTTTCCTTGGCCTTGCGGTCCTTGGCTTTCTGCTTTTCGGTCTTCGGTGCCGCAGCGGGCGTTGCCGCCGGCATGTCGTTCTCGTAAAACTCTTCAGTCACGTCGTCTGTTGTGCTGTCGTCGTGCTGCATCTCGGCCTTGGGCTTGCGGCCACGCTTTTTCGGCTCCGGCTTGATTGCCGGCGCAGCGGGACGCTCGGATGCAACGGATGCAGGTGTCGCGGCGCGCGCCTTGGTCGCCGTCGCGGTGGTGTCCGCCTTGGCGGCTCCGCTCTTGGCGCCGGCTGCTGCCGCTCGCTTGCTCTCGACTTCGGTATTCTGCTGTTTCGCCACGGTGATACTCTTGCCTTTCACTGGTGCAGATGCGGCGACCTTGCCGCTCGTACTGGCGCTCTTGCCGCTCTCGCGTGCCGAAGTCGAGGCCTGTGTTTCCTTGGATGTGCGAGTCCTGGCGGGAGTCGTCACGGCGGGCGTCGTTTCAACGCTACGCGCGGACTTTGATGGCGCAGACCGGGCTGGTGTCTTGACTGACGCGGTCGATGTCTTCGCCGCCGTTGTTTTCACAGACGCCTTGCCGCTCCCTGACTGGGGAGCTTTAGAGGTAACCCTTTCGGTTGCTTTGGCCTTTGCCATTGGCACGCTCACTTTCACCAGAACTGGAGAGAAAGATTTCGCAATCCAAACCGGCTATTGTAGCACGCCACGGATAGCCGGCTTCCTGTCAGATGAGGTTTTCACCTGAAAAATCAAGGCTTAAGCTCGGCAGTGCCGGCCCAGTCCCTCTATTCCAACGCTTACCGCTGCCTCCCGGTTGATCGCCAGGGCGCCCCGCGGCGCTCTAGCCAAGTTGGCGCCGGCGGTGGATTTCGCCCACCAGCCAGCGCATACGCTGCTTGGCCGCTTCATCGGCCGTGCCGGCCACCACTTCGGCCTGCAGGACGTCGAGCTCGCGCCGCAGCGGCTCGGCCAGCAGCTTGGTGATGGCCGCGTCGAATTCATGGGTGGCGGGCGTCTCCTCGATCTCTTCGCGCAACACCGCCGTCCGCGCCCCGGCATACACCTCCGCGTAGGGCGACTGCGCCAGGTGTTCGCTGAAGGCCGCAAAATTGACCTCGCCTTCGATCGCATCACACGCCGCCACCAGATGCGCCAGCACTTCGCTGTCACCGCTGTCGCCATCGAGCAGCAGCGCGCGTGCATCTTCGTCCATCCGCGCCGACAACGCCGGATAGCACATCAGCAACTGGATTACCCGCTGCTCGAGGCCGGTCGGGGCCTGACGCCGCGCGCGCGGGCGCGGCTTTTCAAAACGGCCGACGCGGGCCGGGTCGCTGCGCAGGCCGCAGATCGCTTCGATCTCGGCCGGTGTCGTACCCGTGGCATCGGCAAGTTCACGCACAATCTGTAGCCGCAGGCCGCCGGCGGGCATGGCCTGCAGCAGCGGCCTGGCCTCGTATTGGGCACGGGCGCGGCCCTCTGGCTGGCGCATGTCCAGCTCTTCGGTCACCGATTGCAGCAAGAACCGCGACAGCGGCATGGCGTTGCGTACCTGGGTGGCAAAGGCCTCAGTGCCCTCTTCGCGCACATAGCTGTCCGGATCATGCTCGGCCGGCAGGAACAGGAAGCGGATGGTCTTGTTGTCGGCCACATGCGGCAGGCAGGCTTCCAGCGCCCGCCGCGCCGCACGGCGACCGGCAGCGTCACCGTCGAACGAGAACACCACCGCGTCGGTCTGGCGCAGCAGCTTCTGCACGTGCACAGGTGTGCACGCCGTGCCCAGGGTGGCGACGGCATTGGCGAAACCGAGCTGGGCCAGCGCCACGACGTCCATATACCCTTCGACCACCAGCACGTAGCCGGTTTCCCGAATGGCGTGACGGGCCTCGAACAATCCGTACAGTTCGGTGCCCTTGCTGAACA
The DNA here is from genome assembly GCF_040578825.1 of Cupriavidus necator. GTDB lineage: Bacteria > Pseudomonadota > Gammaproteobacteria > Burkholderiales > Burkholderiaceae > Cupriavidus > Cupriavidus necator_E. Next base: position 76,756 of record NZ_JBEFLI010000019.1, on the reverse strand, counting down.
GCGGGGTCTCCGGCGAGTTCAGGTATTTCGGCTCGCCCTGCCCCATCACCCGGCCGCCGAAGCCGATCACGGCCCCCTTGGTGTTGCGGATGGGGAACATGATGCGGTCACGGAAGCGGTCATAGCGCCGTGGCTTGCCGTCCGCATCGCGTTTATCGCTCTCGATCAGCAGGCCGGCCTCGACCAGCGGCGCGGCGATGTTGTCGTCGCGATAGCTGCCGAACACGGCCTCCAGGCCCTGCCAGTCGTCCGGCGCATAGCCCAGGCCGAAGTTCGCGGCGACCTCGCCGGTGAGCCCGCGGCCCTTCAGATACTGGATCGCCTGCGGCGCACTGCGGAGCTGGCGGCGGTAGAAATCGGTGGCCCGGGTCATGGCGTCGGACAGCGCCACCGAACGTGCCTGCTGCTCGGCGCGCTGGCCCGGCGGCAGCCGGTCACGCTCTTCCGGCACGCTCATGCCGACCGACTGGGCCAGCTCGCGCACCGCTTCGGGATACGACTGGCCCGAATATTCCATCAGAAAGCCGATGGCCGAGCCATGCGCGCCACAACCGAAGCAGTGGTAGAACTGCTTGGTCGGCGACACCGTGAATGACGGCGATTTCTCGTTATGGAAGGGGCACAGCCCCATGAAATTGGCGCCGCCCTTCTTCAGCTGCACATACTTGCCCACCACATCGACAATGTCGACACGGTTGAGCAGGTCCTGAATAAAGGATTGCGGAATCACCCGAGAGACCGTCCTGAGGCATGGCCGACCCGCTGCGGGCGGCACTTTTCTTGGAATGCGTGACCGGTGCGGCGCCCGGCTGCTATCGAAACATTGTAGTGCAGCATGATACGGCCGCCGGCACTTGATTGCATCCTCGCGCAAATGCACCGAACCATACCGGTTCGGTGCATATCGTGCTGATAACGGATTAAATCAGTATTTACTTTGGTGCAAGCGCTGCCTTGACCAGCGCCGATACGGCAGTCATGTCGGCACGGCCGGCCAGCTTGCCCTTCAGCACGCCCATGACCTTGCCCATGTCCTGCGGACCGGTGGCGCCGGTGGCCGCCACGGCCTGCTGGACTTCCGCGGCGACTTCTTCGTCGGACAGCGCCGCGGGCATATAGACCTTCAGCACTTCGACTTCGGCCAGTTCCTTGTCGGCGAGATCATTGCGGCCGGCCTGCTGGAACTGCGAGATCGAATCCTTGCGCTGCTTGATCAGTTTCTCGACCACGGCCAGCACGGCGGCATCGTCCAGCTCCACGCGTTCGTCGACCTCGCGCTGCTTGATGGCGGCCAGCAGCAGGCGGATGGTGCCAAGGCGATCCGTTTCGCGGGCGCGCATGGCGGTCTTCATGTCTTCGCTGATACGGGCTTTGAGGGACATCGTGATCTTCCAGAAAAGTGGGTGGACACTCACAGGTGGCGGCGACGGCCGCCATCTGCAAGGTCCCAAACGCAAAAACCCGCCGAAGCGTACGCCACAGCGGGTCGGATGCAAGCGGGAAGTTGCCGGATCAGTACAGCTTCTTCGGCAGCATCTGGCTGCGGATGCGCTTGTAATGGCGCTTTTCGGCGGCAGCCTTCTTGCGCTTGCGGGCGGCGGTGGGCTTTTCGTAAAACTCGCGGGCCCGGAGTTCCGGAATCAGCCCGTTCTTCTCGATGGTGCGCTTGAAACGGCGCAAGGCGACTTCAAAAGGCTCGTTTTCCTTGAGACGGATCGTGGTCATTTGGCCTGAAAATAAAGAATTTTCGGGATAAGCGGCTTTACGAAGCCTTGGATTGTAGCACCAACAATCCGGGCAGGAAGTGGCGCGCAACGGACACTAATCGCATGCCGTTTTAGCCGCTTTTCCGTAGCGATAGCGGTGATTTATGCCACCGAGCGCCCCGCCGCCGACGTGCGCGTGGCCTCTGTCGCCGCCTCGCCTGCAGCCACTGCAGAAGCCCACGCCCACTGGAAGTTGTAGCCGCCGAGCCAGCCGGTTACGTCCACCACCTCGCCGATGAAATACAGGCCCGGCACGTCGCGGGCCATCATCGTGGTCGACGACAGCGCGCGCGTGTCGACGCCGCCGATCGTCACCTCCGCCTTGCGGTAGCCCTCGGTGCCCGACGGCACGATGCGCCAGTCGTTCAGCGTAGCGCCGAGCTTGCGCAGCGCCTTGTCCGTAATATCGTGCAGCGGCAGCGTGGCGTCGACGCCCGACGCCGCGCACCAGGCATCGGCCAGCCGCGCCGGCAGCCGTTGCGCCAGCAGGTTGCCGAGGTGCTTGCGGCTGCCGCCCTTCTGCTCCAGCAGCCACGCCGCGGCGTCCTCGCCGTCGAACAAATCGATCGTGATCGGCGTGCCCGGGCGCCAGTAGCTGGAGATCTGCAGCACGGCCGGTCCGGACAGCCCGCGGTGGGTCCAAAGCAGGTCTTCGCGGAAGGCGCCCGCGCTCTTGCCGCTGCCGGTGCCGATATCCACTTCCAGCGACACGCCGGCCAGCGGCGCGAACGACGCCCAGTCCTTGCCGTCGAAGGTCAGCGGCACCAGCGCCGGCCGGGTTTCGACGATGCCAAGTCCGAACTGCCGGGCGATGCGGTAGCCGAAGTCGGTCGCGCCGATCTTGGGAATCGACAGCCCGCCGGTGGCGACCACCAGCGCGCCGGCCCGCACCGTGCCGGTAGAAGTCAGCAGCAGGAAGTCATCGCCCTCGCGCCGGACCTCGGTCACGGTGCAGCCGGTCTGCCAGCGCACATGGCCGGTGTCGCACTCGGCGCGCAGCATGCCGATCACGTCTTCGGCGCTGTCGTTGCAGAAAAGCTGGCCGCGGTGCTTCTCGTGCCATGCGATGCCGTACCGGCGCATGAGGTCGAGGAAGTCCTGCGGCGTGTAGCGCGCCAGCGCCGAACGGCAGAAGTGCGGATTGGACGACAGGTAGTTGGCGGGGCCGGCCTGCAGGTTGGTGAAATTGCAGCGCCCGCCACCCGAGATGCGGATCTTCTCGGCAAGCTTCGTGGCATGGTCGATCAGCACCACGCGCGCACCCCGCTGGCCGGCCACGGCGGCGCACATCATGCCGGCCGCCCCCGCGCCCAGCACGGCCACGTCATACCGGCCGGTCCGGGTGATGGGGGAAGTTGCCGCCCCGCTCATTGCACGCCTCGCAAGTCCATTGTGTTGCCACCGCTCAAGAAAGGGCAGATTGTAGCGAAAAGCACGCGGCGCGCCGCTGTGCTACCCTGCGCGCTTCCTGCAACCTGTTGTTTTGTCAGCCGTTTCCCCGTCTTACTGACCGGCGCGGCCGTATCCTCATCACATGCTTGTCCTCGGCATCGAATCTTCCTGCGACGAAACCGGGCTGGCCCTCTACGACACCGAGGCCGGCCTGCTGGCGCATGCGCTGCACTCGCAGATCGCCATGCACCGCGACTATGGCGGCGTGGTCCCCGAACTGGCCTCGCGCGACCATATCCGGCGCGTGTTGCCGCTGCTGGCGCAGGTGTTGGCCGACGCCGGCCGCACGCGCCAGGACATCGACGCGATCGCCTTTACCCAGGGCCCCGGGCTGGCCGGCGCGCTGCTGGTCGGCGCTTCGGTGGCCAACGCGCTGGGTTTTGCGCTGAACGTGCCGATGGTGGGCGTGCACCACCTCGAAGGCCACCTGCTGTCGCCATTGCTGACCCGCGAGCCGCCGCCGTTCCCGTTCGTGGCGCTGCTGGTGTCCGGCGGGCATACGCAACTGATGGAAGTGCGCGGCATCGGCGACTACGCGCTGCTGGGCGAAACGCTGGACGATGCCGCGGGCGAGGCCTTCGACAAGACCGCCAAGCTGCTCGGCCTCGGCTACCCGGGCGGTCCGGAAGTGTCGCGCCTGGCCGAGTTCGGCACGCCCGGCGCGTTCGCGCTGCCGCGGCCGATGCTGCATTCAGGCAACCTGGATTTCTCGTTCGCCGGGCTGAAAACGGCGGTGCTGACGCAGACGCGCAAGCTCGCCAATACCTGCGAGCAGGACCGGGCCAACCTGGCGCGGGCATTTGTCGATGCGATTGTCGATGTGCTGGCGGCCAAGTCGATGGCGGCGCTGAAGCAGACCGGCCACAAGCGGCTGGTGGTGGCTGGCGGTGTGGGGGCCAACCGGCAGTTGCGGGAGCGTTTGGATTGGCTTGGCAAGCAGCGCAGGATCGAGGTGTATTACCCGGATCTGGCGTTCTGCACGGATAACGGCGCGATGATTGCGTTTGCCGGTGCGATGCGATTGCAGGCGGCGCCGGAGCTGGGGCGGCACGAGTATGGGTATGGGGTGACGCCGCGGTGGGATCTGGCGGATATCCGGTTGCCGTCGGCGGCCTGACCGTTGGCATACCCAAGCGTATCGAATGACCGCTTGGGTGCTCCCTCTTCCGGGAGCAAACCGGCGGTATGCTGAGGCGCACGATAAAGAAAAAGCCACCGCAAGCGGTGGCTTTTTCCATAGCAGCGACAACGCGATCAATTCACCCGCTTGTCCCGCTCAATCACCGCATAAGCGCTATGGTTGTGGATCGACTCAAAGTTCTCCGCCTCCAGCACATAAGCCGCGATACGATCGTCGGCATTCAGCCGCATGGCGATATCCCGCACCAGATCCTCGACAAACTTCGGATTCTCATAAGCCCGCTCGGTAACGAACTTCTCGTCCGGCCGCTTGAGCAAGCCCCACAGTTCGCACGAAGCCTCTTCCTCGGCCATCCGCACCAGCGCTTCTACCGGCAGCTCATCGGCCAGTTCCACGTTCATGGTGATATGCGAGCGCTGGTTGTGCGCGCCATACTGCGAGATCTTCTTCGAGCACGGGCACAGGCTGGTCACCGGCACCAGCGCCTTCAGGAATACGCGCGTGGCGCCGTTGCGCACTTCGCCGGTCAGCGTGACCTCGTAGTCCAGCAGCGACTGCACGCCCGACACCGGCGCGATCTTGCTGATGAAGTACGGGAAGGTGACCTCGATGCGGCCGGCCTCGGCCTCGAGCTTTTCCAGCATCTTGTCGAGCAGCAGCCGGAAGCTGGCCAGTTCCAGCGGCTCGCGCTCTTCTTCCAGCAGCGCAACGAAGCGCGACATATGCGTGCCCTTCTGGTCCGCGGGCAGGTGCACGTCGAGGTTGAAGGTACCCACGGTCGGCACCACGCCGGTCGGGGTCTTCAGGGTCACGGGATATCGCACGCCCTTGACACCGACGCGCTGGATGGGGATCTGGCGGGTGTCGAGGCTCGACTGGACGTCGGGCATCACAAAGGCGGGATTGATGTCATTCATCTACGGTTTCCTCCAGGGCTGCGCCAAAGGGGGCGGCACAGATCCTTACGGTCGCGGCATTTTCGCAGTCCATCCTGCCGCGCAACGAGTGTGAAACCACGGGACCCGGCACAGGGCGCGCCGACCCGCAGCTGCGAACACAAAAGGGGGAGTTTAAGGGAATTCGGACGCACTCGTTGCCCGAGGGGCCGCGAAGGTACGAATCCCCCTGCCCGCCACGGGGATCGCCGGACCTGCCGGCGTCCCGCGCGAACGGGAATCAGGCCACGCGCGAAGCGACCGTGACCTTGGGCTGGTCCAGCCCGAAACGCTCGCGCACCGAGCGCTCGATGCCGGCCGCATCTAGCCCGCATTGCTGCAGCAGGAAGGCCGGGTCGCCATGGTCGACAAAGCGGTCGGGCAGGCCCAGTACCAGCACCGGCGTGTCGATGCCGGCTTCGGCCAGCGCTTCGAGCACCGCGCTGCCGGCGCCGCCCATCGTGCTGCCCTCTTCCACCGTCACCAGGAAGTCGTTCTCCGCGGCCAGGCGCTTGACCAGCTCGACGTCGAGCGGCTTGACGAAGCGCATGTCGGCCACCGTGGCGTCCAGCGCGTCGGCGGCGCCCATCGCTGGCTGCAGCATCGAGCCGAACGCCAGGAAGCCGACGCGATGCCCGGCGCGCGCAGCGCCTTCGCGGCGCACCACGCCCTTGCCGACCGGCACGGTGGCGAGTTCGGCCGCGATGGCCGCGCCCGGGCCGGAGCCGCGCGGATAGCGCACCGCGGACGGGCCGTCGTGGTGGAACGCGGTGCTCAGCAGTTGCCGGCACTCATTCTCGTCCGAGGGCGTCATCACCACCATGTTGGGGATGCAGCGCAGGTAGGCGATATCGTAGGCACCGGCGTGCGTGGCACCGTCGGCGCCGACCAGGCCGGCGCGGTCCAGCGCGAACACCACCGGCAGGTTCTGCAGCGCCACGTCGTGGATCAACTGGTCATAGCCGCGCTGCAGGAAGGTCGAGTAGATCGCCACCACCGGCTTCAGGCCTTCGCACGCCAGCCCGCCGGCAAAGGTCACCGCGTGCTGCTCGGCGATGCCGACGTCGTAATAGCGTTCCGGGAAGCGCCTCTCGAACTCGACCATGCCCGAGCCCTCGCGCATCGCCGGGGTAATGCCCACCAGGCGCTTGTCGGCAGCGGCCATGTCGCACAGCCATTCGCCGAACACCTGCGTATAGGTCTTGCGCGCCGGCTTGGCCGCCGGGCGGATGCCTTCGGCCGGATTGAACTTGCCCGGGCCGTGGTACAGGATCGGGTCGGCCTCGGCCAGCTTGTAGCCTTGGCCTTTCTTGGTCACCACGTGCAGGAACTGCGGGCCGCCGCCTTCCAGCGCGCGCTCGCGGATGTTCTGCAGCGTCGGCACCAGCGAGTTCAGGTCGTGGCCGTCGATCGGGCCGATGTAGTTGAAGCCGAATTCCTCGAACAGCGTGGCCGGCACCATCATGCCCTTGGCATGTTCCTCGAAGCGCTTGGCGAACTCGAGCACCGGCGGCGCTACCGACAGCACCTTCTCGATGCCCTTCTTGGTGGCCGCGTAGAACTGCCCGCTCAGCAGCCGCGCCAGGTGGCGGTTGAGCGCGCCCACCGGCGGCGAGATCGACATGTCGTTGTCGTTGAGCACCACCACCAGCGGCAGGTCCTTGTAGACGCCGGCATTGTTCAGGGCCTCGAAGGCCATGCCCGCGGTCATCGCGCCATCGCCGATCACCGCTACCGAGACGCGCTTGTCGCCCAGCGTGCGTGCGCCCAGCGCCATGCCGAGGGCGGCCGAGATCGAGGTCGACGAATGCGCGGTGCCGAAGGTGTCGTACTCGCTCTCGCTGCGGCGCGGGAAGCCCGAGATGCCGCCCCACTGGCGCAGCGTATGCATGCGCTCGCGGCGGCCGGTCAGGATCTTGTGCGGATAGCTCTGGTGGCCGACGTCCCATACCAGCCGGTCTTCCGGGGTATTGAAGACGTAGTGCAGCGCAATGGTCAGCTCAACCGTGCCGAGGTTGGACGACAGGTGGCCGCCGGTCTGCGAAACCGACTCCAGCACATAGGCGCGCAATTCCTCCGCCAGGGTCTGGAGCTCGCGCCGGTCGAGCTTGCGCAGGTCTGCGGGGGCGTCAATCTTGTTGAGGAGTGCGTAGGTCATGTTTTCCGTTCGCCGTTCGGCCGCCGGATTCTTGCGTCCGGCTCATAGTCAATGTGTGCGCAGCACGATCAGGTCGGCCAGGTCGCGCAGGCGGGCCGCGCGCTCGCCAAAGCCGGCCAGCGCCTCGTGGGCCTCGGCGCGCAGCGTCCCGGCCAGCTCGCGCGCCGCTGCCAGCCCCATCAGCGACACGTAGGTGGGCTTGTCGTGCGCCGCATCCTTGCCGGCGGTCTTGCCCAGCGTGGCGGTATCCGCGGTCACGTCCAGAATATCGTCAACCACCTGGAACGCCAATCCCACCGCCGCCGCGTAGCGATCGAGCTCGGCCAGGCCCAGGGCGTCGATTTCACCACACAGCGCACCCATGCGCACGCTCGCGCGCAGCAGCGCACCGGTCTTCATCCGGTGCATCGCCTCGAGCGCGTCGCGCGTCATCGCGCGGCCCACGTTCTGCAGGTCGATCGCCTGGCCGCCGGCCATGCCGGTCGAGCCCGACGCAAGCGCCAGCTCGGCCACGAGCTGCAGCCGCGCCGCGGGCGCCAGCGCCCCGGTGCCGGCCAGCACGATAAAGGCCTGGGTCTGCAGCGCATCGCCCACCAGCAGCGCGGTGGCCTGATCATAGGCCTTGTGCACCGTGGGCCGGCCGCGGCGCAGGTCGTCGTCGTCCATGCAGGGCATGTCGTCGTGCACCAGCGAATAGGCGTGGATCATCTCCACCGCGCAGGCCGCCGCGTCGCAGGCGGCCGGATCGGCCCCGCTGACTTCGCCAGCGGCATGCACCAGCAGCGGCCGCACGCGCTTGCCGCCGCTCAGCGCAGCATAGCGCATCGCTTCGTGCAGCGTCTGCGGCACGGTGTTGGCATCGGGCAACGCTGCCTGCAGTGCCGCTTCGGTACGGGCGCCCTGCGCCTGCATCCATTGCGCGAAGTCGCTCATTCCTCGTCTGCCCCCCGGAGGTCCCCATTGCCACCATTGCCGCCATTGGCTTCGCCGGTGAGCGGCCTGAGTCCGTCGCCGTCCAGCACCCTGACCTGCTGCTCCACGCGCTCCAGCTTCTGCTGGCAGTAACGCACCAGCTCCGCGCCGCGGCGGTACGCGGCCAGCGACGCTTCCAGCGGCAGTTCGCCGCTCTCCATGCTGACCACCAGGGTCTCCAGCTCGGCCATCGCCGCTTCATAGGAAGCCGGCGGCGCCGAGGCTGGATTGGTGTCGTCGGTCTGGACCTCAACGGTCGTCGTTTTTGCCATGTCGGGGCCTGGAAATATGAATGCCGGGGTCACTGCGCATCCATGCGCTATGGAAAACCCGGATGGGAAAGCCGGATTTTACGCCAAAGCGGGGGCTTGCCCTATTGTTGCGCACGACCTCATGCCCCCCATCGATCACTCCCTGCATCAATGTGACTTGTGCGCTCGGGTCGTCTTTCGGAATGAGCCCGGTACGGCACCCCGATGACGACCCGGGTCGACTTTTTCGCTAAAAAGGCAAAAAAATCAGTCCCTTAACTTTTCGGGTCGGGTACAATCTCCCGTTCGCCGTCAGGATTCCGAGGGGAGCTTCCCGGAGCCGCGGCAGTCTTTCCCAAATCGATTCAATTTTCGATGGTTGGGTTGTTCACTGCTTTCACCTGTTCATCTGGGAGTGGGGATAATGTCCAATCTCAGCACCGCGCTCAATCTTGCGCCGGCTGATTCGCAACTGCCCGTCGGCGTCTATTTCGACGAAGCGCTGCATCAACAAGAACTGGAACTGTTGTTCAGGAATGGCCCCGGGTACGTTGGCCATGAACTGATGGTTCCCGAAGTCGGCGACTACCACACGCTGAAGGCCGAGGACGAAGGCCGCATGCTGGTGCGCAATGCCGCCGGCGTGGAGCTGATGTCCAACGTCTGCCGCCACCGCCAGGCCATCATGCTCAACGGCCGCGGCAATGCGCAGAACATCGTCTGCCCCCTGCACCGCTGGACCTACGACCTCAAGGGCGAACTGCTCGGGGCGCCGCATTTCGCCCAGCAGCCGTGCCTGCACCTGAAGCGTTCGCCGCTGCAGAACTGGAACGGCCTGCTGTTCGACGGCAAGCGCGACGTGCGCGCCGACCTGGCAAGGCTCGGCGTGGCGCAGGACCTGAACTTCGACGGCTATATGCTCGACCATGTCGAGGTGCACGAGTGCGACTACAACTGGAAGACCTTTATCGAGGTCTATCTGGAGGACTACCACGTCGTGCCGTTCCACCCGGGGCTGGGCAGCTTCGTGTCGTGCGACGACCTCAAGTGGGAGTTCGGCGAGTGGCACAGCGTGCAGACCGTGGGCCTGCATGCCGGCCTGAAGCGTCCCGGCAGCCCGACGTACCAGAAATGGCACGACGCGGTGCTGCGCTTCAATAACGGCGAGCTGCCCCGGCACGGCGCGATCTGGCTGACCTACTACCCCAACATCATGGTGGAGTGGTACCCGAACGTGCTGGTGATCTCGACGCTGCACCCGGTCGGCCCGCGCAAGACCCGCAATGTGGTGGAGTTCTACTACCCCGAGGAAATCGTGCTGTTCGAGCGCGAGTTCGTCGAGGCCGAGCGCGCCGCCTATATGGAAACCTGCATCGAGGACGACGAGATCGCCGAGCGCATGGACGCCGGCCGCCTCGCCCTGCTCAAGCGCGGCACCAGCGAGGTCGGGCCCTACCAGTCGCCGATGGAAGACGGCATGCAGCATTTCCACGAGTGGTATCGCCGGGCCATGGCTTACGCAGGCTAGTTCGCGAGGTGAGGTCGATAACCGCACGCATCTTCACACACACGCGCTGCAACGGACCGCCACGGCGGTCCGTTTTGTTTTAGCGCTGGATGTGCGCTGCTAGAATCATCGCTCCCGCCTGTTTTGCCTCGCCACGCCTTACCACGCCCCGCCATGCAATCGCTCTGGATGCTGTTCGCCGCCTTCGCCTTTTCGTTGATGGGGGTTGGCGTCAAGCTGGCATCCGACCTGTACACCACCGGCGAAATCGTCTTCTACCGCGGCCTGATCAGCGTGGTGATCATATGGGTGCTGCTGTCCTCGCGCGGCGTCTCGGTGCGCACGCCGCACATGCTGTCGCATATCAAGCGCAGCGTGTTCGGCGTGACCTCCCTGATGCTGTGGTTCACTTCGATCTCGCTGCTGCCGCTGGCCACGGCGATGACGCTGAACTACATGTCGCCGGTGTGGATGGCACTGATCCTCGGCGCCAGCGCCACGCTGGCCGGCACTGGCGGCAGCGCCGACCGGCGCCTGGTGGTGGCGATCCTGATGTCGTTCGCCGGCGTGATCTGCCTGCTGCAGCCCTCGGTCGGCAAGGACCAGCTCACCGGCGGCCTGGTCGGGCTGATCTCGGGCGTGTTTACCGCGCTCGCTTATGTCGAGGTGCGCCAGCTCGGCCAGCTGGGCGAGCCCGAGGGCCGCATCGTGTTCTATTTCTCGGTGGTGGGCATGGTGGCCGGCCTGGTGTGGATGCTGTTCGGTGGCACCAGCCCGCACACCTGGAAGGGTGTAGGCCTGCTGCTGACCATCGGCGTGCTGGCCACGCTGGGCCAGACCGCGATGACGCGCGCCTACAAGCGCGGCAATACGCTGCTGACCGCCAACCTGCAGTACGCCGGCATCGTGTTCTCCAGCGTATGGGGCATGCTGATCTGGTCCGACAAGCTGAACTGGCTGTCCTGGCTGGGCATGGCGCTGATCGTCGCCAGCGGCATTATCACCACGCTGATGCGCGCGCGCGAAGGCACCGACACCAAGCCAACGCCCGCCACACCGGTCAAGTCGGCCGAGGCGGAAGTGCATCCCGAGGTGTAGCATTCCTTTAAGCCAGTCCTACCCGCCCATCGACCGCTACAGGATTCCCATGCAGAAACCGCTGATCTCCGTCACCGCGCTGCAATCGTTGCTGGCCGGTCCCGGCCGCTGCGTCGTGATCGATTGCAGCTTCGACCTGGCCAACCCGGCCGCCGGCCGCGAGGCCTATCACGTCGGCCACCTGCCCGGCGCCTTCTATCTGCACCTGGACAACGAACTGTCCGGTACCAAGACCGGCACCAACGGGCGCCATCCGCTGCCCGACCCTGACGACTTTGTCGCGCGGCTGCAGGCGCTGGGCATCGACGACGACACCCCGATAGTGGCCTACGATGCGCAGGGCGGCATGTACGCCGCGCGGCTGTGGTGGCTGCTGCGCTGGATCGGCCATGGCGAGGTGGCCGTGCTCGACGGCGGCAAGGACGCCTGGGTCAAGGCCGGCCTGCCGCTGGAGCACGATGCCGCGCCGGAACCGGAATTCCCCGGCAAGGTCACGCGCCGCCAGTCGCTGGTGCCGACCGTCGATGCGGCGGCGCTGGTCAGCAGCCTGGACAACGCCAGGCTGCTGGTGGTGGATGCGCGGGCGCCCGACCGCTTCCGCGGCGAGAACGAAACGCTGGACCCGGTCGGCGGCCATATCCCCGGCGCGGTCAATCGTTTCTTCAAGGACAACCTGGGAGCGGACGGCCACTTCAAGCCGGCCGAAACGCTGCGTGCGGAGTTCGGCGCGGTGCTGGGCGGGCGTGCCCCGGCGCAGGCGGTGATGCAGTGCGGCTCGGGCGTCACGGCCTGCCACAACCTGCTGGCGCTGGAAGCCGCCGGGCTTGGCGGCGCGGCGCTTTATCCGGGATCGTGGAGCGAATGGTGCGCCGATCCGGCGCGGCCGGTGGCGACCGGCCCGGCCTGAATCAGTGCGACGTGGCCACGGGCGCGGGGTGGCCGTGGCCGTGGCTGTGCCGCTCGTGCACGCCGTTGGTGATAAAGACGATGGCGGTGATGCCCGCGGCCACCAGCACCACCTGGATCGCCGATTCGCGCCAGCGCGGCTTGCGCTGCATCTGCGGCATCAGGTCGCTGACCGCGATATAGAGAAAGCTGCTGGCCGCGATCACCAGCACGTACGGGATCCAGCCGCTCATCTGGTCGAGCAGGAAATACCCGACCAGGCCGCCGGCGATCGCCGCCAGGCTCGACAGCAGGTTGAAGGCAAAGGCGCGCGCCTTGGAGAACCCCGCGTTGAGCAGCACGATAAAGTCGCCGACTTCCTGCGGGATTTCGTGCGCCGCGATCGCCAGCGCGGTGACCACGCCAATATGCGGGTCGGCCAGGAAGGCCGCCGCGATCACGATGCCGTCGGCAAAGTTGTGGAAGGTATCGCCGACCAGGATGGTCAGGCCGCTGCGGCCCGCTTCCTCGCGGTCATGGCCGTGATGGTGGTGGTGCCCGTCGCCCTCGTGGTGGTGCGAGTGGCGCAGCAGCGAGATCTTTTCCAGCAGGAAGAAGCCCAGCAGCCCGGCCAGCAGCGTGCCGAACAGCGCGCGCGGGTCGGCGCCCGACTCGAACGCCTCGGGCAGCGAATGCAGCAGCGCAGTGGCCAGCAGCACGCCCACCGAAAAGCTCACCATGCGCTCGACCACGCGGGACGCCACCGTCAGCGACAGCAGCGCCGCCCCGAAGATGCTGCCCACGCCGGAAATGGTGGCGGCGAGCAGGATATACAAAAGCGTCGAATGGATGATGGGCTCCCGGGGTGGCGGCGCCGCGCGGCTCCGCCGTTCCGCCCGCATCGCGCCGGGCGGCTAACGCAACAATGTTGCAATAACTCAAAGGCCGCATTGTACGTATCCGCCGGGACTTTGCAATCCTGCCGACAGCCGACAGGGGCCGGAAGCTCAGGCCACGCCGTGCTGCCTGAACCAGGCCAGGCACTTCTGCCAGCCGTCCTTCGCATCCGCCTCGCGGTAGCTGGGCCGGTAGTCGGCGTTAAAGGCATGGCCGGCCTCGGGATAGACGATAAAGCGCGAGGCCTTGGCATTAGGGTTCGATGACGCCGCCAGCGCGGCCTTCATCTTCTCCACATGCTCCTGCGTGATGCCGGTGTCCTTGCCGCCGTACAGGCCCAGCACCGGGACGTTGAGCTGGCCGGCGATATCGACCGGGTTCTTCGGCTTGAGCGTGTCCGGCGCCCCCACGAGCTGGCCGTACCAGGCCACCGCGGCCTTGACCCGCTTGCTGTGCGCGGCGTAGAGCCAGGTGGCGCGCCCGCCCCAGCAGAAGCCGGTGATGGCCAGCCGCGACAGGTCCCCGCCATTGGCGCCGGCCCAGGCCGCGGCGGCGTCCAGGTCGCCCATGGCCTGCTGGTCGGGCACCTTGGCGACCACCTCGCGCAGCAGTTCCTGGATGGTGCCGAAGCTCTGCGGATCGCCCTGGCGGGCGAACAGCTCCGGCGAGATCGCCAGGTAGCCAAGCTTGGCAAAGCGCCGGCACACATCGGCGATATGCTCGTGCACGCCGAAGATCTCGCTCACCACCAGCACCACCGGCAGGTTCTTCTTGCCTTCGGGCAGGGCGCGGTAGGCGGGCATATTGAAGCCGCCCGACGGGATCGTGACCTCGCCGGCGGTCAGGCCGGCAAAGTCGGTCTTGATGGCCTGCTGCGCCATCACCGGCAGCGCGGCAGCGGCAAAGGCGGAACCCAGCGCGGTCTTGACGAACCCCCGGCGGTCGAATGTGTGGGCGGGAACTAGGCTTTCCACTTCCGGTTTCAGCATGCGTGTCTCCAGGATCGTTGGCTGGCGCATCCAACATCGCCAGCCGTCGATTCTAAGCAGACATGACGCATCGTGCCCGCCGCTTGCCGACAGCGGGCCCCGCTTGCGCAGGGGCGACGCCCGTCAGTGCAGCTTGACCCGCGGGCTGGTCTTGCTGCGCAGCCAGTGCGACACGGTGTCCAGCGCCATGCCCACCGTGCCATGCAGCGCCATTACGTGCATCCGGTACAGCGAGGTGTACATGAAGCGCGCCAGCAGCCCTTCGATAAACATCGAGCCGCCGATCAGCCCGCCCATCAGGCTGCCCACCGCGCTGAAATGCCCCAGCGACACGAGCGAGCCGAAGTCCTTGAACTCGAACTTCGGCAGCGGCCGCCCTTCCAGCCGGGCGCGCAGCGCGTTGTAGAGGAAAGTGGCCTGCTGGTGCGCCGCCTGCGCGCGCGGCGGCACCGCGGTCTGCTTTTCCTGCCAGGGGCAGCTTGCGCAGTCGCCGAAGGCGAAGATATCGGGATCGCCCTCGCTCTGCAGCGTCGGGCCGACCACGATCTGGCCCTGGCGGCTGACCGGCAGGCCCAGCCTGGCCAGCACCGGCGGCGCGGTGATGCCCGCCGCCCATACGGTCAGGTCGGCATCGATATGCTTGCCGCTGGCGGTCAGCACCGCCTGCGGCGTGACTTCGGTCACGCGCTCGGCGGTCAGCACATCGACATCGAGCTTGTCGAGCAGCTTGGCGGTCTCGGCCGAGACGCGTTCGGACAGCGCCGGCAGGATGCGCGGGCCGGCCTCGATCACGTGGATACGCACATCGCGGCGCGGGTCGAGCCGGTGCAGGCCGTAGGCGCTCAGCACATGCGCGGTGTTGCGCAGCTCTGCGGACAGCTCCACGCCGGTGGCGCCGGCGCCGATGATGGCAATATCCACGCGCGGCTGGCCATCGTCGCCCATGCGCCCGCGCCCGTTCTGCGCGCGCACGCAGGCCGCGATCAGCCGCTTGCGGAAGCGTTCGGCCTGCGCCACGGTATCGAGCGCGATCGCATGCTGTTCCGCGCCCGGCACGCCAAAGAAATGGGTGACGCAGCCGATCGACAGCACCAGCGTGTCGTACGGCAGCTCGCGCGCGGGCAGCAGCTCGTGGCCGTCCTGGTCGACGCAGGCCGAGACCGAGATGGTCTTGCTGGTGCGGTCGATGCCGGTCAGCTCGCCCTGCTGGAACTCGAAGCGATGCCAGCGGGCCTGCGCAGCGTATTCGAGCTGGTGCGTGTTGGGATCCATGCTGCCCGCAGCGACTTCATGCAGCAGCGGTTTCCAGATATGGGTCGGCAGGCGGTCCACCAGCACCACGTGCGCCTTTCCCTTGCGGCCGAGCTTGTCGCCCAGCTTCGTTACCAGTTCCAGCCCTCCTGCCCCGCCGCCGACAACAACGATGCGGTGCGCCTTTGCTTCTGTCATGGTCTACCCGATGCGTTTTTGTGAAATCTTTGCCTGAGGCACAGCCACAGTCTGCTGCATCGCAGCATGCCTTGCAAGCCGCAAATCACCGACTCAGCAGTCGCTTCATTCGATACCACCACGCAGTGGCGTGGGCAGGAGCGGGGGCGCGATCGGCGCCCTCGCGCTTTCAGTGCGCCTCTTCCCAGTTGGCGCCGCTGCCTACCTCGGCCACCAGCGGCACGCGCAGCTCGGCGACGGAGCACATCAGCTCAGGCAGGCGCGCCTTGACCAGCTCCAGCTCGTGCTCCGGCACTTCCAGCACCAGTTCATCGTGGACCTGCATGATCTGGCGCGTGTGCAGGCCGTCGCGCTCCAGCCAGCCCTGCACCGCGATCATCGACAGCTTGATCAGGTCGGCGGCAGTGCCCTGCATCGGCGCATTGATGGCGGCGCGCTCGGCGGCCTGGCGGCGCGGGCCGCTGCCGCCCTTGATGTCGGGCAGCCACAGCCGGCGGCCGAACACGGTCTCGACATAGCCCTGCTCGCGGGCGGTCTGCCGCGTTTCTTCCATGTAGTGCGCCACGCCGGGGTAGCGCATGAAATAGCGGTCGATGTAGTGCTTGGCGGCCTCGCGCTCGATGCCAAGGTTGCTGGCCAGCCCGAACGCGCTCATGCCGTAGATCAGGCCGAAGTTGATCACCTTCGCATAGCGGCGCTGCTCGCTGCTGACCGCGTCGCGCTCCACGCCGAAGATCTCGGCCGCGGTGGCGCGGTGGATGTCCTCGCCGTTGGCAAAGGCGCGCAGCAGGTTCTCGTCGCCCGAGATATGGGCCATGATGCGCAGCTCGATCTGCGAGTAGTCGGCCGACACGATGGCGCTGCCCGGCTCGGCGATAAAGGCTTCGCGGATGCGGCGGCCTTCCTCGGTGCGCACCGGGATGTTCTGCAGGTTAGGCTCGGTCGACGCGAGGCGCCCCGTCACCGCGGTAGCCTGGCCGTAGCTGGTGTGCACGCGGCCGGTGCCGGCGTTGACCATCTTGGGCAGCTTGTCGGTGTAGGTGGACTTGAGCTTGGACAGGCCGCGGTAATCGAGCAGCAGCTTGGGCAGCGGATAGTCCTCGGCCAGCTTTTGCAGCACCTCTTCATCGGTCGACGGCGCGCCGCTGGCAGTCTTCTTTACCACCGGCAGCTTCATCTGGCTGAACAGGATCTCGCCGATCTGCTTGGGCGAGCCCAGGTTGAACGGCTGGCCGGCGGCCTCGTAGGCGGCCTGCTCCAGCGCCATCATGCGCTGGCCCAGCTCGGCGCTCTGCGCGGCCAGGCGCTCGGCGTCGATCAGCACGCCGTTGCGCTCGATCTTCTGCAGCACCACCGAGACCGGCATTTCGATCTCTCCATACACGCGGCGCAGGCCGGCCGCGCCCTCCACCTGCGGGAACATCCTGCGGTGCAGGCGCAGCGTGACGTCGGCATCTTCGGCGGCGTACTCGGTGGCGCGCGCGAGGTCGATCTGGTCAAAGCAGATCTGGCCCGCGCCCTTGCCGCACACCTCTTCGTAGGTGATGGTCTTCAGGTTCAGCAGGCGCTCGGCCAGGCTGTCCATGCCATGATTGCGGTGCGACGCCAGCACGTAGCTCTGCAGCATGGTGTCGTGCGCCACGCCGCGCAGCGTCACGCCGTGGTTGGCGAAGACGTGGATGTCGTACTTGAGGTTCTGGCCCAGCTTGGGGCGGCTGGCGTCCTCGAGCCAGGCGCGCATGCGCTCCAGCACGAATTCGCGCGGGAGCTGGCCATGGTCGGGCAGCCCCGCCACGTCCGGTCCGCGGTGCGCCACCGGGATATAGCAGGCCTCGCCCGGCGCGGCCGACAGCGAAATGCCGACGAGCTGCGCCTGCATCGGGTCCAGCGAAGTGGTCTCGGTATCGATCGCCACCAGCGGCGCGGACTCGATGCGCCGCATCCAGTCTTCCAGCATGCCCCGCGTGGTGACCGTCTCGTAGCGGATCTCGGTGGGCGCGGCTTCATCCGCAGGGTGCGCCGCCGCTTCGCCGGCCGGCGCCGGCGCATCGAACAGGCCGCCCTGCGCCGGCGCGGATGCCGCGCGGGCGCGGGCCTGGGCGCGCGCATCGGGCAGGCTCTCGCCGGTCAGTTCGCGCAGCCAGCTCTTGAAGCCGTAGCGCTGGAAAAACGCCACCAGCTTGTCCTTGTCCTCCCCGGTCTCGCGCAGCGCATGGAAGTCCGCCACCGAAGCGGTGAGGTCGCAGTCAGTCTTGACCGTGACCAGCTTGCGCGCCATCGGCAGCCATTCCAGCGTATTGCGCAGGTTCTCGCCGACCACGCCCTTGATGCCAGGGGCGGCGGCCATCACCGCGTCGAGCGAGCCATGCTCGGCCAGCCATTTGACCGCGGTCTTGGGACCCACCTTGGGCACGCCCGGCACGTTGTCGACCGCATCCCCGATCAGCGACAGGTAGTCGATGATGCGCTCGGGCGGCACGCCGAACTTGGCCACCACGCCGGGGGGATCCAACACCTCGCCGCTCATGGTATTGACCAGCGTGACGTGGTCGTTGACGAGCTGCGCCAGGTCCTTGTCGCCGGTGGACACCACCGTGCGCACGCCCTGCTCCATGGCCTGGCGCGACAGCGTGCCGATCACGTCGTCGGCCTCGACGCCGTCCACCACCACGATCGGCCAGCCCAGCGCGCGCACGGCCTCGTGGATCGGCTCGATCTGGCGCGCCAGGTCTTCCGGCATGGACGGGCGGTGTTCCTTGTAGGCCGGGTACATGTCGTCGCGGAAGGTCTTGCCCTTGGCGTCGAACACGCAGGCGCTATACTCTGCCGGGTAATCGCTGCGCAGCTTGCGCAGCATGTTGATCATGCCGTAGATTGCCCCTGTGGGCAGACCCTCTCCATTCCTCAGGTCCGGCAGAGCGTGATAAGCGCGATACAAATAGCTCGATCCGTCGACGAGCAAGAGTGTTTTTGGACTATCCGACATTCCCATGGACTCAAAATTGACTGGTGCCGCTGCAGGCGGTGCCTCGACCGCCCCCCTTGCTGATCCGGACGTTTCCGATATCTCCGGCGATACCGTACAACCCCCGCCGGAAGCTGCATCCGAACACGCCGCGGCCATAGCCGCCGCAGCCGATGCCGCCGCCGCGGGCCATCCGCCCGAAGTGGCTGCCGAAAAGGCCGCCGCGGCGGCCGCGCGTGCGAATCCGCGCAAGATGATTCCCAGCCTGCGTGCGCTGGCCGACGAAGACCGCGCTACCGCAAAGAAGGCGCGCGCTTCGTGGCAAATGTTCACGATTATGGCAGAGTTCATCGAGGCGACCGAGTACCTGTCCGAGATCCGCCCGGCCGTGTCGATCTACGGCAGCGCGCGCCTGCGCGAGGATTCGCCGTATTACCAGCGCACCATCGAGATCGCGCGGCTGTTCTCCGATGCCGGCTTTGCCGTGATCTCCGGCGGCGGCCCCGGCATCATGGAAGCGGCCAACAAGGGCGCGCACGCCGGCAAGTCCGCCAGCGTCGGCCTGAACATCGAACTGCCGCACGAGCAGCAAGGCAATCCGTACCAGGACATTGCCATGCGCTTCCGCCACTTCTTTACGCGCAAGGTCACCTTCGTCAAGAACTCCGACGCCTTTATCGTGATGCCGGGCGGCTTCGGCACCCTTGACGAGCTGGCCGAGGTGCTGACGCTGGTGCAGACCGGCAAGTCGCGCTCGGTGCCGGTGATCATGTTCGGCAGCCGCTTCTGGAAGGGCCTGCTGGACTGGTTCCGCTTCACGCTGCTGCCGATGGGCCTGATCGCCGAGCACGACCTGGACCTGATGAAGATCGTGGACGAACCGCACGAAGTGCTGGAAGCGGTCTATGACTACTACGAGCGCCGCGGCGGCGACAAGCCGATTCCGCCCAAGGAAGAGATGTTCTACCTGTAACACGGGCGCAGACCGGCGCTGGGCCCACGGCTAGGGCACATGCCGCCGCAGCCGCGTTGCCGGCACATCGCGCCGTGGCACAGGTGCCCCCCGGGGCACGGCGGCGGCCTGCGCAGGGCAGGAATTGCTAGAATGGAACCTGTCCGCCTGCCAAGCCCGGCGCCACCGGGTTGCAGGGCAACCGCCAGTCCAACGGCCGCATGCCGCGGCGCGGCGCGCACATTGCAGCGCGGCGCCGCACAGGAGCACCTGATGACCTCCCCTTCAACCGACCGGGCCTCCCGGTCCGTCGTCCCGGCCGATGAGCCGGAATCGCCTGCCAGGCTGCCGCTGGCCCGCCTTGCCGCCATGGCGGCGGCCGCGCTGGCGCTGGCCGGTCCCGGCCTGGCCCTCGCGCAGGAACAGAGCAATGCGCTGACGCAGCAGGAGCTGAACCAGATCAACAACCAGCCGATCGCCCCGGCGGTCAAGTCGCAACTGAACCAGCCGCGCCAGCCGAGCTTCCAGCTCAATGAGCGCGACGGCACCCAGGTGCGCGAGTACCGTAACAAGGGCCGGGCCACCGATATCCAGGTCCAGTCCGGTTTCGGCACCAGGTATGAGATGAGCAAGCCGGAAGACAGCTCGCCCAGGATCCGCGAGCACGATGTCAACCGCGTGCCGTCGGTCAACCTGAAGTTCTGAACTTCGTCCACGAGTCAGTGGACTAGCCCACGGTCCGGCTCCGCCGGGCCGCGCCGGCCCTCCGGCAGTCATGCCGCGGCGGCGGGTCGCGTTTTGTCCGCAACTGCCTCCGCCGCTTTCCGATTCGCTTCACACAACGAGTATGGCCGTATTCACCACGGTCTCGCAGGACGAGATCGCCCGCTGGCTGCTGGATTTCGACCTTGGCGAAGTGCGCGAACTGCGCGGCATCGCCTCGGGCATCGAGAACAGCAATTTCTTCCTCACCATGGAGCACGAGGGCCAGACGCGCCAGTACGTGCTGACCATCTTCGAGCGGCTCACGTTCGAACAGCTTCCGTACTACCTGCACCTGATGGCGCATCTGGCCGAACGCGGCATCCGCGTGCCGGCGCCGATCCCGGCGCGCGACGGCGAGATCCTGCGTCCGCTCAAGGGCAAGCCCGCCACCATCGTCACGCGCCTGCCGGGCGCGTCGCAGCTGGCGCCCGACGCGCAGCACTGCGCCGAAGTCGGCGACATGCTGGCGCGCATGCACCTGGCCGGCCAGGCCTACCCGCGCCGCCAGCCCAACCTGCGCAGCCTGCCGTGGTGGCAGCAGACCGAGCGCGAGATCCTGCCCTTTCTCGACGCCGGCCAGCGCGCGCTGCTGCAGCGGGAGATCGCCCACCAGGCCGCGTTCTTTGCCAGCGCCGACTACGCCAGCCTGGGCGAAGGCCCGTGCCACTGCGACCTGTTCCGCGACAACGTGCTGTTCGAAGAGGACGGCAGCGGCCGCCACCGGCTGGGCGGTTTCTTCGATTTTTACTTCGCCGGCAATGACAAGTGGCTGTTCGACCTGGCGGTCACCGTCAACGACTGGTGCATCGACCTGGCCAGCGGCGAACTCGACCACGCGCGCGCGCAGGCCCTGCTGCGGGCTTATCATGCGGTCAGGCCGCTGACCGATACCGAGGCCGCGCACTGGCAGGACATGCTGCGCGCGGGTGCGCTGCGCTTCTGGGTTTCGCGACTGTGGGACTTCTACCTCCCGCGCGAGGCCGACATGCTGCAGCCGCACGATCCGACCCATTTCGAACGCATCCTGCGGCGGCGCCTGGACGCCACCCCGGCGCACCCCGGGCGCGCCCCGCTCCCCTGGATCTGATCCGTATGCAATTACTGGAAGTCCCTGCCAAGGAAGGCTACGTCTGGTTCCGCCAGGGCATCTGGCTGTTCCGCAAGAACCCGCTGACCTTCCTGATGCTGCTGTTCGTCTACCTGATCGCCGCGCAGCTCGCCATCGTGGTGCCGCTGATCGGCATCATTGCGCTGCTGGTGGTCACGCCCGGCCTGTCGGTCGGCGTGATGACCGCCTGCCGCGACGTGATCCAGAACAAGCGCGTGCTGCCCACCGTGCTGCTGGCGGGCTTTCGCGCCAACGGCAAGGAAGCCACGCGCAGCCTGCTGGTGCTGGGCGGCATCTACGCCGGGCTGGTGTTCGTGCTGGGCCTGATCGCGGGCTCGGTGGTGGACATGAGCGCACTGGTGCCGATCGTGCTGAAGGAAGAGGCGCCGTCGGCCGAGGCCGTGCGCCAGCTCTACTACGCGATGATGATCGGCGCGCTGCTGTACACGCCGATCGCGATGATGTTCTGGTTCGCGCCGCTGCTGGCCGCCTGGCACGGCGTGCCGCCGGTCAAGGCGCTGTTCTTCAGCTGGACCGCGTGCTGGCGCAACCGCGGGGCGTTCTTCACCTATATCGTGCTGTTCGCGATGCTGCTGGTGGCGATTCCGTTCATGCTGGAGGCGGTGTTCAGCGTCTTCGGCGCGGAGGCGGTGCTGTCGTTCCTGGTTACGCCTTATTCGCTGCTGATGCTGGCGATTTTGTATTGCTCGTTTTATGCGACGTACCGGGGTTGTTTCAATGTGACGCCGCCGGGGGTGGAGCCTGCGGCGCCGATGGCGCCGGGGGTCTGAGTCCTGCCGCACCCGCCGCCGCGGACGAGGAGAGCGGTTTTGGGTGCGCCCAAGCCGCCGAACTAGCCTGAGCAAGGTGTTCTCCCTCTCCCCTCAGGGACCTCAGGGGGAGAGGGTTGGGGTGAGGGGTGGGCTAGCTAGGAGCCACATCAAGCGGGGCCTGCGGTTTTAACCCATGGGCGTCAGCCTTTGACGCTCCTGCCCTCTCCCCCGGCCCCTCTCCCGCAAGCGGGAGAGGGGAGCTTGCTGCCAGCGTCGTCGCAAGCAACGCCCCTCACCCCTCAATCAATCGCATCCAGCTTCGCCACCGACAGCGCCAGCCACTTGGCTCCATGGCGCTTGAAGTTGATATTGGCGCGCGCATCCGTGCCATCGCCCTCCAGCGCGGTGATCACGCCTTCGCCGAACTTGTTGTGGAACACCGACTGGCCCACGCGGAAACCGGTGCCGGCCTCGCGCTTGGCATCCGCGTAGCCATTGCCGTTGTCCATGCCGCCGGTCGGGCGCGTGCCGGTGTAGGGCACGTCTTCGGGCTTGCGGAACCAGTCCTTGCCCCATGCGCTGTCCCGTTCCTGCCTGCGCACGCCGCCGTAGCTTTGCGCCGGCGGCGTCAGCCACTTCAGCGATGCTTCCGGCAGTTCCTCGAAGAAGCGCGAGCGCACGTGGTAGCGCGTCTGGCCGTGCAGCACGCGGCTTTGCGCGAACGACAGGAACAGCCGCGCGCGCGCACGCGTGATCGCCACGTACATCAGCCGCCGTTCCTCTTCCAGGCCATCGGGATCCATCATGCTGTTCTCATGCGGGAACAGCCCCTCCTCCAGCCCGGTGATAAAGACCACGTCGAACTCCAGCCCCTTGGCGGCGTGCACGGTCATCATCTGCACCGCGTCCTGGCCGGCCTGGGCCTGGTTGTCGCCCGCTTCCAGCGAGGCATGGGTCAGGAACGCGACCAGCGGCGTCATCACCACCGGCAGCGCCTCGGGGTCCAGCACCTGCTGCGCCTGGTCGCCGTCGGCTAGCGCGGGCATGGCCGCAGAGCGATCGACCGGGATCACCGCGGCCAGCGCTTCCAGCCCGTATCCCTCTTCGACCACGAAGGCCTGTGCGGCAGTGACCAGTTCCTGCAAGTTCTCGATGCGGTCCTGTCCTTCCTTCTCGCCCTGATAGTAGGTGATCAGGCCGCTGGTGTTGATCACGTACTCGACGGTCTCGGCAAGCGTCATGCGCCGGGTATCGTCGCGCATTGTTTCGATCAGCCGCGTGAACGCCGCCAGCTTGCTGCCGGCCGCGCCGGGCACGTAGGCCACCGCCTCTGCCAGCGAGCAGTCATACTGGCGCGCCATGTCCTGCAGCACTTCGAGCGAGCGCGCGCCGATGCCGCGCGCCGGGAAGTTGACCACGCGGCCGAAGGCGGCATCGTTGCGCGGGTTCTCCAGCAACTGCATATAGGCCAGCGCGTGCTTGATTTCGGCGCGCTCGAAGAAGCGCAGGCCGCCATAGACGCGGTACGGGATGCCGGCCGAGAACAACGCGTGCTCGATCACGCGCGACTGCGCGTTGCTGCGGTACAGGATGGCGATCTCGGCGCGGCTCGCGCCCTGCGCGATCTGGTCGCGGATCTCCTCGATGATCCAGGCGGCCTCCTGCTGGTCGGAGCCACCCTGGAACACGCGTACCGGTTCGCCGTGGCCGGCGTCGGTGCGCAGGTTCTTGCCCAGGCGGCGCGCGTTGTGCGCGATCAGGTGGTTGGCCGAATCCAGGATATGCCCGTGCGAGCGGTAGTTCTGCTCCAGCTTGATCATCCGGCGCACGCGGAACTCATGCTCGAAGTCGCGCATATTGCCGACGTTGGCGCCGCGGAAGGCGTAGATGCTCTGGTCGTCGTCGCCGACCGCAAAGACCGCGGCCGGGTTCTGCGTGCCGTAGCCGGCCAGCAGCTTGAGCCACTGGTACTGCAGCACGTTGGTGTCCTGGAACTCGTCGACCAGCACATGGCGGAAGCGGTGCTGGTAGTGCTGGCGGATGGCGTCGTTGTAGCGCAGCAGCTCGTAGCAGCGCAGCAGCAGCTCGGCGAAGTCGACCACGCCTTCGCGCTGGCATTGCATGTCGTAGGCGGCGTAGAGGTCGACGAAGCGCTTGTTGAAGTCGTCGTTGGCCTCGACGTCGGCGGGGCGCAGGCCCTGCTCCTTGGCGTTGTTGATGAAGTACTGCAGGTTCTTGGGCGGGTACTTCTCGTCATCAACGTTGAGCGACTTCAGCAACCGCTTGATCGCCGAGAGCTGGTCCTGGCTGTCGAGAATGGCAAAAGTCTGCGGCAGGCCGGCGTCGCGGAAATGCGCGCGCAGCATGCGGTTGCACAGGCCGTGGAAGGTGCCGATCCACATGCCGCGCGTGTTGATCGGCAGCATCGCCGACAAGCGCGTCTGCATCTCTTTGGCGGCCTTGTTGGTAAAGGTCACCGCCAGGATGCCGGCCGGCGACACGTGCCCGTTCTGGATCAGCCACGCGATCCGCGTGGTCAGCACGCGGGTCTTGCCGCTGCCCGCGCCCGCCAGGATCAGCGCCGGTTCGTCAGGCAGGGTAACGGCGGCTAGTTGTTCGGCGTTCAGGTTGGCAAGCAGGTCGGACATCGGAGAGGCCTTGTGGAATGGCGTCGATTATACCGGTCGGCCCCTGTCCGATCCGTCACTTCCGGATGTCCGAAAACAGCCCGGCCCGCCCCCGCAAACCGGCGCCCAAACTGGCGCCGCCAAGGCTTAGCCGGCGATCCCCTCGTCCCCGGAATAGGCAGCGGCCGGCGCGCCCCCGTATAATTTGGCGTTTCACTGGCGCAATGCCGGCCCCAGCGGCCGCCGCAGGCCGCCAGGCGCAGGCGCCGCACCGCCCTGCGACGCAACAGACGCCAACCTCGACATCCCAGCATGACCGCCCAAGACCAATCGCTTGCCAAGAGCTTCGAACCCGCCGCCATCGAGGCGAAATGGGGCCCCGAGTGGGAGAAGCGAGGCATTGCCAAGCCGACCTTCGACCCTGCCCGCCCGGACTTTGCGATCCAGCTGCCGCCGCCCAATGTGACCGGCACGCTGCACATGGGCCACGCCTTCAACCAGACCATCATGGATGGCCTGGCGCGCCACGCGCGCATGTCTGGTGCCAATACGCTGTGGGTGCCGGGCACCGACCACGCCGGCATTGCCACGCAGATCGTGGTCGAGCGCCAGCTCGAATCGCAGGGCGTGTCGCGCCATGACCTGGGCCGCGAGAAGTTCACCGAGAAGGTGTGGGCGTGGAAGGAAGAATCGGGCTCGACCATCACCCGCCAGGTGCGGCGCATGGGCGCGTCGATCGACTGGAGCCGCGAATATTTCACGATGTCGCCGGAGATGTCGAGGGCGGTCACCGACGTCTTCGTGCGGCTGTACGAGCAGGGGCTGATCTACCGCGGCAAGCGGCTGGTCAACTGGGATCCGGTGCTGGGCACCGCCGTGTCGGACCTGGAAGTCGACAGCGTCGAGGAAGAGGGCTCGCTGTGGCATATCCACTATCCGCTGGTCGAGGCTGACGCCAGGGGTGGCCTGACCCACCTGACCGTGGCCACCACGCGCCCGGAAACCATGCTGGGCGACGTCGCCGTGATGGTCCATCCGGAAGACGAGCGCTACGCGCACCTGATCGGCAAGTTCGTGCACCTGCCGCTGACCGGCCGCCAGATCCCGGTGATCGCCGACGAGTACGTCGACCGCGAGTTCGGCACCGGCGTGGTCAAGGTGACCCCGGGCCATGACTTCAACGACTACGCCGTCGGCCAGCGCCATAACCTGCCGCAACTGTCGATCCTGACGCTGGATGCGAAGATCGTCGCCGATGCGCCCGCCGCCTATGCCGGCATGGACCGCTTCGAAGCGCGCAAGGCCATCGTCGACGACCTCGACAAGCAGGGCCTGCTGGCCGAAGTCAAGAAGCACAAGCTGATGACGCCGCGCAGCGAGCGCACCGGCAGCGCGATCGAGCCGATGCTGACCGACCAGTGGTTCGTGGCAATGAGCAAGCCGGCGCCGGAAGGCACCTTCTACCCCGGCCGCTCGATCGCCGAGGTGGCGCTCGAAGCCGTGCAGAGCGGCGAGATCAAGGTGGTGCCGGAGAACTGGATCAGTACCTACAACCAGTGGCTGGGCAATATCCAGGACTGGTGTATTTCCCGTCAGCTCTGGTGGGGCCACCAGATCCCGGCGTGGTACGACGATGCCGGCAACTGCTTCGTCGCCCTTACCGAGGAAGAGGCCGTCGCCAAGGCGCGCGCAGCCGGCAGCACCGGCGCGCTGCGCCGCGAGGAAGACGTGCTCGACACCTGGTTCTCGTCGGCACTGGTGCCGTTCTCCTCGCTGGGCTGGCCCGAGGAAACGCCCGAGCTGCAGCACTTCCTGCCGTCGTCGGTGCTGGTCACCGGCTACGACATCATCTTCTTCTGGGTGGCGCGCATGGTCATGATGACCAAGCACTTCACCGGCAAGGTGCCCTTCCATACCGTCTACGTGCACGGGCTGGTGCGCGATTCGGAAGGCAAGAAGATGAGCAAGTCCGAGGGCAACACGCTCGACCCGGTGGACCTGATCGACGGCATCGACCTCGACACGCTGCTGAAGAAGCGCACCACCGGCCTGCGCCGTCCCAAGGACGCGCCCAAGATCGAGAAGAAGACGAAGAAGGAATTCCCCGAGGGCATTCCCGCGTTTGGCGCCGATGCGCTGCGCTTTACCTTCGCCTCGCTGGCCACGCTTGGCCGCAATATCAACTTCGACACCGGCCGCTGCGAGGGCTACCGCAACTTCTGCAACAAGCTGTGGAACGCGACCCGCTTCGTGCTGATGAACACCGAGGGCCATGACTGCGGCATGGGCCCGTGCAACAACGACTGCGGTCCGGACGGCTACCTGGATTTCTCGCAGGCCGACCGCTGGATCGTGTCGCTGCTGCAGCGCGTGGAGGCCGAGGTCGAGAAGGGCTTCGCCGAATACCGCTTCGACAATATCGCCAACGCGATCTACAAGTTCGTCTGGGACGAGTACTGCGACTGGTACCTGGAACTGGCCAAGGTGCAGATCCAGAACGGCACCGCAGCCCAGCAGCGCGCCACCCGCCGCACGCTGCTGCGCGTGCTGGAGACCGTGCTGCGCCTGGCGCATCCGATCATCCCGTTCATCACCGAGGAGCTGTGGCAGAAGGTGGCCCCGCTGGCCGGCCGCGCCAAGGGCGACGGCTCGGAGACCATCGCGCTGCAACCCTACCCGCTGCCGGCCGTCGCCAAGATCGACGAGGCAGCCGAGCAATGGGTCGCACGGCTGAAGGAAGTGATCGATGCCTGCCGCAACCTGCGTGGCGAAATGAACATCTCGCCGGCGCAGCGCATCCCCCTCTATGCCGAGGGCGACAGCGCCTTCCTGAAGGCGGCCAGCGCACATATCCAGGCCCTGGCGAAACTTTCCGAGGTTCGGGTCTTCGAAGATGAATCCGCCCTGCAGGCAGAAGGCGCCGGTGCGCCGGTCGCCATTGCCGGGGGCAACCACCTGTTGCTGAAGATCGAGATCGACGTTGCCGCCGAACGCGCGCGCCTGTCGAAGGAAGTCGAGCGCATCGGTGGAGAAATCGGCAAGTGCCGCGCCAAGCTCTCCAACGAGAGCTTTGTCGCCAAGGCGCCGCCCGCCGTGGTGGCGCAGGAGACGCAGCGCCTGGCCGATTTCGAGCAGACACTGGCCAAGCTGCAGGGCCAGTTACAGCGGCTGCCGGCCTGACGGGCAGCCGTGACGCACCTGCCAGTCCGGGGCTCCGTTACCGGATCGTCGGACGGAGCCGGACAGACGGCGCCGGAATTGGCTGGCAGGGTTATGAACCAGAATCCGAGAGGTACACAAGATATGGAAAATCGCGTCACCAAGGCCGTCTTCCCGGTCGCGGGCCTGGGCACCCGCTTCCTGCCAGCCACCAAGGCCAGCCCGAAGGAAATGCTGCCAGTGGTCGACAAGCCGCTGATCCAGTACGCCGTGGAAGAAGCCATGGCGGCCGGCATTACCGAGATGATCTTCGTCACGGGCCGTTCCAAGCGCGCGATCGAGGACCATTTCGACAAGGCCTACGAACTGGAAGTGGAGCTCGAGGCCAAGAACAAGCAGGCGCTACTGGATGTGGTGCGCTCGATCAAGCCCGCCAATGTCGAGTGCTACTACGTGCGCCAGCCCGAGGCGCTGGGCCTGGGCCACGCGGTGCTGTGCGCCGCCAAGCTGGTCGGCGACACCCCGTTCGCGATCATGCTGGCCGATGACCTGATCGACGGCAACCCGCCGGTGATGAAGCAGATGGTGGATACCTACAACCACTACAACTGCTCGGTGCTGGGCGTCGAGGAAATCACGCCGGAGCAGAGCCGTTCCTACGGGGTGATCGAGGGCCGCGAGTGGGAACCGGGCGTGATCAAGGTGTCGAACATCGTCGAGAAGCCGGCGCCGGAAGACGCGCCGTCCAACCTCGGCGTGGTCGGCCGCTACATCCTGACGCCGCGCATCTTCGACCACCTGCGCGAACTGAAGCCGGGTGCCGGCGGCGAGTTCCAGCTGACCGACGGGATCCAGTCCCTGCTAAGCCAGGAGCAGGTGCTGGCCTATCGCTACGAGGGCCGCCGCTATGACTGCGGCAGCAAGCTGGGCTACCTGAAGGCGACCGTGGAGTTCGCGCTCAAGCACCCGGAAGTGCGCGACGAGTTCAGCGCCTACCTGGAATCGCGCGAGCATCTGACGCGGCCTAACAGCTAAGCGCCCCGCTTCGCGCAGCCAGAGAAAAAGCCGCTTTCGAGCGGCTTTTTCTTCGTTCGCGATTGCCGCTGATCAGCGGCGGCGCATATAGAACACAAACACCTTGTCCACTTCCGAGTGCGAAATCAGCTCATTGCCGGTCTGCTTGGCAAAGGCCTGGAAATCGCGCGTCGCGCCGGGGTCGGTTGCCAGCACTTTGAGCACGTCGCCGCTGGCCATGTCGGCCAGCGCCTTCTTGGTGCGCAGGATCGGCAGCGGGCAGTTCAGGCCGCGCGCATCCACTTCTTTCTGGAACTCCATTCGTCTCTTCCTTCGATTCTGGGCTATGAGGCTGGCTTTCGGACCGGCCTTACCACCGGTATTGTAGCGAAGCGCCGACCTGGCTGAAGTCGTGCGGGCGGCGCGGGTCGGGGATGTCCTCGCCGGTCTGGCGATCGAAAAAGCGCACCGGGTAGCCGCGCGCGGCCAGCCAGTCGGCCACCGCGAAGCCGGTGCCGGCCGACCACACGCGCACATCCTCCGGCGCCACCAGCTTGTACTCGGCCAGTTCCTCGGACAGCGCGACGGTGCCGGTCGCCTTGACGTGGTAGGCGATGATCAGCTCGTTCTTGCGCATGAACTCGTAGACGCCGATCAGCGCGACCGACTCGGTATCGAGGTTGGTTTCCTCCTTCAGCTCGCGCGCCACGCCCAGCTCGGGCGGCTCGTCGCGCTCCAGGAAGCCCGTCACCAGCGCGAACATCTTCTCCGGCCACGCGGCATTGCGCGCCAGCAACAGCTTGTCCTGGTATTCCACCACCGCCGCCAGTACCGGCAGCGGGTTGTTCCAGTGCACGAAGCCGCATTCCTGCTGCACGCAGGCGTGGCGTTCGCGACCGGACAACGGCAGCACCTCCAGCGGCGCGCCGCACTGCGGGCAGAATCGGTATTGCATATGGGGGCTCCTGAAGGGGTCTCGTTATCAGTGTGGCACTGGCCTATACGCTGCAGGCCGCGCGCATGTCGGCGGCCAGCGCCTCCACCGTCTGCGGCTGCAGGTCCCACGAACACATGAAGCGGCAGCCGCCGGCGCCGATAAAAGTGTAGAAGCGCCACCCCTTCGCGCGCAGCGCCTCGATCGCCGGCAGCGGCAGCTCGGCAAAGACGGCGTTGGACTGCGTCGGGAACATGATGCGTACGCCCGGGATATCGGCGATGCGCTGCTGCAGCAGCTGCGCCATCGCGTTGGCATGGCGCGCGTTGGCGAGCCACACGTCGTTCTCGAGCAAACCCAGCCACGGCGCCGAGATAAAGCGCATCTTCGACGCTAGCTGCCCGGCCTGCTTGACGCGATAGGCAAAGTCCTCGGCCAGGCGGCGGTCGAAGAACACCACCGCCTCACCCACCGGCAGCCCGTTCTTGGTGCCGCCGAAGCACAGCACATCGACACCCGCACGCCAGGTGATTTCGGACGGATGCACGCCCAGCGTCGCCACGGCATTGGCAAAGCGCGCGCCGTCCATATGCACGCGCAACTGCCGGCGCTTGGCAATGGCGGCGATGGCGCGCACCTCTTCCACCGTATAGACGGTGCCGACTTCGGTCGACTGCGTCAGCGATACCACCTTGGGCTTGGGATAGTGGATATCGGAGCGGCGCGTCACCAGCGCCTCGACCGCATCGGGCGTCAGCTTGCCGCCGGCGCCCGGCGCGGTCAGCAGCTTGGAGCCGTTGGAGAAAAATTCCGGACCGCCGCACTCGTCGGTCTCGATATGCGCCAGCTCGTGGCAGATCACCGAGTGGTACGACTGGCACAACGCCGACAGCGCCAGCGAATTGGCCGCCGTGCCGTTGAACACGAAGAACACTTCGCAGTCGGTCTGGAACAGGTCGCGGATGCGGTCGCAGACCTTCTGCGTCCAGGTGTCGTCGCCATAGGCCTGCTCGTGGCCGCTGGCGTTGGCTTCCAGGAAATACTTGAGCGATTCCGGGCAGAAGCCGGCGTAGTTGTCGGAGGCGAAGTGCTGCATGGTCTGGTGCAGTGCGGTCCCGGATGCTACTTCTTGTCGGCCCACAGTTCGCCGCCGGTGGCCCAGTTCTCGCGCTTGATGTCGGTGATGATGATGTCTACGGCAGACGCCGAGCAGCCCAGCGTTTCGCAGGTGACGCGCGTCACTTCCTCGACGAACTTGCGCTTCTGCTCGATGGTACGGCCTTCAAACATTTCGACGTGGAAAGTCGGCATGCAATGCTCCTGTGCGTGGATGTTGTTGTCGGGACATCAGTCCCGGTACGAGGGGTCGATTCTATCCAGTTTGCGCAGCAACGCGGGCCACTCCATCTCGCCCTCTACCGCGCCGTTGTCGTAGAGCTGTTCCGACGTCTTGTGCGCGATCGCCGCCTCGGGCTGCACCAGCGCGCCGCCGGCCTGCGCCGCGATCTGGATCTCGCACGCCTTGATCAGCGTCGCCATCAGCACATAGGCCTCGGCCACGGTGCGGCCCACCGTCAGCGTGCCGTGGTTGCGCAACAGCATGGCCGGATGCTCGCCCAGCGACGCGGTCAGGCGCGTGCCTTCGGCCGGCGTAAAGGCGAGCCCTTCGTAGTCGTGATAAGCGATGCGGCCGTAAAAGCGCAGCGCGTGCTGCGACAGCGGCAACAGCCCGGCGGCCTGCGCCGAGACCGCGATGCCGGCGGTGTTATGCAGGTGCATCACGCACATCGCATCGGGCCGTGCCGCATGCACGGCGGCGTGCAGCGCGAAACCGGTCACATTGACCGGATGCACCGTTGCGCCGACGACCTCGCCGCGGCCGTTGATCTTGACCAGGTCCGACGCGCGGATCTCGTCGAAGGCAAAACCGAAGGGATTGATCAGGAAGTGGTCGGGCTCGCCCGGCACCGTGGCCGAGATATGGGTGTAGATCAGGTCATCCCAGCCCTCGCGCGCGGCCAGGCGGTAGGCCGCGGCAAGGTCGACGCGCACGCGCTGTTCCTCGGCTGAAATGGGATGGGAAGTGCCCGCGGCGCGCGCGGGCTGCAAGGCAAAAGACATGGGGTCGCTCCTGCGCCGCCCGGTCTCGCGTGCCGGGTACGGCCCCGGCCTTCTGTGCCGCGCCACTGCTGCAAGGATCGCAAAGCGTGGCGCGTCAGGCGGCAAAGCCGATACTGTAGCGCAACCGCCGCGCTCAGCTCCGGGGCGGCTGCGGCGGCCACGCGCGCCGCATCCAGGCAAACACCAGCGCCCCCAGCAGCAGCGCTGCCGCCGCGCACGCCAGCGAACTGGCGAAGCCGCCGGTACGCGCCACCAGCGCGGTCGCCAGCGGCGGTCCGGCAATCTGGCCAAGGCCGTAGGACGCCGTCATCAGCCCCATCAGCCGCGGCGCATGCGGGCCCCACAGCCGGCGCGCCTCGCGCATCGCGAACGCCACCAGCGCGGTGAACGGCAGCCCCGCCAGCAGGCTGCTGAGCGCAAAGCCCGCCACGGTCGGCCATACCACCGCGATCGCCACGCCCAGCGCCTGCATGCCGTAGGAAAGTGCCAGCAGGGTGCGGCTGTCGTGCGCCATGCCCACCCGCGTGGCCAGAAAGGCGCCCACCGCCACGCCCGCGCCGAAGATCGGCCAGAACAGGTCGGCCCAGATCGTGCCCGGCAGCGCCTGGCGCGCGATCACCGGCAGGAAGGTCGCGGTGATGATGTAGCCGAAGCCCGCCAGGCCGTAGGCCAGCGTCAGGGTCCAGGTCTGGATGTCGAGCCGGGCGGGATGGCTTTCTGCGGCGGCCGGTTGCTGCACGGAGGCCGGCTGGGCGGGCGCCGGTTCGGCCACGAACACGCGCCACACCGCCGCCGACAGCACCGCGGCCAGCGCCGTGAACGCCAGCCAGCCGTAGTCGGCATGCCAGCCCGCATGGACCATGCCGGAGGTGCCCAGCCCGGTCACCACGATGCCCAGCCCCGGCCCGCAGAAGATCAGCCCGCCCAGTTCCGGCTTGCCCTGCTCCGACAGCCGCTGCAGGCACCATGCCGCGGTGTAGACCATCACCACCGCGCTGACCACGCCCGCGGCGGCGCGCCACAGCGACCAGGCCGGCATGCCGCCGGGCAGGGCCATGCCGAGCGTCAGCAGCACCGTCGCCACCAGCCCCCGGCGCACCATCCGCACCGCGTCGGGGCGGATAAACATGCAGAGCGCGGCACCCGCGAAATAGCCGATGTAGTTGACCGTGGCCAGCCAGCCGCCCTGCTGCAGCGTGACGGAGCCGTCGTGCAGCATCATCGGCAGCAGCGGCGTAAAGGCGAAGCGGCCGATGCCCATCACCACCGCCAGCGACACCAGCCCGGCCAGCGCCACCGCGACGGGCCCGGCCTTGCGGGCCATGGTCCGCGCCGCCAGGCCGGTGCCGGCCGTAGCGCCGGGTTCATGATCGATGCTGTGCAGGTTGGGCATGACGCTGGCTGTGGGGGCAGCATTGCATTGCGATCCCTGTATGCTACGCTTGGCGAACCATCCCGAAAAATGAATTATCAAGATGCGATGCATCCTGATGCGAGATGGGAATCCCTTCAGGAGCCTCCGGCCATGGATCTCGCCGCACTGGAAATCTTCCGCGCCGTCGTCGAAGCCGGCGGCATTACCCGCGCCGCCGAGCGGCTGCACCGGGTGCAGTCCAATGTCACCACCCGCATCCGCCAGCTCGAGCAGTCGCTCGGCGTGGAGCTGTTCCTGCGTGACGGCCGGCGCATGGTGCTGACGCCGGCCGGACAGACGCTGTTGGATTACGCCAACCGCATTCTGCAGCTGACCGAAGAGGCGCGCCAGGCGGTGCTGCCGGCCCGTCCGCACGGACGGCTGCGCATCGCGTCGATGGAAAGCACCGCCGCCAGCCGGCTGCCCAATGTGCTGGCCGCGTATCACCAGGCCTGGCCCGAGGTGCAACTGGAACTGGTGACGCTGGCCACGCGCCAGGCGCTCGATGCGCTGGCGCGGTTCGAGGTCGACTGCGCCTTCGTGTCCGAGCCGGTGCCCGACCCGGCGCTGTCCACCATCGCCGCCTTCGAGGAAGAGCTGGTGGTGATCGCGCGCGAGCGCCATCGGCCGATCCGCACCGCGGCAGACCTGGAAGTGCCGACATTGCTGGCGTTCGAGCCCGGCTGCAACTACCGCGCGCGCGTCGAGGCCTGGTACGCCATCGGCGACGCCCCGCCGCCGCGCGTGCTGGAACTCGGCTCGTACCATGCCATCGTCGCCTGCGCGGCGGCGGGCATCGGCGCGGCCATCGTGCCGCGCTCGGTGCTGGCGCTGTACCGCGACCTGCCGGCGATCAGCCAGCACAGCCTGGGCGACGCCGGCCGGGTGCGCACCATGCTGGCCTGGCACCCGGCCATGGCCAGCGCGGCATTGCATGCGCTGGTCGACGCCCTCGCGGCGCCAGCGCCCGGCCCCGCCGGCAAGCGGGAACTGGCCGCGGCCTGAGCCAAAAGCGGGTGGCACAGCCCGTGCAACATGTGGCCGGTGGTCTACACTGGAAGTGGCGCCACCACGGCACCATGCGTGCCCCGCCTTCCCGATGAAACCTGCCACCGCGCTCCCGCGGGCCCTGCGGCTGCTGCCCGGCCACCTGCTGGCCGGACTGGTGCTGGCGTGCTGCGCCGCCGCGCTCGCCACTGTCGTCGCGACTTTGCTGGCTGCTTTCCTGGCAGCTTTCGTTGCGAGTCCCGATGCCCGGGCCGCGCCCGCCTCCGCTGCCTCGGCGCCGGCGGCCCCGGCTGCCACGGCCACCGCGCCGGTCTACGTGATCCCGCTCAAAGGGGCGGTCGCGCCGGCCAGCGCCAGCTTTATCCTGCGCAGCATGACGCGCGCCCGCGAGGCCGGCGCGCAACTGGTGGTGCTGCAGATGGACACCCCGGGCGGGCTGGATGCGTCGATGCGCGACGTCATCCAGGCGATCCTGGCCTCGCCGGTACCCGTAGCCAGCTATGTCTATCCGGGCGGCGCGCGCGCCGCCAGCGCGGGCACCTACATCCTCTACGCCAGCCATATCGCCGCGATGGCACCCGGCACCAACCTGGGTGCTGCCACCCCGGTGCAGGTCGGCATCGGCGGACCGCAGCGGCCCGACGCGGTGCCGGGCGCCAAGCCCGCTTCCGCCCCCGCCAGCGAACCGGCGGGTGCCGACGCCATGGCGCGCAAGCAGATGCACGATGCCTCGGCCTATATCCGCGGCCTGGCGCAACTGCGCGGACGCAATGCCGAATGGGCCGAGCGCGCGGTGCGCGAGTCGGTCAGCCTGTCGGCCGACGAGGCGCTGGCGCAGCGCGTGGTCGATATCGTCGCCTCGGACCTGCCGGCGCTGCTGCGCCAGATCGAGGGCCGCAAGCTCACTGCCGCCGGCGGCAAGACCACGGTGCTGCACACCGCCCATGCACCGGTGGTGGAACTGGAACCCGACTGGCGCAGCCGCTTCCTGGCCGTGATCACCGAACCGAGCGTGGCGCTGATGCTGCTGATGATCGGCATCTACGGGCTGATCTTCGAGTTCTCCACGCCCGGCATGGTGGTACCCGGCATCGCCGGCGCGATCTGCCTGCTGGTGGCGCTGTTCGCGCTGCATATGCTGCCCGTCAACTACGCCGGCCTGGCGCTGGTGGCGCTGGGCATCGGCTGCATGGTGGCGGAGCTGTTCTTGCCAACCTTCGGCGCGCTCGGGGTGGGCGGCATCATCGCCTTTGCCTTCGGCGCGGTGATGCTGATCGACACCGACGTGCCGGGCTTTGGCGTGCCGCTGCCGATGGTGGCCGCACTGTCAGCGATGTCGGGGATCTTCGTGTTCGGCATGTCGGCGGTGCTGCTGCGCTCGCGCAAGCGGCCGGTGGTCAGCGGCGCCGACACGCTGGTCGGCAGCCGCGGTGAACTGCTGGACGACCTGCGCGACGAAGGCTGGGCCATGGTGCGCGGCGAGAACTGGCGCGTGCGCAGTGCCACCCCGCTGCCGCGCGGCACGCCGGTGGTAGTCACCGCGCGGCACGGCCTGATACTCGATGTGATCGCCGCCGGCAACGGCGCGCTTGCGCCACCGACTCCACCCCAACCGACTCCAGACAAGGGAGCCTGACCATGGCATTCGGATTCAGCTTCGGCGGTTTGATCTTCCTGCTGGCACTGCTCATCATCACGTCGTTCCGCGTGCTGCGCGAATACGAACGCGGCGTGGTGTTTATGCTCGGACGGTTCTGGAAGGTCAAGGGCCCGGGCCTGGTGCTGATCATCCCGGCCGTGCAGCAGATGGTGCGGGTGGACCTGCGTACCGTGGTGATGGACGTGCCGCCGCAGGATGTGATTTCGCGCGACAACGTGTCGGTGAAGGTCAATGCGGTGGTGTATTTCCGCGTGGTCGACCCGGAGCGCGCCATCATCCAGGTGGCGAATTTTTTGGAAGCCACCAGCCAGCTTGCGCAGACCACGCTGCGGTCGGTATTGGGCAAGCACGAGCTGGATGAAATGCTGGCCGAGCGCGAGAAGCTGAATCTCGATATCCAGCAGGCGCTGGACGCGCAGACGGACGCGTGGGGCATCAAGGTGTCGAATGTCGAGATCAAGCATGTCGACCTGAACGAATCCATGATCCGCGCCATTGCGCGGCAGGCCGAAGCCGAGCGCGAGCGGCGCGCCAAGGTGATCCATGCCGAGGGCGAACTGCAGGCTTCCGTCAAGCTGCTGGAGGCCGCGCAGATGCTGGCGCGGCAGCCGCAGGCGATGCAACTGCGCTATATGCAGACGCTGACGCAGATTGCGGGGGACAAGAGTTCGACGATCGTGTTTCCGATGCCGATGGAGTTGTTGAC
This sequence comes from Cupriavidus necator, assembly GCF_040578825.1. Taxonomy (GTDB): domain Bacteria; phylum Pseudomonadota; class Gammaproteobacteria; order Burkholderiales; family Burkholderiaceae; genus Cupriavidus; species Cupriavidus necator_E. The sequence continues at coordinate 40,050 of NZ_JBEFLI010000019.1, read as the reverse complement.
GGTGTTGGGGGAGAAGGCGGGTGGGGGTCGGTGATCGACGGCTTTTACAGGTGGTGACATGTTGGCGTTGTTTTACCGCCGTCGTTGTCTATGATCGACGGCTCGCGCTCTTGGTGACATGTTGTCGTTGTTCTGCCGCTGTCGTTGTCTATGATCGACGGCTCGCGCTCTTGGTGACATGTTGTCGCCCGTCAACCGTTCTGTTCCGCCCTCCTGGGCGGGTCACTTTTTGTCCGAGCGACAAAAAGTAACCAAAAAGCGCGTCGCCTGAGCGGCTGGCTATCAAGTTCGCGGCGTTGGTGGTTCGAGCGGTGGTGATTTCCGTTCGATGGGTCAGCCGTTCGACCCTGCTAACGCCAGGTGAGTCAGTGACAGTGCCTGGCGAATTCCCACTTTTGGACGATCCCCAAGACGGGCGTAGGCCGCCTGCTAACCGGGGCATCGCGTCAACGCCTACGGCTGCGCTGCGCGCGGCGCATCATCTGGGGCGAGGGGCGGGGCCGGGAGTGCGTCGCTGCGCTCGCACAGCGACGACGGTCACGGGCCCAAGACCAATCGCTGGAGTAAGACGCTGCCGGTGGGTCTGCCACCATTGAACGCCGCGCGCAGCGCAGCCGAAGGCGTCTCACCAATAACCTGGTTAGCAGGTTGCCAACAGCCCAAAGTCGGGTTCGTCCAATAGTCCGTCGACGCAGGCACCGGACAGGCAGCGTAGCTGGCTCGAACGGCCAACCACGCAAAACGGCAAGCACCGCCGCTTGAATCACCAACACCGTGCAATGGATAGCCAGCCGCTCAGGCGACGCGCTTTTTGGTTACTTTTTGTCGCTCGGACAAAAAGTGACCCGCCCAGGAGGGCGGAACCAGGCGGTTCCACAGCAACAACATGTCACCAACAGCGCGAGCTGTCGATCAGAGACAACAAGAGCGGCAGAACAACGCCAACATGTCACCAACATCGAGAGCCGCCGATCATCGATAAAGACACAACTCTACCGCCCATAAAAAAAGAGGCGCCGCAGCGCCCCTCTTTCACCCAACAACCCCATCAAACCTTAGAAGCCACCCACTCACTCACCCCAGCCAGCGCCTGCGGCAACTTGGCAGGCTCAGTACCCCCCGCCTGCGCCATATCCGGCCGACCACCACCCTTGCCACCAACCTGCTGCGCGACAAAGTTCACCAGCTCGCCAGCCTTCACCTTACCCGTCGCATCGGCAGTCACCCCGGCAATCAGGCTGACCTTCCCATCCGACACCGCACCGAGCACGATAGCCGCGCTCTGCAGCTTGTCCTTCAGCTTGTCCATGGTCTCGCGCAGCGTCTTCACATCCGCGCCGTCCAGCTGCGCAGCCAGCACCTTCAGCCCCTTCACGTCCACCGCCTGCGCCGCCAGCTCATCGCCCTGCGACGCCGCCAGCTTGCTTTTCAGCCGTTCCAGCTCCTTCTCCAGCGCCCGCACCTGGTCCTGCACCTGGCCGATACGCGGCACCAACTCCGACGGCTGCGCCTTCAAAACGGCTGCGGCTTCGTTCAGCTTGGCGTCCAGCTTCTGCAGGTAATGCAGCGCGTTGTCGCCCGTGATTGCTTCCACGCGGCGGATGCCGGCAGCAACACCGCCTTCCATCACAATCTTGAACAGGCCGATATCGCCAGTGCGATGCACGTGGGTGCCGCCGCACAGTTCCTTCGACGTGCCGATCGACAGCACGCGCACATCGTCAGCGTACTTCTCCCCGAACAGCGCCATCGCACCGCTCTTGACCGCGTCATCGAACGGCATGATCTCGGCATGCGTGTCTTCGTTGCGCAGGATCTCGGCGTTGACGATTTCCTCCACCTGGCGGATCTGATCTTCCGTCAGCGCCGCGTTGTGCGAGAAGTCGAAGCGGGTCTTGTCCGCATCCACCAGCGAGCCCTTCTGCTGCACGTGGCTGCCCAGCACTTCACGCAGCGCCTTGTGCATCAGGTGGGTGGCCGAGTGGTTGCGCACGGTGCGCGCGCGGCGCAGTGAATCGACCTGTGCCGTCACGGCATCGCCCACCTTCAGCACGCCGGCTTGCAGCGTGCCCTGGTGGCCGAACACGTCGGCCTGGATCTTGGTGGTGTCAGCAACGGCGAAGACAGCATTGTCTGCCTTCAGCACGCCCTGGTCGCCAGCCTGGCCGCCGGACTCGGCATAGAACGGGGTATTGTCCAGCACCACCACGCCGGTCTGCCCCGGCTGCATCGCGTCGACCGCGGCGCCGTCCACATACAGCGCGGTGACCTTCGCCTGCGGCAGTTCCAGCTTCTCGTAGCCGTGGAACACCGTCTTGTCGCCGGTGTACTCCAGGCCTGCGGCCATCCGGAACTTGCCGGCGGCGCGCGCCTGCTCGCGCTGGCGGTTCATCGCCGCATCGAACGCGGCTTCATCCACGCCGATTTCCTGCTCGCGGCACACGTCCTGCGTCAGGTCCAGCGGGAAGCCGAAGGTGTCATGCAGCTTGAACGCCAGTTCGCCGTCGAGCGTCTTGCCGCCCTTGAGCTTGAGCTCAGCCAGCGCCGCGTCCAGGATCGACATGCCGTTCTCGATGGTCTCGAAGAAGCGCTCTTCCTCGGCCTTCAGCACTTCGGTCACGCGCGACTGCGCCTCGGCCAGCTCCGGATAGGCCTGGCCCATCTGCTCGACCAGGTCCGCCACCATCTTGTGGAAGAACGGGGTCTTCTGGCCCAGCTTGTAGCCGTGGCGGATGGCGCGGCGGATGATCCGGCGCAGCACGTAGCCGCGGCCCTCGTTGCCGGGGATCACGCCGTCGACGATCAGGAACGAGCACGCACGGATATGGTCGGCGATGACCTTCAGCGAGTTCTGGTTCAGGTTGCTGGTATGCGTGTCGCGCGCGGCAGCCTTGATCAGCGCCTGGAACAGATCGATCTCATAGTTGCTGTGCACGTGCTGCAGCACAGCGGCAATGCGCTCCAGGCCCATGCCGGTGTCCACGCACGGCTTGGGCAGCGGCGTCATGTTGCCCTGCTCGTCGCGGTTGAACTGCATGAACACCAGGTTCCAGATCTCGATGTAGCGGTCGCCGTCTTCCTCGGGCGATCCCGGGGGGCCGCCCCACACGTCCGGGCCGTGATCGTAGAAGATTTCCGAGCACGGGCCGCACGGGCCGGTGTCGGCCATCTGCCAGAAGTTGTCCGACGCATAGCGCGCGCCCTTGTTGTCGCCGATGCGCACGATGCGCTCGGTCGGCACGCCCACTTCCTTGGCCCAGATGTCGTAGGCCTCGTCGTCTTCCGCGTAGACCGTCACCCACAGCTTCTCGGCCGGCAGCTGGTAGGTCTTGGTCAGCAGTTCCCACGCGTACAGGATGGCATCGCGCTTGAAGTAGTCGCCAAACGAGAAGTTGCCCAGCATCTCGAAGAACGTATGGTGGCGGGCGGTGTAGCCCACGTTCTCCAGGTCGTTGTGCTTGCCGCCGGCGCGCACCGAGCGCTGCGCCGAGGTGGCGCGGGTGTACGGCCGCTTGTCGGTGCCCAGGAACACGTCCTTGAACTGCACCATGCCGGAATTGGTGAACAGCAGCGTCGGGTCGTTCGCCGGCACCAGGCTGGACGAGCGGACCACGGTATGGCCCTTCGATTCGAAGAACTGCAGGAACTTGCTGCGAATGTCTGAGACTTTCATGGGATGGCGGACGCTTGCCTTGTCAGTGAGGACACCACACAGGGCGCGACGAGTCAGTATTGGATTTGCAAACCGTTGATTATACGGGCAAGCCAGCCCCAAAGGACACGCGGGCCACGCCGGGCCGGGGCGCTGCGCGGCCGGCCGGCTATCGCCCAAATCCGGCAACCGGAAGCGACTTATACGCCACTTCACACCACGCCTCACGCCGGCCCGGTGGTACAGTGCATTCCCCGCAATACCTCAGCATCCGCCTACCGCCATGGGAGCCTTAAGCCATCTCCGCGTCCTCGACCTGACCCGCGTGCTTGCCGGGCCATGGTGCGCCCAGAACCTTGCCGACTTCGGCGCCGATGTGATCAAGATCGAGCGCCCGGGCGCGGGCGACGACACCCGCACCTGGGGCCCGCCGTGGCTCAAGGGCACGGACGGGCGCGACACCGCCGAGGCTGCCTATTACCTGGCCGCCAACCGCAACAAGCGCTCGGTCACCTGCGACATCAGCACGCCGGAAGGCCAGCGGATCGTGCGCGAGCTGGCGGCGCAAAGCGATGTGGTGCTGGAGAACTACAAGGTCGGCCAGTTGAAGAAATATGGCCTGGACTACCAGTCGCTCAGGCAGGTGAAGCCGGACCTGATCTACTGCTCGGTCACCGGCTTCGGCCAGACCGGCCCGTACGCCGCGCGCCCGGGCTACGACTTCATTATCCAGGGCATGGGCGGCTTTATGAGCCTGACCGGCGAGCGCGACGACCTGCCCGGCGGCGGCCCGCAGAAGGCCGGCGTGGCGATCTCCGACCTGATGACCGGCCAGTACGCCACCATCGCCGTGCTGGCGGCACTCGCCCACCGCGACCGCACCGGCGAGGGCCAGTACATCGACATGGCACTGCTGGACGTGCAGGTGGCGATGCTCGCCAACATGAACACCAACTACCTGGCCAGCGGCGAGGCGCCGCGCCGCTGGGGCAATGCGCACCCCAACATCGTTCCCTACCAGACCTTCCAGGCCGCCGACGGCTGGATCATCGTCGCGGTGGGCAACGACGGGCAATTCCGCAAGTTCGTGACCGACGGTGGCATGCCCGAGCTGGCCGACGACCCGCGCTTTGCCACCAACCCGCAGCGCGTGGCCCACCGCGACGTGCTGGTGCCGATCCTGGCCGAGATGGTGCGCCCGCGCACCCGCGCCCAGTGGATCCGCGACCTCGAAGCGGCCGGCGTGCCGTGCGGCCCGATCAATACGCTCGACGACGTGTTCGAGGACGACCAGGTCAAGGCGCGCGGCCTGCGCGTGGACCTGCCCCACCCCAGCGCCGGCGAGGTCAAGCTGGTCGGCAGCCCGATCAAGATGAGCGCCACGCCGCCCGAGGCGCTGCGCCATCCGCCGCTGCTGGGTGAGCACACTGACGCGGTGCTGGCGGAAGCGCTGGGCTACAGCGCTGAGCAGATCGAAGCACTACGGGCAAAGGGTGTGCTGTAAGATTCTCCTCCTGCCGGCGGCCGGCATGGTCCCGCCGCCGGTTGTCTTCCGCACGCCGTTCAGTCCACGCTGAAGCTAAGGAGCAAAGGAGAACCCATGCTGACCGACGCCATCCTGGCCTTCCTGCATTTCCTTGCCATCTTCGTCCTGATCACGCTGATGGCCGCCGAGGCGGTGGTGCTGCGCCCGGAAATCACGCCGGCCGCGGTGCGGCGCCTGTCGCTGTATGACCTGTTCTACTTCCTGTCGGCGATGGTGGTGCTGGGCACCGGGGTGCTGCGGCTGTTCTACGGCGCCAAGGGCCTCGATTTTTACTTGCATAACCCGTGGTTCCACGCCAAGGTGGGCGTATTCGTGCTGATCGCGCTGTGCTCGCTGCCGCCGACCTTCGCCATCGCGCGCTGGCGCAAGCAGGCGCGCACGCTGCGCGATTACGTGCCGCCGCCGTCGGAGCTGAAGGCGGCGCGCCGCTGGGTCATGATCGAGGCGCACCTGCTGATCCTGCTGCCGCTGTGCGCGGTGATGATGGCGCGCGGCATCGGCGCCAGATAACAATCCCAATCCTGCTGTAGTCCCAGACATGCTGAAGAAACTGCTTGCCGCGGCCTTGATGGCCGCGATGCTGCCCGCCACCGCCGCCATGGCGGCGAATGCCTACCCGACCAAGCCGGTCCGCTTCGTCGTGCCCTATCCGGCCGGGGGACCGCTGGACACCGTCGCGCGCGCCATCGGCGAAAAACTGCGCGACAGCCTGGGCCAGCCGGTGGTGGTCGAGAACAAGCCGGGTGCCGGCGGCAACCTGGGCGCGGACTACGTCGCCAAGCAGCCGGCCGACGGCTACACCATCGTCATGGGCGCGGTGGCAACGCATGCCATCAACCCGACGCTGTTCAGCAAGATGCCGTATGACCCCGTGAAGGACTTCGCGCCGATCACGCTGGTGGCGGACGTGCCCAACGTGCTGGTGATGCATCCGGGCAAGGCGGCCGAGCTGCAGATCAACAATGTGCGCGACCTGGTTGCGTATGCGCGCAAGAACCCCGGCAAGCTGGACTACGCCTCGGGCGGCAACGGCAGCGCCGGGCACCTGTCGGGGGAGCTGTTCAAGAGCATGGCCAGGGTCAGCATGGTCCATATCCCGTACAACGGCGCCGCGCCGGCGCAGTTGTCGGTGCTGTCGGGCCAGACCGACCTGATCTTCGACAACCTGGCTTCGGCGTCGGCGAATATCAAGGCGGGCAAGCTCAAGGCCTTTGCCGTGACGACGGCCGGCCGCGCGGCGGCGTTCCCGGAGCTGCCGACCATTGCCGAGGCCGGCAAGGGGCTGGGGCTGGAGAGCTTCGATATCTCGACGTGGTTCGGCGTATTCGCGCCGGCCAATACGCCGCGGGAAATTGTCGAGCGGCTCAACCACGAGATCGTGGCGATCCTGAAGACGGAGGATATGAAGGCGCGGCTGGCGCGCATCGGCGCGCAGCCGGCGCCGACGACGCCGGAGCAGTTTGCGGCGTTGATTCAGAAAGAGTTGAAGAAGTATGCGCAGATTGTGAAGGTGTCGGGCGCGAAGGTGGACTGAAGCAAAGGCGCACGCAAACGCCTGCCCTCTCCCCCACCCCTCTCCCGCAGGCGGGAGAGGGGAGCTTGCTGCAGGCGTCGTCACACAACGAACGCCGTCAGCCCTGCTGGCGCGCCGCCTCATCCTTTTGCCGGCGACGCCAGATCCGTCCCCCGGAATCCCCCTCCAGCCGCGGCAGCAACAACCCCACCTGGATGATCTGCGCCCCCTCCATCCGCGTCACCGTCAGCGGCAACCCCGCAATCTCTACGCTGTCGCCTTCCACCGGCGGTGAGGTAAAGACCCGCTGCATCGCCGCCTCCAGCGTCAAAGGCTCCTCCTCCGGCGTCAGCGCGCGCATGCCGTACATCGCCGCCACTTCCTTCAGCGGCGCGTCGCCTGACAGCAAAAAGTCGTGCGACACCTCTTCAAAGGTCGGCGCGCGGCCCGGCGACTGGAACAGCGCCGACAGCATCGGCAGCGTCGTGGTCGGCGCCAGCACGCAGACGCTGTCGCCGGCGCGCAGCACGGTCTGGTCCGGTGCCGCCAGCGCGTCGTCGCGCGCCACGGTCATCAGCCGGCAGCGCGGCGGCAGTTCGAGCTGGTCGGCGCGGACGTCCTCCACCGGGGCATTCGGGCCCACGCAGAACTGCATCACCTCCAGGATCGGCGCGCGCGTGCCGCGCAGGCGCGAGCGTGCGACCGGCTCCGGGTAGCCGGGCCGGCGCACGCGTGCCAGCCGCGCCGCCACCGACACCGTGGTGCCCTGGAACAGCAGGCTGAACAGCACCACGGCAAAGGCGATGCGGAACAGCAGCCCGGATTGCGGCACCTCGCGCAGCAGCGGGAACAGCGCCAGCACGATCGGCACGGCGCCACGCAGTCCCATCCAGGCGATAAAGCCGGTCTCGCGCGCATTAAAGCGGAACGGCAGCAGCGCCAGCCACACCGCCACCGGACGCGCCACCACCATCAGGAACGCGGCCACCGCCGCGGCCGGGCCGGCGACTTCCCAGATCCGGTGCGGCGAGACCAGCAGGCCGAGCAGCAGGAACATCGCCGACTGCGCCAGCCAGGCCATGCCGTCCATCGCGCGCATGGTGTCGGAGGTGACCGCGCGCTCGCGGTTGCCGATCAGCATGCCGGTCAGGTACACCGCCAGGAAACCGCTGCCGCCGGCGGCCTGCACCAGGGCGAACACCATCGCGCCGCCGGAGCACAGCAGGATTGCCTGCAGCCCTTCGGCGACGTGGATGCGCTCCAGCACGGTGGCCAGGCAATAGCCCAGCGCCAGCCCGAGCACGCCGCCGACGCCGAACTGCACCACCAGCCGTGTCAGCAGCCCCAGCGGCGTCATGCCGTCTGGGGCAGTCAGCCATTCGATCAGCGTCAGCGTCAGGAAGATCGCCATCGGGTCGTTGATGCCCGACTCGATCTCGAGCACGCTCGCGACGCGCTCCTTGAGTCGGGTGCCACTGCTGTTGAGCGTCGAAAACACCGCCGCGGCGTCGGTCGAGCCGACGATGGCACCAAGCAGCAGCCCCAGGCGCCAGTCGATGCCGAGCAGCCACGCGGCGAACCAGCCCACCAGCCCGGCGGTCCCCAGCACCCCGACGGTCGCCAGCGACAGCGATGGCCGGAGCGCCACCCGGAAGGTGGCAAAGCGCGTGCGCAGCCCCCCATCGAGCAGGATGATGGCCAGCGCCAGGTTGCCGACCAGGAAGCTGAGCCAGGTATCGGAAAAACGGATGCCGCCCGGGCCATCCACGCCGGCCAGCATGCCGACGGCCAGGAAGACCAGCAGGACCGGCACGCCGAAGCGTGCCGAGAACGCGCCCAGCACGATGCCTAACGACATCACGACGGCGCCGATCAGGATGATGTGGTCGATGCTCTCCAAACCGCTCCTTGCGTTGCGTGGGTTCCGTTGCGGAACCCTACAAACCTTTCACCGCGACGGTCTCCCGGGTGGCGGCGGGTCGTCCCGGATGATAGCGCAGCGGCCCCGCCGGAGCGCCGGCCAACTACCCGCCAACCCGCCTCCAGCCTGCGTCCGGCGGCTCTTTTAAGCGCATTTTCACTAGGGGATACCCTCACCATGACCCTCTTTGCAGACATCTGAAAGGTAGCTGAAAGGTCGCCCCCTTAACTTCCACCCTGCCCCGCAGGAGGGCCCCGCGCGCAGTGCGTATTGATGCAGCGCAACAAGGGGTCAGCCGCAGATTTCAAGCGTCTAAACGAGGAGATTCACTTTGCGCATACGTAGCCAAAAGGACTTTGCCTCCGGCCTGATGTTCATCCTGGTCGGATTCGGCTTTTCCTGGGTCGCACGCGGCTATTCCATGGGAACCGCCGCAAAAATGGGACCCGGATACTTCCCGTTCTGGCTCGGCATCGTGCTTGCCCTGCTGGGCGTGCTGGTGCTGGCTGGTTCGCTGTCGACCAAGACAGAAGAAGACACGCTGGCCCGCTGGGACATCAAGACGCTGCTGTGGATCCTCGGTTCGGTCGTGCTGTTCGGCCTGCTGCTGAAGCCGCTGGGCATGGTGCTGTCGGTGCTGGTGCTGGTGCTGGTGTCGTCGATGGCCAGCCACGAGTTCAGCTGGAAGGGTGCCATCCTCAACGCGGTCATCCTGGTGCTGATCAGCCTGGGCGCGTTCGTGTACGGCATCAACCTGCAGATGCCGGTGTGGCCGGCTTTCCTGGCAAGCTAAGGAGCCCGCCAACATGGAACTTATCACCAACCTGGGTCTGGGCTTCGCCACTGCCCTGACCTTCCAGAACCTCGCATACGCCTTCCTGGGCTGCTTGCTGGGTACCCTGATCGGCGTGCTGCCGGGCCTGGGGCCGCTGGCCACCATCGCCATGCTGCTGCCAGTGACCTACACGCTGCCGCCGGTGGCCGCGCTGATCATGCTGGCCGGTATCTACTACGGCGCCCAGTACGGCGGTTCGACCACCGCCATCCTGGTGAACCTGCCCGGCGAATCGTCGTCGGTGGTGACAACCATCGATGGCTACCAGATGGCGAGACGAGGGCGAGCGGGGGTGGCGCTGGCGACAGCGGGTCTGGGCTCGTTCTTCGCCGGCTGCGTCGCCACCATGATCCTGGCCGCCTTTGCCGCACCGCTGTCGGAACTGGCGTTCAAGTTCGGCCCCGCCGAATACTTCTCGCTGATGGTGCTGGGCCTGATCGGCGCCGTGGTGCTGGCGTCGGGTTCGCTGGTCAAGGCCATCGCCATGATCGTGCTGGGCCTGCTGCTGGGCCTGGTCGGCACTGACGTGAACTCGGGCGCGGCGCGCTTCTCGTTCGACGTGCCGGAACTGACCGACGGCCTGAACTTCGTCTCTGTGGCAATGGGTATCTTCGGCTTTGCTGAAATCATTGCCAACCTGGAGCAGAAGGAACACCGCGAGACCTTCACCGACCACATCACCAACCTGTTCCCGACCAAGCAGGACTTCAAGCGCATGATCCCGGCGGTGCTGCGCGGCACCGCGCTGGGCTCGGCACTGGGCATCCTGCCGGGCGGTGGTGCCTCGCTGGCCTCGTTCGCGGCGTACTCGCTGGAGAAGAAGACCTCCAAGTACCCGCAGGAATTCGGCAAGGGCGCGATCGAAGGCGTGGCGGGTCCGGAATCGGCCAACAACGCGGCCTCGCAGACCTCGTTCATCCCGCTGCTGACGCTGGGCATTCCGCCCAACGCGGTGATGGCGCTGATGGTGGGTGCGATGACCATCCACAACATCCAGCCCGGCCCGCAGGTGATGACCAGCAACCCGGCGCTGTTCTGGGGCCTGATCGCCTCGATGTGGATCGGCAACCTGATGCTGATCGTGCTGAACCTGCCGCTGATCGGTATCTGGGTGAAGCTGCTGAAGGTGCCCTACCGCTACCTGTACCCGGCCATCCTGACGTTCTGCTGCATCGGCGTGTACTCGGTCCAGAACACCACCTTCGACGTGTTCCAGACCGCTGCCTTCGGCGTGATTGGCTACCTGTTCATCAAGCTGCGCTGCGAACCGGCACCGCTGCTGCTCGGCTTCGTGCTGGGGCCGATGATGGAAGAGAACTTCCGCCGCTCGCTGCTGCTCTCGCGTGGTGACTTCAGCGTGTTCTTGACGCGTCCGCTGTCGCTGGGCCTGCTGATCGCCGCCGCGGTGCTGGTGGTGATCGTGGCGCTGCCGTCGATCAAGGCCAAGCGCGAAGAAGCGTTCCAGGAAGAATAAGCAAGTAACAACGCCGGTGCCTGCACCGGCGGCACAACGCAAGACTAGGGCACCGCGAGGTGCCCTTTTTTTGTTGTGCGCCGATTTGCGTGACCGTTCAGGAACACGAAGAGCCAGCCGCACACGGGAGAATGCCCCCCGCAACCGCCGCCCGACGACCTATATTACTGACACGTGGACAACTGTCGCGATGAGCGCGTCGGAGGTTGAAATCATGACCATGGCTACCACGCTGGCGAGATGCCTGAGCAACAAGCAGACCCGGTTCGACACCGTTCGCCACCCCTACAGCCCCAGCAGCAGCGTGGCCACTGCGCAGGCTGCAAACATTCCCGGAGACCGTCTGGCCAAGACCGTCCTGCTGGAGGACGGCAGCGGCTACGTCGCAGCCGTGATTCCTTCCACCCACCACCTGAAACTGTCGGAAATCTGCGAGCAGACGGGCCGCAAGCTGTCGCTGGCGCACGAGGATGGCGTGCGCGAAGTGTTCAGCGATTGCGACCGCGGCGCGATCCCGCCGGTCGGCATGGCGTACGGCACGCAGACCTGGCTCGACGACAGTCTGCTGACGCACCCCGACGTCTACTTCGAGGCGGGCGACCATCAGGAACTGGTGCACATGAGCACCGATCAGTTCCTCGAACTGATGGCCGACGCGCGGCGCGGGCATTTCGCGCACCGGACGATGTAGGACAGGGTCATGCCCTGACAAGCCAAGCGGCCGGCGCCTGCCGGCCGCTTGTCTTTGCGTGGGCCGCTTAAGCGACGTCGAACCGGTCGAGGTTCATCACCTTGACCCAGGCGGCAACGAAGTCCCGGACGAATTTCTCCTGCGCGTCCTCGCTTGCGTAGACCTCGCAAAGCGCCCGCAACTGGGCATTCGAACCGAACACCAGATCGACGCGGGTACCGGTCCACTTCTTCTCACCGGTCTTGCGGTCACGCCCTTCGAACACGTCCCTGTCCTCCGACAGCGGCTTCCACTCCGTAGACATGTCGAGCAGGTTGCGGAAGAAGTCGTTGGTCAGCGTTTCCGGCCGGTCGGTGAAGACGCCATGCGCATCCTGCCCGGTATGGACGTTCAGCACGCGCAGCCCGCCGATCAGCACCGTCATCTCGGGCGCGGTCAGGGTCAGCAATTGCGCCTTGTCGATCAGCAGCGCCTCCGCCGGGACCGCGTACTTCTGCTTGAGGAAGTTGCGGAAGCCGTCTGCCTTCGGCTCGAGCGCGCCGACCGACAGCACGTCGGTCTGTTCCTGCGAGGCATCCATGCGGCCCGGCGTGAACGGCACGGTCAACTGATGGCCGGCCTTCTGCGCGGCCTGCTCGATCCCGGCATCACCGGCCAGCACGATCAGGTCGGCGAGCGAAATTTTCTTGCCGCCGGACTGCGCGCCGTTGAACTCGGCCTGGATCCCTTCGAGCATCTTCAGCACCTTGGCCAGCTGCTCGGGTTCGTTGGCTGCCCAGTCCTTCTGCGGCGCCAGGCGGATGCGCGCGCCATTGGCGCCACCACGCTTGTCCGAACCGCGGAAGCTGGAGGCCGAGGCCCAGGCGGTCTGCACCAGCTGCGAGACCGGCAGCCCCGACGCCAGGACCTTCTGCTTGAGCGCGGCGACATCCTGCTCGTTGACCAGCGGATGGTCGACCGCCGGGATGGGATCCTGCCAGATCAGTTCTTCGGCCGGCACTTCCGGGCCGAGGTAACGGGCGCGCGGGCCCATATCGCGGTGGGTCAGTTTGAACCAGGCGCGGGCAAAGGCATCCTCAAGCTGGTCAGGATGCTCCAGGAAGCGCCGCGCGATCTTCTCGTAGTCCGGGTCGAAACGCAGTGACAGGTCCGTGGTCAGCATCATCGGCCGCAGCTTCTTCGACGGATCGTAGGCGTGCGGGATGGTTTCCCCGCCGTCCTTGGCCACCCACTGGTTGGCGCCCGCGGGACTCTTGATCGGCTCCCAATCGTGGCCGAACAGGTTCTCCAGATAGCTGTTGCCCCACTTCGTCGGGGTATTGCTCCAGGTCACCTCCAGCCCGCTGGTGATCGTGTCGGCGCCCTTGCCGGTGCCATAGGTGCTTGACCACCCCAGGCCCTGGAGTTCAAGGTCGGCACCCTCGGGCTCGGCCCCGATGTTGTCCGAAGGGCCGGCACCGTGTGTCTTGCCGAAGGCATGGCCGCCCGCAATCAGTGCGACCGTCTCTTCATCGTCCATCGCCATGCGCGCGAAGGTCTCGCGGATATCGTGCGCCGCGGCGAGCGGGTCCGGGTTGCCGTCGGGGCCTTCAGGGTTCACATAGATCAGGCCCATCTGCACGGCGGCCAGCGGGTTCTCCAGGTGGCGGCCATGGTCGGTACGGCTGGCCTCGGCGCCATGCATGTCCTCGTCGGCGACGAGCACGCCTGCGTCATCGTACTTGCCGGCGGCACCCTTGCCGTAACGCAGGTCACCGCCCAGCCAGGTCTTTTCATCGCCCCAGTACGTATCCAGGTCCGGCTCCCAGGTGTCTGCGCGGCCACCGCCGAAGCCGAAGGTCTTGAAGCCCATGGTCTCGAGCGCGACGTTGCCGGTCAGGACCAGCAGGTCGGCCCAGGAGATCTTCTGGCCGTACTTCTGCTTGATCGGCCATAGCAGCCGGCGCGCCTTGTCCAGGCTGACGTTGTCCGGCCAGCTGTTGATCGGCGCGAAACGCTGCTGGCCGCGCCCTGCGCCACCGCGGCCATCACCGATGCGGTAGGTGCCGGCACTGTGCCAAGCCATGCGGATGAACAGCGGACCGTAGTGGCCGAAGTCCGCCGGCCACCAGTCCTGCGACTCGGTCATCAGCGCCGCGAGGTCCTTCTTTACCGCCGCCAGGTCCAGGCTCCTGAAGGCTTGCGCATAGTTGAAGTCCGCGCCCAGCGGGTTGGACTTGCCGGAATGCTGGCTGAGCAGGTCCAGGCGCAGCTGACTTGGCCACCAGTCGCGATTCGTGGTACCGCCGCCGGCGGTATGTGTGAAGGGACACTTTGCTTCGTTAGACATGCGTTCTCTCCTTGTGGGACGTACTGAACACGCCTGCAGCGATGGCGCCGGGGGTCGCTGTTGCAGCGATCCCGCTCTGGTGAATCTTGCGAATCCGCGCCGGGAATCTCCTTCAAAAGCATGCCGGCTGATGACTGCCGGTGCACGATCCGCATGGGCGTACGCCGACGCGGCAGGTCGGGCGCCCATGGCAATGCAGCCGCGTCAGCGGCTGTCCGCAACCCAAATATATGCACAGCGGGACGCCAGGAGAATGCGATTCTGACTATCCTCCCGATAGACCGGGGTTATGGTGTCGACGCAACGCTCACTGGACGCCGAACAGCTCGCTACAGGCCGCCCGCACGGCCGCGGTCACCTGCCCGCGCCCGTGGGCGCGCCGCTCCAGCATGCCGATGTGACGCATCACCGGCTCGCCGTTGACCAGCAGCGGCAGCACGCGCAGCGCCTCATCGTCGCGCCAGCGCGCGCGGCGCAGCAGCGGCACCACGGTCACACCCACCTCTTGCCGCACCAGTTCGACCAGCGCCTCGATCGCGTTCAGCTCGAGGAATTCATTGACTTTCAGGTGCGCGCGCCGCAGCGCGCGCTCGATCAGCACGCCGGTGCGCTGGGTCCGGTCAAAGCGCAAATAGGGATTGCCGGCGAGCGCCTCGCGTGCGTCACGCCCCGGGCTGCCGCGCGCGGCGATGGCGACCAGTGGCTCCTGGTACAGCGGCGTCCAGCGCAGCGTGCCGGGCACACGGGTGGCGCCCTCGACCAGGATCGCGGCGTCGAGCTCGCCCGCCTCCACCTGCGCAGCCAGCTCGATCGACTTGGCGCCGACCAGGCGCACATCCAGCGCCGGATAGGTGCGCTTCATCCGCGCCACCGCGTGCGACAGCCCGCCCATTACCGACACCACGGCGCCTACCGCGACCGCGCCGGCCATGGCCTGGTCCGATGCCAGCGGCTGGCGCATCTCGTCATACAGCGCCAGCAGCTTGCGCGCCTGCGGCAGCAGCGCGCGGCCGTCGGCATTGAGCACCGCCACGCGGCCATTGCGGTCGAACAGCTCGCGGCGCAGCTCGTTTTCCAGCGCGCGCATCTGCAGGCTGACCGCGGCCTGGGTCAGCGCCACCTGGCCGGCGGCCGCGGCGAAGGAGCCGTGCTCGGCCACGGCGACGAAGGTTCTGAGGAATCGGACAGTGCTCATGGACGCACCCGGCAAACAAGGACAGGACGATGCCGGCAAGGACATGACACTTAAGTTTTCCTTGTGACAGTGGAAAGGAATATTAGCTTTCTTTGTGTCCGGCAGCGCGGAATAATGAAGGGCGGCTCATGAACTGGATCCACACGAAGCCGTTCGCCTGACACCGGAGAGAAGAATGAAAACCTGGCTGCGCCTCGTCGGCATTGGCCTTGCCTCCGGCCTGTGCCTGGCCGCCACGCCCGCACTGGCTGACAACTATCCCAGCAAGCCGATCCGCCTGATCGTGCCCTTCCCTGCCAGCGGCGCCACCGACCTGCTGGCGCGCGCGATCGCGCAGAAGGTCGGCGCCGGCATGGGCCAGCAGATCGTGGTCGACAACCGGCCCGGCGCGGGCGGCGCGATCGGCTCCGACATGGCCGCCAAGGCCGCGCCCGACGGCTATACGCTGCTGATCGCCACCACCAGCACGCATTCGATCGGACCGTATATCAATACCCGGCTGCCGTACAACACCGAGACCGATTTCACGCCGGTGGGCCAGGTGGCGATCGCGACCAACGTGCTGGTGGTGCCCAACAGCCTGCCGGTGAAGAACGTGCGCGAACTGGTCGACTACGCCAAGAAGCATCCCGGCGAGCTCAACTACGCCTCCAGCGGCAACGGCACCGTGGTGCACCTGACCGCCGAAGCGTTCAAGGCGCAGGCGGGCGTGTTTATCACCCACATCCCCTACCGCGGCACTGCGCTGGCCGTGCCTGACCTGATTTCGGGCAAGGTGCAGGTCCTGTTCGACAGCATCGTGTCGGGCCTGCCGCATGTGAAGGACGGCAAGCTGAAGGCGCTGGCGGTGACCAGCGCCAGGCGCTCGCCGCTGGCGCCGGAAATCCCGACCGCCAGCGAATCGGGCCTGCCCGGCTTCGAATCCGATACCTGGTTCGGCATCTATGGCCCCAAGGGCCTGCCGGCCGATATCGTCAGCCGCCTCAACGCCGAGTTCAACAAGGCGATCCAGTCGCCCGAGGTGAAGGAACGCCTGGGCAAGCTGGGTGCCGAGCCGGTCGGCGGCACGCCGGCGCAGTTTGCTGCGATGGTGAAGAAGGACAGCGCCCGCTGGGGCAAGCTGATCAGCGATCGCAAGATCACGGCAGAATAATGGCGAGGGCCGCCCCAGGCCACCGCCGGCAAAGGACAGAGACAAGCATGCAGAACTTCAACTGGACCAACCCCTACCCCTCGGTGCGCATCCCGCTGTTTGCGCGCAACGTGGTGTCCACCTCGCACCCGCTGGCCGCGCAGGCCGGGCTGCGCATGCTGCTCAAGGGCGGCAATGCGGTCGATGCCGCGATTGCCGCGGCGGCAGCCATCACCATCGTCGAGCCGGTGTCGTGCGGCCTGGGCAGCGATGCCTTCGCCATCCTGTGGGACGGCAAGGAACTGCACGGCCTGAACTCCTCGGGCGTGGCGCCGGCCGCGTGGAATCCGGAGTATTTCAAGAACAAATACGGCACCGACGCCAACGGCCTGGCGAATCGCCCGGTGCGCGGCTGGGACTCGGTCACCGTACCCGGCGTGATCGCAGGCTGGGCCGCGCTGCACGAGCGCTTCGGCAAGCTGCCGTTCGCCGACCTGATGGAACCCGCGATCGAGATCGCCGAGCGCGGCTACGCCGTGCCGCCGGTGGTGGCGCACAAGTGGGCCGCCGCGGTGCCTGAGCTGAAGGACCAGCCCGGCTATGCCGAGACCTTCATGCCGCACGGCCGCGCGCCGCTGGTCGGCGAGAAATTCACGATGAAGGCCGCCGCCGAGACGCTGCGCAAGATCGGCGAGACGCACGGCCGCGCTTACTACGAAGGCGAGATCGCCGAGAAGATCGCCGCGTACAGCAAGCAGTGCGGCGGCGCGATGACGCTGGACGACCTGCGCAACTACCGCCCCGACTGGGTCAAGCCCATCAGCAAGTCCTACCGCGACTACGAGCTGCACGAGATCCCGCCCAACGGCCAGGGCATCGCCGCGCTGATCGCGCTGGGCATCCTCGGCCAGTTCGACATGGCGTCGATCCCGGTGGATTCGGTCGATTCGCAGCATCTGCAGATCGAGGCGATGAAGCTGGCCTTTGCCGACCTCTACCGCTACGTGGCCGATCCGCGCAGCATGGAAGTCACGCCGGAAGACATGCTCGACGACGCGTACCTGAAGTCGCGCGCGAAGCTGATCGACATGCAGCGCGCCACGCATTTCAACTTCGGCATGCCCAAGGTGGGCGGCACCATCTACCTGACCGCCGCCGACGAGAACGGCATGATGATCTCGTTCATCCAGTCCAACTACATGGGCTTCGGCTCGGGCGTGGTGGTGCCGGGCACCGGCATCAGCCTGCAGAACCGCGGCGTGGGCTTCTCGATGGATCCGAAGTCGGCCAATGTGGTTGCCGGCGGCAAGCGCCCGTTCCACACCATCATCCCGGCCTTCCTGACCAAGGGCGGCCGGCCCGTGATGAGCTTCGGCGTGATGGGCGGCGACATGCAGCCGCAGGGCCACCTGCAGACCGTGGTGCGCATGCTCGACTACAACCAGCAGCCGCAGGCCGCGTGCTGCGCGCCGCGCTGGAAGGTCAACCGCGACTTCACGCTGGATGTGGAGGGCACCATGGACCCGGCGACGGTCGAGGGGTTGAAGGCGCGCGGGCACAAGTTGAAGTCGGTGGACGATCCGTATATGGATTTTGGCTCGGGGCAGTTTATCTGGCGGTTGTCGGAGGATGCCGAACATGGGTATGTGGCGGCCAGCGACAGCCGGCGGGACGGGCAGGCGGTGGGGTTCTGATTCCCTCTCCCCTCAGGGGATAGGGCCGGGGTGAGGGGTGGTCTAGCAGGGAGCCACCTCAAGCAGGGCCAACGTTTTTGGGTGCACCAAAGCCGCCCGAACTAGCCTAAGCAAGGTGTTCTCCCTCTCCCCTCAGGGACCTCAGGGGGAGAGAGCAGCTTGCTGCAAGCGTCGTCGCAAACCAATGCCACGCGCCGCAACTGGCCCGCCCGCAACCACACCAACTGTGCATGGCACCCGCGCCCGCGCTCCGTACACTTGTGCTCGACAAGCCCCCCGGAGCCCCCGCGCCATGACCACCTACGCTTTCCGCCTGCTCAACGTCTTTGCCGAATCCACCTTCGGCGGCAATCCCCTGTGCGTGTTCGAGGACGCGCGCGGCATGGACGATGCCACCATGCAGGCGCTGGCGCTGCAGTTCAACCTGTCGGAAACCACCTTTATTTTTCCGTCGGAGAACGCCAGCGCGCGTGTGCGCATCTTCACGCCGGGCTATGAGATGCGCTTCGCCGGCCATCCGACGCTGGGCACCGCGCACGTGGTGCGCGAGCTGTGCCGCACCGGCGACGCGCTGACGCTGGAATTCCTGGCCGGCGTGGTGCCCGTCACCGCGCAGGGCGATGTCTGGACCTTTACCGCCCCGCACAGCGGCAAGCCAAAGACCGCCCCGGCCGGCCTGCCCGACGCCGAACTGGCGAGCCTGCTCGGCCTGCACGCACGCGACCTGCTGGTCGCGCCGATGTGGGTCGATACCGGCGCCGACCAGTTGCTGGTGGCGGTACGCAGCACCGAGGCCGTGCGCCGCGCCAACCCGGACAGTTCGCGCCTGGAGATCTGGCCGCAAAGCAGCCTGGGCCGCAAGACCGCCTATGTCTTTGCCTTCGATCCTGAACAGCCGGGCCGCATGCTGTCGCGCTACTTCTTCACCAAGCAAGGCGGCGGCGTGGCCGAAGACCCGGGCACGGGCTCGGCCTGCGCCAACCTCGGCGGCTGGCTGCTGGCCACCGGCCATGCGCTGCCGGCGGAATACGTGATCGACCAGGGCGAGGCCGTGGGCCGGCCATGCCGGCTGTGGCTGGCGGTCGGTGCCGACGGTGCGATCCGCGTGGGCGGCCGCGTGATCGAAATCGGCCGCGGCACCGTGACCCTGTAAGCGCACCTGCGCTACATTGACGGCTTGCACCTGCCGACGCTAACGCCCGATCCGCCATGACCTCGCACGCCATCACCTCGCTGGCCGAACTGGAAGCCCTGTACGCACAGCCCGCCGCGCCGTCGCTGACCAAGGAAGTCGACTACCTGCACCCGCACTACCGCGCCTTTATCGAGGCAGCGCCGTTCTGCCTGCTGTCGACCGTGGGCGAGCGCTGGGCCGAATGCTCGCCGCGCGGCGATGCGCCCGGCTTCGTGCAGGTGCTGGACGAGCGCACGCTGCTGCTGCCGGACCGGCGCGGCAACAACCGCATCGACAGCCTGCGCAATATCGTCGCCGATCCTCGCGTCGGGCTGCTGTTCGTGATTCCCGGCGTCAACGAGACCATCCGCGTCAACGGCACCGCGCAGATCAGCACGGACCCCGAGCTGATCGCGCGCTGCGTGGTCGACGGCAAGGCGCCGACCACGGTGCTGGTGGTGACGGTGCAAGCGGTGTTCTTCCAGTGCGCCCGCGCGCTGATCCGCTCGCGGCTGTGGTCGGCCGACGCGCAAATCGCACGCAGGACCCTGCCCAGCAACGGCGAGATCCTGGCCACGCTGAGCGACAACGCCATCGACGGCGCCGCCTACGACCGCGACCTGCCCGAGCGGCAGCGCACCACCCTCTACTAGGCCTCCTCCCCGCTTACGCGCGTGGCAGCCACCCGGGCGCATGCGTGCCGAGCGGCTCCGACGGCAGCGTCCAGCGCGCCGGCGTTTCCGACAGATGCGCCGCATGCCGGACGGTGGTCAGCATGCCGAATCCGGAGGGCACCGCTTCGAGCAGGTCGGCGATATCGTCGATCTTCTGCTCGGGCGCCTTCAGGCCGTCTGGCACCCTTCCCAGTCCGCGCAGCCACTGCCCCACCTGCGCCAGCGATACGCGCACATGCCAGCTTCCGCCCTCGACGGCACGCCGGTGCAGCGCGGCCATCGCGCCGAACGCCAGCAGGTAGCCCGCGGCATGGTCCAGCACCTGCGCCGGCAGCGGGCGCGGCGTATCGCTGCCGGCGGCCTGCGCTTCGGCATGGTTGAAGCCGGTCGCGATCTGCACCAGCGAATCGAAGCCGCGCTTGTGCGACCACGGCCCTACATGGCCGTACGCGCTCAGCGACACATAGACGATGCCCGGCCGCGCCCGCGCCGCGGCTTCGGGCCCGGCGCCCAGCTCGGCCAGCCCGCCGGGGCGATAGCCCTGCACCATCACATCGGTGCCGTGCAGCAGCTTGTGCAGCGTGCGCTTGTCGTCGGGATCGCGCAGGTCGAGCTGGCAGCTGCGCTTGCCGCGGCCGGTATCAATCACCAGCGGCGGGATCGACGGCAAGTGCGCCGCGGTGACCAGCAGCACGTCGGCGCCGTGCGCAGCCAGCGTGCGCCCGGCCACCGGGCCGGCGATGATGCGGGTGAAATCGAGCACGCGCACGCCGGACAGCGGTTGCGCGTCTGGCGATGCCGGTGGCGGCAGCGGCTGCGGCGGCGCGTCGCCGATGCGCTCCAGCGTCACCGGCGGCAACCCGCGCAACGCGGCGGCATGGGGATGGCGGTCCCATTCGTCGAAGCTGCGCATGGCAGCGACCACCATGCCGGCGTCCGATGCGGCGGTTTCGAAGGCCTCCGCCTCCCACTTTTCCAGCGCGGCCTGCACCGCCGCCTTGTCGTTGGCGCAGCCCAGCAGGCGCAGCACGCCATCGCGGTGATGGGGAAAATTGGTATGCAGCCTGACCCAGCGGCCGTCGCCGCAGCGGTAGACGCCGGCGATCTTGTCCCACAGCTCGGGCGCAGGACCGCCGTCCACGCGCAGGTAGCGCTCGCTGCGGAACTCGGTGATGGCGTGGCGCATGTCGACGCCGACCTGCTGCCAGCGGCCGGTGCGGCTGTGCCACAGCGCGGCCGCCGCCAGCGCCGACGCCGCCAGGCTGGCCTGTGCCGCGGTGCCGACAGCGAAGGTCGATGGCAGTACCGGCTCGGCGCCGTCCAGGTTCAGGTGAGCCAGTGCCTCCGCCGGCAGGCCGGCGTCGCGCCATAGCGCGGCGACAACATCGGAGGGCTCGGGCGGCGTGGGTGCCGCATCGGGAAGAGTATTCATGAGCGTTCCTGCAACGATGGTCGGAATCCGGCGCCAAGGGCCAGCCGGCACGGGTCTTTATGCTACTCCGACACATCACTTTCGTCGCAGCGGCACGGATCGGCGCCGCGCAAACCCGCGATATGGCCGCAAATCAGCCGCTGCTCAGGCCGTGCGGCGCCGCCGGCACGGTAAAATCCCGGTATTGGCATTCCGCCACGCAATCTGACGACCCGGCCGAACCTTGGGAACCCTGTGCGGTAACACCATTGCGGCCGGCCAACCGGCGCCACCATGAGCCACGACAACAAGCCTACCGACAGCACCCCCGCCGCCTCCAATTTCCTGCGGAGCATCATCGACCAGGACCTCGCCGCCGGCACCTACGCCGGCCGCCAGGACAAGGCCGGCGAACCGCTGCCGACCGTCATCACCCGCTTCCCGCCGGAGCCCAACGGCTACCTGCATATCGGCCATGCCAAGAGCATCTGCCTGAACTTTGGCCTGGCGCGCGACTACGGCGGCCGCTGCCACCTGCGCTTTGACGACACCAACCCGGTCAAGGAAGACACCGAATACGTCGATTCGATCATCGACGCGGTGCACTGGCTGGGCTTTTCGTGGGACAGCCAGGGCAAGGACGGCGAAAAGCACGCCCACCTGTACTACGCCAGCGACTATTTCGACCAGCTCTACGCGTTTGCCGAGAAGCTGATCGAGCGCGGCGCCGCCTACGTCGACAGCCAGACCGCCGAGCAGATCGCCGCCAACCGCGGCAATTTCTCCGAGCCGGGCAAGCCCTCGCCGTACCGCGAACGCAGCGTCGAAGAGAGCCTGCAGCTCTTCCGTGACATGCGCGCCGGCAAATACGCCGACGGCGAGCACGTGCTGCGCGCAAAGATCGACATGAGCGCGCCCAATATCGTGATGCGCGACCCGGTGATCTACCGCATCCGCCATGCGCATCACCACCGCACGGGCGACAAGTGGTGCATCTACCCGATGTACGACTTCACGCACTGCATCTCGGACGCGATCGAGAACATCACGCACTCGCTATGCACGCTGGAGTTCGAGAACAACCGCCCGCTGTACGACTGGGTGCTGGAACACCTGCGCGACTGCGGCGTGTTCCATGACCCGCTGCCGCACCAGTATGAGTTCGCGCGCCTGAACCTGACCTACGCCATCACCAGCAAGCGCAAGCTCAAGCTGCTGGTCGACGACAAGCGCGTCGACGGCTGGGACGATCCACGCATGCCCACCCTCGTCGGCATCCGCCGCCGGGGCTACACGCCGGAGTCCATCCAGCTCTTCTGCGACCGCGTCGGCGTGGCCAAGGCCGACAGCTGGATCGACATGAGCACGCTCGAAGGTGCGGTGCGCGACGACCTCGACGGGCGCGCCGCGCGCGGCGTCGCCGTGCTGGACCCGCTCAAGCTGATCCTGGACAACTACCCGGAGGGCCAGAGCGAGGAATGCTCGGCACCGGTGCATCCGAAGAAGCCGGAACTGGGCAAGCGCGTGTTCCCGCTGTCGCGCGAGCTGTGGATCGAGCGCGAGGATTTCAACGAGAACCCGCCGAAGGGTTACTTCCGCCTGTTCCCGGGCAACAAGGTGCGCCTGAAGTACGGCTACGTGATCGAGTGCACCGGCGTGGACAAGGATGCCGACGGCAATGTCGTGGCGGTGCACGCCAGCTATCTGCCCGACACCAAGAGCGGCACGCCGGGCGCCGACAGCGTCAAGGTCAAGGGCGTGATCCACTGGGTCAGCGCAGCGCACGGCTATGAGGCCGAGGTGCGACTGTACGACCGCCTGTTCAACGATCCTAACCCGGACGCCGGCGGCAAGAACTTCCTGGACGCGCTGAATCCGGACTCCAAGAAGGTGATCACCGCCTACCTGGAGCCGGGCCTGCGCGAGGCGCAGCGCGAAGACCGCTTCCAGTTCGAGCGCCACGGCTACTTTGTCGCTGACCGCATCGATTCGCAGCCGGGCAAGCCGGTCTTCAACCGCATCGTCGGGTTGAAGGACAGCTGGGGCAAGTGATGGCCAGATCAGGCATACAGACCATTACCTTCCCGCTCGAGGGCGAGTTCATCGCGCTCAATGACCTGCTGAAGCTGGCGGGCGTGTGCGACAGCGGCGGCGCCGGCAAGGCGCTGGTCGCCGCGGGCGAGGTGTCGGTGGACGGCGCGCCCGAATCGCGCAAGACTGCGAAGATCCGCGCCGGGCAGGTGGTCGGCCTGGCGGGTATCGAGATCCGCGTGGTCGCGGCCTGACCGCGTAGAGCGGGTCATGGACGGCCGCTGCCGCTGAGGGCCGCGCAGGCGTCGCCACCGAAAGGACGAAAGGACTGCAACCATGCCGATCGCGTTCTGGTGCGTGCTGCTGGCCGGCATCCTGCCGCTGGTAACGGTGGCGATCGCCAAGGCCAGCGCGCCGGGTTTCGACAACCATGACCCGCGCGGCTGGCTGGACAAGCAGACCGGCCGCGCGCGCCGCGCCGACATGGCGCACCGCAATCACTTCGAGGCCTTTCCCTTCTTTGCCGCCGCGGTGCTGGCCGCCAGCTACCTGGATGCGCCGCAGGCGCGCATCGACGAATTGTCGGTGGTGTTTATCGTTACCCGCATCCTCTACACCGTGTGCTACCTGGCCGACCGCGCCACGCTGCGCACGCTGTGCTGGACCATCGGCTACCTGTCGGTGGTGGGGATCTTCCTGCTGCCGGTCTTTGTCCACTGAGCCATGAGCCGACGACGCGCGCTGATTTTCGTTGCCGCCATCAGTTGCGCTGCCAGCGCGCTGGCGGCCCCGGTCGAATACACCATCGACCCGACCCACACCACGGTCTATTTCGCCGCCAGCCATTTCGAGCGCAGCTCGGTGCGCGGGCGCTTCGGCAAGATCGACGGGCGCATCGTCTATGACGCCGACAATGGCGCCGGCGCATTTGACGTGACGGTGGACCTGGCGTCGGTCGATACCGGCAACCGCACGCTGGACGGCGTGCTGCGCTCGGCACAATTCTTCGATGTCGCCCAGTACCCCGTTGCGCGCGTGCGCGCGCAGCGCTTCATCGCCGAGAGCGGCCGGCTGGTCGCGGTCGAGGGCGAACTGACGCTGCATGGCGTGACCCAGCCGGTGCGGCTGCAGGCCGAGCGCTTCCGTTGTGGCGAGGTCACCCTGTTCGGCGTCAGCCGCCAGGTCTGCGGCGGCGATTTCCGCGCCGAGGTGCCGCGCAGTGCCTTCGGCATGACCCGCTTCCTGCCTGACGTGGGCGACACCGTAACGCTGCAAGTGGCGGTCGAGGCATCGCCCGCGGGCGTGCCTGCGCAATAACCCGAAGCGAACCGGAAGCGTCACCTGTGGCGCGTTTTTCTCTTGTAGAATCAGCGCTTTGCCAATTCCTGCCACGCTCGCCTGCGTGTGCGGCGACGCGAGACAAAGAACATGTTTGACATTCATTCCGGCGACATCGTGGCCGCCGCGCTGGCGGCTGCCGGGGCCTGCCTGGCCTGCAGCATTCCGGGCGACTTCCTGCGCCGTTTCCCGCTGTGGGCGGTACGCACCTACGGCCGCGGCGCGCTGCTGATGCCGTTCCTGGCGATGATGGTCGGCACCTGGCTGTTCCGGCTGGGCGTAGCCGGCCAGCTCGAGACCTCCGCCGGCCAGGCGCTGGTGGTGGCGGCCGCCTTCCTTGGCACGCTGCTGCTGTCGGCGCTGCTGCGCTTCTACCTGAAGGAATACCGCAAGCGCTGAGGCCGGCCCACGGCGCAGGGCCGCGCCGAACGAACCCGCGCAATGCCAATCGCGTATGATGCGGCCTTTTGCGTCTCCCGCGCCGCGCTCCCGCGCCGGGGCGCCAGCCGCTCACTTCACTCCATGGCGCTCAAATCCACCATCTTCAAAGCCGAGCTGGCCGTGTCCGACATGGACCGGCCCTACTACGGCAGCCACAGCCTGACCATCGCCCAGCATCCTTCCGAGAACGACGCGCGCATGATGGTGCGCCTGCTGGCCTTTGCCTGCGAAGCCACCGAAACGCTGGCCTTCACCCGCGGCCTGGACGAGCCTGACGAGCCCGACCTCTGGGACAAGCGCCTGACCGGCGACATCGCCCACTGGATCGAACTGGGCCAGCCCGATGAAGCGCGCCTGAAGCGCGCCGCCGCCCGCGCCGAACGCGTCACTGTCTACACCTACAACGGGCCCAGCGCGCGCGAATGGTGGAAGGGCATGGCGGGCAAGGCCGGCAAGCTGCGCAACGTGACCGTCTACAATGTCCCGACGGAAGCGGTCGATGCGCTGGCCGCGCTCGCGCAGCGCGCGATGCGCCTGTCGGTGACGATCCAGGACGGCGATATCTGGGTCGCAGACGATGACCGCAACGTGCAACTGACGCTGGACGTGCTCCAGCGCGCCCAAGCCTGAACGCAGCCTGCGCGCTGCATTCTCCTCCCACCCGTCTTTTCCCATCGGAAGGAAATACGCCATGCAAACCACGCCCTCTGGCCTGCAATACGAAGACACCACCGTCGGCTCCGGCGCCGAAGCCACCGCCGGCAAGCACGTCACCGTGCACTACACCGGCTGGCTGTACGAGAACGGCCAGGCCGGCCGCAAGTTCGACTCGAGCAAGGACCGCAACGACCCGTTCGTGTTCCCGCTGGGCGCCGGCCATGTGATCCGCGGCTGGGACGAAGGCGTGCAAGGCATGAAGGTCGGCGGCGTGCGCCGCCTGGTGATCCCGGCCGACCTTGGCTACGGTGCGCGCGGCGCCGGCGGCGTGATCCCGCCGAACGCGACGCTGCTGTTTGAAGTGGAATTGCTGGCGGTATAAGAACCGGGTCGTCCCCGCCTGCGCGGGGACGACCATTGAATCGCTAGAACCCGATGGCGGCGTTGCCGACATCCACGCGGACCTTGTCGCGGTCCAGCAGACGCGCCGCATGGCGCGCATAGTCCTGCGCCCAGGCAGGATCGCCGGAGAAGCGGGCTTCCCCGGAAAACTTGGCGACATTCAGGATCTTGTCGATCACCAGCACCTTGCCGACCGGGCTCGATGCCTGGCAGTCCAGCTCGGTGTACTCATGGTCGAACCAGCGCCACGCGGCATCCTCGCTGACCGCGGCGAGCTCGTCCGTGCCGATCGTGAATTCAAATTCCTTGCCACTGCCGAACACCACCGTAAGCGTACGCGCCATCGCAGGTTCCCCCTGGTCGGATTGAGGCTCCCATTGTAAGGACACGGCAGCCGGGCCGGGGCAGTAAATCGCGGCGCTCTGATGCCGGACAAGGATGCGCCGGCGTGCATGTCCGGGTGGCACCGGCGCCACGCCGCGCCGACCGTTGTCAGCCGCCCACACCTGCGCCGTTGCCTCAGGCAATTCCGGGAAAAAACTGGCACTTATGTCATTTACCCCACCTGCCCGTGGCGCCGCTTTGATTTATGCTTGCAGCATGGCCATTACGCGACAGGACCTCGAATCCGACCGGCTGCGCACGTCGCTGTGCAGTTCGCCGGTCGCGTCCTCGCTGCTGCCCGAGCATGTCCTGGAGCAGTCCCTTTCCGATACGCTGGCGTGCCGGCCGGAGGATGCCGCGCTGGGTGGTGACGTCTGGGTCTTCGGCTATGGCTCCCTGATCTGGAACCCGATGGTGGTGCACACCGAGCGCCGCCGCGCCACCGTGCACGGCTATCACCGCGGCTTCTACCTCTACTCGCGCATTAACCGCGGCACCTGGGACAACCCCGGGCTGGTGCTGGGGCTGGACCGCGGCGGCTGCTGCCACGGCATGGTGTTCCGCATTCCCAGCCATGTGGTCGAGCAGGAATTCCGCGTGCTGTGGCGCCGCGAGATGCTGACCGGCGCCTACCACCCGCGCTGGCTGCGCATCCGCACCGACGATGACGGCCCTGAACAGCGCGCGCTCGCTTTCGTCATGAACCGGACGCACGAAGCCTATGCCGGACGGCTGCCGGACAACTGCGTGGTCGAACGCCTGCGCCACGCCGCCGGCCTCTATGGCCCGGCGCGCGAATACCTGCAGCAGACCCTGCTGGGCCTGGCCACCAATGGCGTCGACGATCCTTACCTCGGACGGCTGTGGCGCCAGCTCCAGGCCGACGACGCCGCCGACGCCGAACGCGCGGCGCAGGCCACGGCGGCTTGCGACCATGACGCCACACCGCCGCCGCTGCCGGCGAACCGGCGCGAAACCGTCTGAGCCAAGGAGCTGCCGCCATGACGCGCCCCGCCGCCCGCACCCGCAGACAGGCACTCAATGAGCTGCTGGGGTTGATGGGCTTGCTGATGGGCGGCGGACTGCTGGCGGCGCAAGGCGGCCAGACCCTGGCGGCGCGCCCCGGCGGCGGGGCCGGCCAGCCCCCGGCAGGGCGTCCACCGCGCGGCACGACCGCGCGCGACCCGGCGCGCAACGATGCCATCAGCACACTGGACCGCAACCTGATCACCGCCGCCGGCGCGGGCGACCAGGATCTGGTGGCACGGCTGCTGGCCGCGGGAGCTTCGGCGCGCGCCGCCGATGAACGCGGACGCTGCGCGCTGCTGGCCGCGGTGCAGGGCCGGCACAGCGAAGTCGCGCGCACGCTGATCGTGGCCGGCGCCGATGTCAACCGCAAGGACGCCGACGCCAACAGCCCCTTCCTGCTGGCGGCCGCCACCGGCCAGGCCGACGTGGTACGGCTGGCGCTGGCCAACGGCGCGGACTTGGCCAGCACCGACCGCTATGACGGCACCTCGCTGATCGTCGCCAGCCAGCACGGGCATGTGGAAGTGGTGAAGCTATTGCTGAAGGCTGGCGTTGCGGTCGACCATGTCAACGACCTGGGCTGGACGGCGCTGCTGGAGGCGGTAGTCCTGGGCGATGGCAGCGAGCGTTATGAGCAGACGGTGCAGTTGCTGCTGGATGCCGGGGCGGATGCCAACCTGGCCGACCGCGAGGGCGTGACGCCGACGCGGCATGCGCGGGAGCGGGGGTATAAGACGATGGTGAAGATGCTGATGCGGGTGCGGGGGCATTGAGTGGCACTGTCTGAAGCGCCCCGTTTGCCGATTGTGTGCTCCCTCTCCCGCGTGCGGGAGAGGGTTGGGGTGAGGGCCCGGCGCTTGCTTAGGCTAGTTCGGGCGGGCTTTGGCGCACCCAAAACCGTTGGCTTCGTTTTACGTTTTAAGCCGCCGGCTTCTCCCCCGCCCGCGCATTCTCACTCTCCTGCAACTGCCGCCACATCACCTTCCCCGTCCCCGACTTCGGCAGCGCATCCACAAACTCCACCACGCGCGGATACTTGTACGCGGCCATATTCTCCCTGGCCCACTCGATGATCGCTTCCGGCGTGGTCTTGCCCTTCGCATGCGCGCGCAGCACCACCACCGCCTTGACGGTCTCGCCGCGGTACGGGTCGCGCGTGCCGATGATGCAGGCCTCCTGCACGTCGGGGTGCTTGTACAGCAGGTTCTCCACCTCGGCCGGCCAGACCTTGAAGCCCGACGCATTGATCATGCGCTTGAGGCGGTCGGTGATAAAGAAGTAGCCCTCCTCGTCCATGCGGCCCAGGTCGCCGGTGCGGAAGAAGGTCTTGCCCTCGAATTCGATAAAGGCGTCGCGCGTGGCGTCTTCCTTGCCCCAGTAGCCCTTGAACACTTGCGGGCCGCTGACGATGATCTCGCCGACCTCGTTGGGCGGCAGCTCCTGCAGCGTGACGGGGTCGACCACGCGCGCGTCGGTGTTGAAGGTCGGCATGCCCAGGCACTGCAGCTTGGGCCGGTCCGCCGGGTTGCCGTGCGTGGGCGCCATGGTCTCGGACAGGCCGTAGCCTTCCAGGTAGCTGAGCCCGAACTGCTCGCGCAGCCGCTCGGCCACCGCCTGCGGCATGGCCGCGCCGCCGCCGCCGATATAGCGCAGGCTGGTCAGGTCGAACTGCGCCAGGTTGGGGCTGGCCAGGAAGTCGATCACCATGGTCGGGATGTTGGTCCAGTGCGTGACCTGGTAGCGCGAGATCAGGCGGCCGGCCACCTCGCGGTCCCAGCGCGGCAGCATCACCACGGTGGCGCCGCTGCAGATCGGCCCGTTCATGCCGTACTGCATGCCGGTGACGTGGAACAGCGGCAGCACCGACAGGATCACCGACTCGGCGCCCGAGCCCGACCAGGTCGCGCCGCCGACGATGTTGTGCATCACCGAGCGGTGCGTATGGATACAGCCCTTGGGAAAGCCGGTGGTGCCCGACGTGTACGGCATCACCGCCATGTCGTCGGGGCCGGCGGTGTGCGGCCCCGGCTGCAGGCCGGCGCCCAGCGCCTCGGTCCACGCGCTGGCGCCGGCGGGCAGCGCATGCGGCGTGGTCAGCCAGGCCGGCGGCGCGTCTTCCGGATGCGCGTACGCGGGCGGCAGCGCATCGGCGTACTGCGTCACCAGCAGGTGCTGCAGGCGTTCGGCCGGCGGCAGTTCCGCCACCGCCTGTTCGACGCCCGCGGCCAGGTCCGCCGTGCAGATCGCGACGCGCGCCTGCGCGTCGGTGACGTAGTGCTTGAATTCCTCGGCGCGGTTCATCGGATTGACCGGCACCACTACGGCATCGGCGCGCAGGATGGCGTAGTAGCTGACGATGAACTGCGGGCAGTTCTGCATGTACAGCAGCACCCGTTCGCCCTTCTTCACGCCGGCCTGCTGCTGCAGCCAGCCCGCCAGCGCGGTGGCCTGCGCCTCCAGTTCACGGAAGGTGATGGCGTTGCCGAAGTAGCGGATCGCCGCCTTGTCGGCATAGCGGTGCGCCGACACTTCCAGGTTGTACCAGAGCGAGGTCTCCGGCAGCACGATGGCGGTCGGCAGGCGCTTCGGCCAGAACTGGAAATGCGGGCGGGCGGGGGTCTGCATGAAATGTCTCCTGTGCGTCGGTCTCGGGGACCGGGTCTGTCGGTATGGTCAAGGACTATAACTGAACGATCGTTCTATTTTCAACCGCAGACTTTCCCGGACGCCGCCGGGCGAGTATTGGCGCCGGCGTTGCATTCGGCGCCTTCGCCCTCACAATAGGGGTATGGTTATCCCTCTCAGCAGCCGTCCCAGGCTGCTGCCGCTTTCCCTTTCCAGGACTCCCCATGAGCGACGTCACCCTGCAGAATTTCGAAACCGAAGTGATCGACGCCTCGCGCCATGCGCCCGTGCTGGTCGATTTCTGGGCGCCGTGGTGCGGCCCCTGCCGCACGCTGGGCCCGATGCTGGAACGTCTGGAAGCCGAGGCCGGCGGCCAGTGGAAGCTGGTCAAGGTCAATGTCGACGAGAACCAGGAGCTGGCCGCCCATTTCGGCGTGCGCAGCATCCCGCATGTGGTGGCGATCGCCGAAGGCCAGGCGGTGGACCAGTTCATCGGCGTGCTGCCCGAGTCCGGGCTGCGCGAATTCCTTGGCCGGCTCAGCCCCAAGCCCGCCCAGCTGGCGCTGTACGATGCGCAGCAGCTCGCCGCCGAGGGCGATCGCGCCGGCGCCGGGGCCAAGTTCGCCGAAGCCATTGCGCTCGACCCTGAAACCGATGCCGCGCGGCTGGCCTATATCGGCTTCCTGCTGGACGGCAATGCCATAGACGACGCCAAGCAGCAATTCGAGGCGCTGTCGCCGGGCGCCGCGCAGCAGGACGCCTACGCCGCGCTGCGCACGCGCATCGAAGCGATGGAAAACCTGTCCGGCCTGCCCGACGAGGCCACGCTGACCGGCCGCATCGCCGCCGACCCGGGCGACCTGGCGGCGCGGCTGGACCTGGCCAGGCTGCTGATCGCGCGCCAGCAGTACGAGCCGGCGCTGGAGCAACTGCTGGCGATCGTGCGCACCGACCGCGGCTTCGAGGACGATATCGGCCGCAAGACCATGCTGTCCGTCTTCGAGATGCTGGCCGACCGGCCCGAGGTGGTGTCGCGCTGGCGCCGCCAGCTCAGCACGTCGCTGAACTGACCATCGGAGCGCGTTCGCTGGCGCGGTGTATGGCGCGGTAAACTGGCAGGCTCAGATACCTGCCATTTTTTACCCGTCGCCATGTCCACGCCCCGCCTGATCGACTTCAAGACCGACCCCGCCCCGACCCACGACCGCCCGCGCGAAGACCGGCTGGTGTCAGGCAACCCCGAGCGCACCACCTGGACGCACTACAGCGCGCAGCATGGCGATTTCGATTGCGGCATCTGGGCGTGCGAGCCGGGCGCTTGGCGCATTGCCTTCCCGGCCGGCAAGGAAGAGTTCTTCCACGTGATCAGCGGCCGCATCCGCATCAGCGACGAGGCCGGCCGGGCCAGCGACTTCGGCCCCGGCGACGCCTGCGTGATCCCGGCCGGCTTTACCGGGCTGTTCCAGGTGCTGGAGCCGGTGCGCAAGTATTTCGTGGTGATCGACCGCGACGCCGCGCGGCCGCTGTAAAGCGCTCAGGCCGTCGTTGCCGGCCCTTCGACCAGCGTAAAGCCGTTCTCGCGCATATGCCCGACCATCATCGCGTCCATCGACTTGACGTGATGGTCGAACCAGCCTGACAGCTCGGCCACCAGCCGGCGGCCCAGTCCGAACTCGCCATCGGTGTGCACCTTGTCGCGCACCGCGACGGCCACCGCCAGCACCTGCTGGTGCTCGCCCGCATGGCAATGGCGCGGGCCGAAGCCCATCGCCTCCATCCACTGTTCTTCCTGGGCGAAATGATGGCGGGTATGGTCGATCCACTCGTCCATCGCCGCCAGGAAGCCGGCGTCATCGGCCCTGGCCCCGGCGTCCAGAAGTTGCACGAACTCGGCATGGGTGGCGTCGGTGACCGGCTCGCCCAGATGAAGGTGATCGGGCAGGCCGGCGGAGGAAAGCTGGTCTTTGGCGTCCATGGGGGTCGGCTGCAAAGATGGGAAAACGGCAAGGATACCCAATCGGCAAGGAACCGGTCTGATCCCGCGCAAGCCGGGCGTTATGCTGTGGGGTATGCGCCCCGCCCGCAACCTGACGACCTCATGCCACGACTGATCTTCTTCTGCGGCCATGCCGGCACCGGCAAGACCACCCTCGCCCACCGCCTGACCGGCCCGCTGATGCAGGCCACCGGCGAGCCCTTCTGCCTGCTCGACAAGGACACCTTGTACGGCCGCTACAGCGCCGCGGCGATGGCCGCGATCACCGGCGATCCCAACGACCGCGACAGCCCGGCCTACCTGGACAACCTGCGCGACCCGGAATACCAGGGGCTGCTCGATACCGCGCGCGAGAACCTGATGCTCGGCATCAGCGTGCTGGTGATCGGCCCGCTGTCGCGCGAGGTGCGCGCCCACCTGCTGAACGACCCGGACTGGCTGCATGTGGCCGACGGCACCACGGTGCGCATCGTGTGGGTCTACCTGCCGGAGGACGAGGCGCATGCGCGCATCATCAGGCGCGGCAATCCCAACGATGCCTACAAGCTGCAGCACTGGGAGGCCTACCGCATGCGGCGCTTCATGCCGACGGCGGCGGAATACCCGGAACTGATCTTCTTCGACAATCTCGCCCCCGGCGATGCCGAGGTCGACGGCCTGCTGCGCGCGCTGAGCGCCTGACCGGCAGGCCTTCAGCCGCGCGCGATCGCGCTGATTACCGCCGACGCCGCCACGAAGCCGAACACCGCCGTCACCGCCACCGACGAGCCGAAGCCGGCGCAGGCCAGCCCCTGCGGGCCATGGCTGGCGGGTGGCGGCGCCTCGTCGATCTCGCAGGCCTGCTGCTCCGGCTCGGGGTATTGCAGCGGCTCGTCCGAATAGACCGCGGCAATGCCGAACTTCTTCTTCGGGTCGCGGGTAAAGCCCCACTGCTTGCGCAGGGCAGCGCGCACCTTGGACAGCAGCGGGTCCTGGATCGTGCGCGCCAGGTCGTCGATGCGCACGCGGGTAGGATCGAGCTGGCCGCCGGCGCCGCCGCAGGTGATCACCGGCGCGCCCTGGCGCCGCGCCCAGCCCAGCATCTCCGTCTTGACGCGGACCGCGTCGATGGCGTCGATCACATAGTCATAGCCGGCACCGAGCAGCGCTGGCACGTTTTCCGTGGTGACAAAGTCATCGATCTGCGTCACCCGGCAGCGCGGGTTGATGGCCACGATGCGCTCGGCCATGGCCTCGACCTTGGCGCGCCCGTAGGCGTCGCCCAGCGCGTGGATCTGGCGGTTGGTGTTGGACAGTGCGATATGGTCCAGGTCGATCAGCGTGATGCGGCCGACCGCGTTGCGCGCCAGCGCCTCGGCCGCCCAGCTGCCCACTCCGCCGATGCCGACCACGCATACATGGGCCGCCTCCAGCCGCGCCAGCCCGGCGGCGCCGTAGAGCCGCGCCACCCCGCCGAAACGGCGGTGGTAGTCGTCGTCGGCCGGGCTTTCGTGGGTCAGCGGCTCGGGCAGGCCGGCCAGGTCGTGTGCGGCATCGTTCATGCTGGAGGATCGGGTTGCGGGGGGTTGGCGAGGGCCTGACGCGGCCATGACCGGCGCAAAAAATCCGGCATTCTCCGGCGGCGATGTCAGCCAATCCCCGACAAAGTCGGCAAGCGCGCAACTATACAATAGACGTGCAGTGTTCCGTTCGCCGCCCCGCGTCCACGCCGGGGGCCGCGCCGGACCTGTCCCCGCCACACAGGAGCCCGCCTCATGCCCGTGCGCCGCAAGGTCGTTCTGTGGAGTGTCCTGACACCCATCGCGCTGATTGCGCTGCTGGTGATCCTGATCCTGACCTTCGACTGGAACCGCCTCAAGCCCTGGCTCAACGACCGCGTCAGCGAGGCCATCGGCCGCCCCTTCGCCATCAACGGCGACCTGACCGTGACCTGGCGCCGCGGCGAAGGCGAGAAAGGCTGGCATACGCTGGTGCCATGGCCGCGGCTGTCGGCGCGCGACATCACCATCGGCAATACCGACTGGGCCAAACAGCCCAATCTGGCGACCGTGCGCGAACTGATCTTCGTGCTGCGTCCGATACCTCTGCTGGCGAACCAGATCGCGGTGCCCACCATTGTCGTCGACAGCCCGGCGGTGTGGCTGGAGCGCCTGCCGGACGCCCGCAACAACTGGACCCTTGAGTTCGGCCCCAAGAAGGGCCCGTCCGAATGGGAGCTGGATATCGGCGAGGTGGTGCTGGCGCGCGGCAACCTGGCGCTGTCTGACCAGCTCAAGAAGATCGAGCTGCAGGCCGAACTCGACACCATCGGCGACAACCCGCTCTATGACAAGGCCCGCGACGGCGCCCTGATCGAGCCCCAGGCCTCCGCGGTGCAGCCAGGCCCCCCGGCCAGCGCGCCCGGCGTCGCGTCCGCGCCGGCGGCTTCGGCGCCCGGCGCCTCGGGCCCCGCGGCCACCGCCAAGGGCCCGGACGACCGCTACGGCATCCGCTGGAAAGCCACCGGCCGCTACAACGACGCCACCATCAACGCCAACGGCAAGGCCGGCACGGTGCTGAGCCTGCGCAATACCGACGTGCCGTTCCCGATCCTGGCTGACGTGCGGGTGGGCACCACGCGCGCGACGATCGAAGGCACGGTGACCAATCCCGCCCACCTCGCCGCGGTGGATGTGCACCTGACGCTCGCCGGCGACAGCATGGCCAAGCTCTATGCGCTGACCGGCGTGGTGCTGCCGTCCACGCCGCCGTACCAGACCCGTGGCCGGCTGATGGCGACGCTGCGCAAGGAAGGCTCGATCTACGAGTACCAGAAGTTCACCGGCCGCGTCGGCGGCAGCGACGTGTCCGGCACGCTCACCTTCACCAAGCGCGATCCGCGCCCGCTGCTGGCCGGCAACGTGGTGTCCAACCAGCTCCGCTTCGTCGACCTGGCGCCGCTGATCGGCGCCGACGCCGAGCCCGGGCGCCCGGCCAAGGACAGCCCGGTGGCGCAACCGCCCGAGAAGGTGCTGCCGGTGAAGCCGTTCCGTACCGAGCGCTGGGACAAGATCGACGCGGACGTGCGCTTCACCGGCAAGCGCATCATCCGCGACGCCGAGCTGCCGATCAGCGACCTCGTCACGCACGTAAAGCTGGAGAACGGCGTGCTGCTGCTCGACCCGCTGAACTTCGGCGTGGCCGGCGGCGACCTGGTATCGACCGTGCGGCTGGACGGCAAGCGCAACCCCATGGGTGCGATGGTCGACATGAAGGCGCGGCGCATGAAGCTCAAGCAGCTCTTCCCCACCGTCGATCTGATGCGCGCCAGCATCGGCGAGCTCAACGGCAGCGCCAAGCTGTCGGCCACCGGCAATTCGGTGGCGGCGCTGATGGGCTCGTCCAACGGCGAGGCGCGGCTGCTGGTGGAGAACGGCACGGTCAGCAAGGTGCTGCTGGAGACCATCGGCCTGAACCTGGGCAGCGTGGTGGTGGCCAAGCTGTTCGGCGACAAGCCGGTGCAGATCAACTGCGGCGTCAGCGACTTTGCCTTCAGCAATGGCATCGCGCGGGCGCGCACCTTCGTGCTGGATACGGACGACGCGGTGATCGAGACCACCGGCGGCATCGACCTGCGCGACGAACGGCTGGCGCTGACCATCCATCCGGACTCCAAGGGCCTGCGCGTGTTCTCGCTGCGCTCGCCGCTGTATGTGGGCGGCACCATGAGGAAGCCGAGCGTCAGCCCCGATATCGGCGTGCTGGCGCTGCGTGCCGGCGGCGCGCTGTCGCTGGCGCTGCTGGCGCCGGTGGCGACGGCGGTACTGCCGCTGCTGGACGTCTCGCCGGGCAGCGACAACACCGAATGCGCCAGGCTGCTGGCCGAGCTGCGCAAGCGTCCGACCGCGCCGCCGCCGGGCAAGACCTACAAGGATCCCAAGGCGACCAGCGCGGACGCCGGCCAGCCGCTGCCGGGCACGCCGGGCGAAGCTGCGGCGCCGGCCGGCAAGCCCGCAGGCGAGCAGCGTGCGCCGGCGCGCACGGAGCAGGATGCGTTGCACAAAGGGGGGTGAGCCACTACCGTCGTTCCCGCTGCGCGGTAACGACGTCGGTTTTGATCGCGTGGCATAACAAGCCGCCCCACCCACTGAAGCAAATTCGCAACACCTTGCGCCCCTGCGTCATCCTGTCGCATTTTGCCGTTGTGCCGCGCCCATAGCAGGCGCATAATTAAACGGTCATTTACAAGAATCTCAAGCAATGGCGAGCATTGGATGCGGTGCGGGTTCGCCCTGTGGGTTCTCCCGTTACGCATCCTTCGAAAGGCGCGGCCACGGCCGCCCTTGTTTTGCGGCCGGTTGGCTGCGCTTATTCCCCCGCCTCCGCACGGCCGCCGGCCGCCCGCGAGCGCGGCCCCACGACGTCACTCGCCCCCGCCATGTCGCTGCCGCACACCGCCGTCCCGCCGATCACCTGGCTGATCGCGCTGACGGTGTGCAACCACGTGGCCTTCAACGCCAGCCGCGTCGTGGTGTCGCTGTTCGCGATTTCCCTCAAGGCTTCCACCATCACGCTCGGCGTGCTGATGTCGCTGTATGCGGTGTTGCCGATGCTGCTGGCGATCCGCGCCGGCAAGCGCATCGACCAGATCGGGCCGCGCAAGCCGATGACCGCGGGTTCGCTGATGGTCGTGGCGGGCACGCTGCTGCCGGCGCTGTGGCATGACATCGGCGCGCTGTACGTGTCGTGCGCGCTGATCGGCGTGGGCTTCATGCTGGTCCAGGTGGCGATGCAGCTGCTGATCGGCATGGTCTCCACCAACGACACGCGGCTGCGCAACTACACCTGGCATGCGCTGGGGCTGTCGGTATCGGGCACGCTGGGTCCGGTGGCGATGGGCTATGTGATCGAGCATGCGGGCTTTCGTCCCGCCTTCCTGGTACTGGTGGCGGTGGCGCTGGTCGGCCAGGCCGGCCTGCAATGGGTGCGCCCGCGGTTGCCGGCGCATGGCGGCCATGTCGGGCGCATTGCCGTCGGGGACGGCAGCGGCCATTCCACGCTCGACCTGCTGCAGCATCCCGAGCTGCGCGCGGTGTTCATCGCCAGCGCGGTGTTGTCGGCGGCGTGGGACCTGCATGCCTTCCTGATCCCGATCCAGGGTTCGCGCATCGGCCTGTCGCCGTCGTCGATCGGCTGGGTGC
Source organism: Cupriavidus necator (assembly GCF_040578825.1). Lineage (GTDB taxonomy): Bacteria > Pseudomonadota > Gammaproteobacteria > Burkholderiales > Burkholderiaceae > Cupriavidus > Cupriavidus necator_E. Next base: position 2,726 of record NZ_JBEFLI010000019.1, on the reverse strand, counting down.
TGGGCGCCTTCGCCATCGCCACCTTCGCCATCCGTGTGGCGATGCCGCTGATATCGCGCCGGCTGTCGGAGTGGAAAATCATCCGCGCCGCGCTGCTGGTGGGCGCGCTGGCTTACCTGGTCTACCCGTTCGTCGCGCACTTCTGGCTGATGTGCGGGCTGGCCTTCGTGCTGGGGCTGGCACTTGGCAGCGCGCAGCCTAACGTGATGAACCTGCTGCACCGGGAATCGCCGCACGGCCGTGCCGGCGAGGCGCTGGGGCTGCGCTCGGCGGTGCTCAATACCAGCCAGGTGGTGTGGCCGCTGACGTTTGGCGTGGTCGGCACGGCGCTGGGCATGCTGCCGATCTTCCTGTCGATGGCGGGCGCGATGGGCGCGGCAGGCTACTACTCGCGGCGCCACGGGCGCAAGGTGCTGCCGCCGCCGGCGTGAGCCACGCCCGAGGTGACGCGGTCGATACGCCTTGTCGGCGCACAAATGCGCCCCCCGGTGCATTCGCTATACTCAAATCAGCCGGACTTGCGGCCCCCGCCCCCGGGCGCACCGCGCATCCCGACCGATTTCCTGATAACTGCGACATGACTCAACTCGCCGACCTTCGCCGTTCCTATGTCCTGGGCTCGCTGTCCGAAAACGACGTGGCCCCAGACCCGATGAGCCAGTTCAAACGCTGGTTCGACGAAGCGGTCACGGCCAAGCTGCCCGAACCCAATGCCATGACGCTGGCCACCGTCAGCGCCGACGGCCAGCCCTCGGCGCGCATCGTGCTGCTCAAGGGCATCGACGACAGCGGCTTCACCTTCTTCACCAATTACGAGAGCCGCAAGGGCCTCGATCTCGCGGCCAACCCGCGCGCAGCGCTGCTGTTCCACTGGGTACAGCTTGAGCGCCAGGTGCGCGTCGAAGGCTACGTCGAGAAAGTGACCGACGACGAGAGCGACGCCTATTTCGCCTCGCGTCCGCTGGGCTCGCGCGTGGGTGCGTGGGCTTCCGAACAGAGCCGCGAAGTGCCCGGCCGCGACGTGCTGGAGCAGCGCGAACTGGAATACCGCAGCAAGTACGGCGAAAACCCGCCGCGTCCGCCCTACTGGGGCGGCTACCGCCTGGTGCCGACCGCCATGGAATTCTGGCAGGGGCGCCCGTCGCGCCTGCACGACCGTATCGCCTATCGCCTGCAGCGCGGTGGCATCTGGCAGATCGTGCGGCTGTCGCCCTGAGCCTGGATAGCCGGACGTCCCAGTGCCCGACCGGGCCTGTCCCGGGGGCTTGCGGCGTGCGCTGCACGGGCTGCGGAATTCGACTAAAGTGAGACAGGCGTCGCTTGGCTACTTTTTGCAAGCTCGCGGCGGACCTGGGCAAGGCTCGGTGTGTTCCAGCCATGCCCGAGGCGTCGGTCGAAGCGTGTGCCGCAACCATCGGGAGGTAAAGCGCATGTTTTTCAAGCAAGCCCTGGAAAAGCAACTCGACAACTGGATCGCTGACCTGCGTGAGAATGCCAACCTGCCGGTCAGCTTGCGCCTGTGGAATGGCACCGAATACCCGCTCGGGCACTTCGACAAGCCGGAGGTCACGCTGACCGTGCGCGAGGCCGCGGCGCTGCCGCTGCTGATGACGCCGAGCCTGGACAACCTGGGCGAAGCCTACGTGCAGGAAAAGATCGACCTCGACGGCAGGCTGGCCGACATCATCAAGGTCGCCTACGGCTTCTCCGCCGCAGCGACGCGCCGCGCCGGCGGCGCGCTGGCAAAAGTGGCGCACCATTTTTCGCACACCAAGCAGGAAGACAAGGCGGCGATCCAGTACCACTACGACGTCTCCAACGATTTCTACAAGCTCTGGCTCGATCCCAACATGGTCTACTCGTGCGCCTATTTCGAGAACGGCGACGAAGACCTGGCCACCGCGCAGCTCAAGAAGATCGACCATATCCTGACCAAGATCCGGCTGCAGCCCGGGCAGACGCTGCTCGACATCGGCTGCGGCTGGGGTGCGCTGGTATTGCGCGCGGCGCAGAAGTTCGGCGCGCGCTGCGTGGGCATTACGCTGTCGCAGAACCAGTTCGACCTGGCCACCGAGCGCGTCAGGGCCGCGGGCCTGTCCGACCGCATCGAGATACGCCTGCAGGACTACCGCGACACCGCCGGCACCTTCGACCGCATCACCAGCGTCGGCATGTTCGAGCATGTGGGCAAGGACAACCTGCCCGGCTACTTCGGTCGCATCCGCGAGCTGCTGGCCGATGGCGGCGTGGCGATCAACCACGGCATTACCTCGCCCGACCCCGACAACGGGAAGCGGCCGATGGACGGTTCGGAGTTCATGGACCGCTACGTGTTCCCGCAGGGCGAGCTGCCGCATATCGGCCTGGTGCTGACCACGATGCAGAAGGGCGGCCTCGAAGCCTTCGATGTCGAGCTGCTGCGCCGCCATTACGCGCAGACGCTGCACCACTGGGCCGACAACTTCGAGGCGCAGGGCGAGACCATCCGCAACATGGTCGGCGAGAAGAAATACCGCATCTGGCGCGTCTACCTGGCCGGCTGCGCGCATGCGTTCGAGACCCAGAAGATGTCGATCTACCAGGTGGTCTGCCACAAGGCCGGCCTGCCGGCGGACACGCTGCCGTGGTCGCGCCGCTATATCTACGACAATGCCATCGGCAACAACGACTGACGACAGCATTCGCGATTGACTGAAGACCTGTTTGGCGGGCTGCCTGTGCCCGCC
>NZ_JBEFLI010000018.1:0-96510 GCF_040578825.1 Cupriavidus necator | reverse complement strand
CAACGCATGACTCGGGGACAGCGTGATTCGCTAAATCTTCTGCTGTCAGGGACTTTCACCCTTTACTCCTTGCCGGTTAGCCGGCGCACACTGTATATCCATACAGTACACAGACCTGTGCGCCCCATGTCACCCGAACCCGCCAACTGCCCTGTCTGCGGCGCCGCCGCCGAGCGCCTGCGCGCCGCGCCGCGCGGCTACCGCTATACCTGCCCGAGCTGCGGCACCTTCCACATCAGCGCCCGCGCGCTGTCCTGCCAGCCTGGCATCCCGGCGTCGGCACGGGAAGATATCCGCCGCCTGCGCGCCTTCGGCCACCTGCCGTACGTCGACCTGACACGCGAGGGTGTCAGCATCAGCCCCGGCCGGAACTGAACCATGGGCAACAGCAAGCACGCCGCCCGCTGCCATGTGTCGCCGCAGGGCCTCGACAGTTATCCGGTGGCCGGTGCCAACGGCATCCTCGCGCGGATCGAAGGCCACTATATTGCCGCAGCACTGCGCACACTGGGATCGGCCACGCGCGAAGGCCCCAGCCATCGCGAGGTACTGGTCGAAGCCGGCCATGCCGGCACGGTGCGGCTCTTTATCGAGAAGAAACAAGCGCGCCACGGCAGGTACACGCACTTCTACTGGTCCGCCTACCGCGCCGAGCCTGAAACGGCACCCAAGTGTCGGAGAGGTGGCATATCGCTGTCGGACGGGCACCGATAGCCGTTGCCCGGCACCGCGCGGAGACTGGCTGCAACTGCCAACTGCCACAAAGGAGACGCACCATGCCGGGCAAGAATATCCACGTCGTACCGCTCGAGAACGGCTGGGCCATTGAATCCGAAGACGGCGCCGGCGGACGCCAGCTATACACGTCGCAGGAAGACGCCATCGCCGCGGGCACCGAGAAGGCGAAGCAGCAACAGGTGGAACTGCTGATTCACGGCCGCGACGGCCAGATCCGGAAGCGCGACAGCTTCGGCAACGATCCGGGCGATATCAAGGGCTGACGACGCGACACCCCAACCACTACTCGCCGGTGGGCTCACTACTGTCCGGCGCGCTGTTGCCCAAACGCAGCCCTTCGACTTGCGACCGCGTCGCGTAGTACGCAAGAATCAGCGACGCGGTCAGCGCCAGCCCTGCCACCGCCAGGGCGATGCAGGTGGTTCCGACAATTCCGTTACCCTTGTCTGACATTACAGCCTCCGTCGTTGTGACAGGGCACTGTTCTCCTGTCATGGGGTAGCAACAACTGCAGGACTAACTATAGGCGCACTGCCATAGGATGGGCCATGACCGCGCCCTGGCCGACCTTGTCGAAGAGTTTGTGCATTATGGCCCTTCCCCTCCTTATCACGTGGGGATTGATGGCACTGGACGGCGCTCGACCCGACCTCTGATCGAGCCTTCAGCGCTGTGCGCGCTCATGAATGCTTGCATTCGACCTTCTCTTCATACTCGCCGTTGTTCTTCCACTCGCGCTCGACCAGGCAGGGACCCTCGCGGTATTTCTGCTTCTGCTCATAGCCGCGCGGACCGCCCTTGCATTTGCGCTCTTCCTTGTATTCGCCGTCGCGCTTCTGCTCGCGCTCGACTTCACAGCGGCCGCTGCGGAATTTCTCCTTGTACTCGCCGCGTTCGCGATAGTGCGAATGGTCGCGCTCATCGGCGCGCGCCGCTGACGTCGCCATCAGGCACAGCAGTGCCAGGGAAACGACTGGAAGCATTCTGGACATGGGAAGGATATGGCTCGGGAAAGATCGCCGAGCATAGCAACGGGCAACCCGCATCGCTGTATCAAAGCGTTACGAGGAAACGCAGGCAAGTGAAGCTGCAACGCCTCGGAAGAAAATGAAAAAACCCGCTTGGCTCACACCAAGCGGGTTCTGTTCTGGTCGGGGCGAGAGGATTTGAACCTCCGACCACCTGCACCCCATGCAGGTACGCTACCAGGCTGCGCTACGCCCCGAAAGAAGAAGATTATATCAGAAGCATTTCCCGTATGACTAGCACCTTACGTCGAAATTATCCGTGCCTGGCGATCTCGCGCAGTTGCGCGAGGAGGTGCTGCACTTCGACCAGTTCATTGCGCAGGCCGGTGATGTCGACCGACAGTGCCGCCGCGCCCTCTTCGCTGCCTTCCGCTGCTTCCTGCGCTGCCGCGGCCGCGCCGTGATGGCGGCCTTCGTCGAGCCGGTTGCGCGCACCGTTGATGGTGAAGCCCTGCTCATACAGCAGTTCGCGGATGCGGCGGATCAGCAGGACTTCGTGGTGCTGGTAGTAGCGGCGATTGCCGCGGCGCTTGACGGGCTTGAGTTGCGTGAACTCCTGCTCCCAATAGCGCAGCACGTGCGGCTTGACGGCGCAAAGCTCGCTCACCTCACCGATGGTGAAGTAGCGCTTGGCCGGTATCGGCGGCAACGCGATGCGTTCGCTGGATTTGTCCGACATGTGGTGTGTAGACGAGCGTCAGGCCATGCCGGCCGCAAGGTTGGCGCGCACGATTTGCGCGCCCAGAAGAATACCGATGCCGGCCTGTGGAAGCAATCCGCCGTTTGGGTGAGGACGCGTCAGCCAGCGATGTCCGCGCGCTCCTCCACCAGGCCCTTGAGCTTCTGGCTGGCGTGGAAGGTCACCACGCGGCGTGCGGTGATGGGGATGACTTCGCCGGTCTTGGGATTGCGTCCGGGCCGCTGCGGCTTGTCGCGCAGCTGGAAGTTGCCGAAGCCGGACAGCTTGACGCTGTCGCCTTGCTCCAGCGCTTCGCGGATGACGTCGAAGAAGGCTTCGACCATGTCCTTCGATTCGCGCTTGTTCAGGCCGACCTGGTCGAACAGCATCTCGGCGAGTTCGGCCTTGGTCAGCGTGGGAACTTCGGTTGCGCGGTTGTCCGGCGTCGCGTCGTCAAGGGAGGAAGCCTGCCGGTCGCTCATCTCACCCAGTGCTGCAGCGGTCATGGAATTCGCGTCTCGATCATTCATGTCGATCGCTCAAGTGTGTGTCTGGCGATCCGCCCGGGGCTGGCCCGGGCGCCCTTGTTTATCGTGTGTCCGCCGGTTCAGCCGCGCAACCGCGCCTGGAAGGCTTCGGCCAGCGCGTCGACCATGCAGCGCACAGCGCTGTCGACGGTTTCGTCCTGGAGGGTCGACCCAGTATCTTGCAAGGTCACCCGGAACGCAAGGCTTTTCTCGTCCGCGCCGATGGCGGTGGAAGCGCCCTTGGGACGGAACTCGTCGAACAGCACCAGGCCCTGGCAGTAGCGGCCGTAGCCCTGCTTTTCCAGCGCCGCGCGCATGGTGTCGAGCATGTCCTGCGCACGTACCGATTGCTTCACCACCACGGCCAGGTCGCGCACCGCGGCCGGAAACCTGGAGATCTCGGTGTACGCCGGCAGGCCGGCTTCGCGCAGCGCGTCGAGCTGCAGCTCGAACAGCACCGGCGCGTGCGCCAGCTCATACTCCTGCAGCCAGCGCGGATGCAGCTCGCCGACCACGCCAACCGGCTGGCCGTCGACCAGCACGCGCGCGGCGCGGCCCGGGTGCAGCGCGGGATGCGACACCGGCTCGAAGCGCGGCACGCGCGGATGGAGCAGCGCCTCGACATCGCCCTTGATGTCGAAGAAGTCGACGTTGCGCGTGGCCACGCCCCACTGCTCTTCGAAGGCCGGGCCGTAAGCGATGCCGGCAGCCATCATCGGCTGGTGGTAGCCGGCCACCGTCAGGCCGCCGTCCTTCACATCGGCGTCACGATGGAACACACGTCCGACTTCGAACAGGCGCACACGCGCGGCCTTGCGATTCAGGTTGTAGCGCACCTTGTCGACCAGGCCGCCGATCAGCGTCGAGCGCATCACGGCGAGCTGGCTGGCGATCGGGTTCAGCAAGCGGACAGGGTTGTCGTTGGCGGCGAAGTCGCGCTCCCACTTCTCCTCGACGAAGGCGAAGTTGATGACTTCCTGGTAGTCGCGCGCGGCCACGGCATGGCGCACCACGTGGGTGGAGCGGCGAGCCTCGTCGGTCGGGCGCATTTCGCTTTCCGCGATCGGCGGACGCGCGGGGATGCGCTCGAAGCCGTAGATGCGGGCGACTTCCTCGATCAGGTCTTCTTCGATCTCGATATCGAAGCGGTAGCTCGGCGGCGTGACGTCGAACACCTCGCCCTCGGCGCCTTGCGAGCGCGTGAACGGCAGCTGCAGGCGCTGGAACACGTCGGCGATGGCCGCGGGCGACAGCTCGATGCCGAGCACGCGCTCGGCGCGCGCCACGCGCAGGCTGACCGGCTTGCGCACCGGCAGGTTGACCACGTGGTCGTCCACCGGGCCGGCCTGGCCGCCGCAGATCTCGAGAATCAGTGCAGTGATGCGTTCGATATGCTCGACGGTGGTGGCGTAGTCCACGCCGCGCTCGAAGCGGTGCGCGGCATCGGTCGAGAAGTTGTAGCGGCGCGCGCGGCCCTGGATCGATGCCGGCCACCAGAACGCAGCCTCGAGGTAGATATCGGTGGTGTCCAGCGTCACGGCGGTGCTGTCGCCGCCCATGATGCCGGCCAGGCTCTCGATCTCCTTGTCATCGGCGATCACGCCGACCTGCTCGTCGACCTCGATGGTATTGCCGTTCAGCAGCTTGATCTGCTCGCCTTTGCGGCCCCAGCGTACATCCAGGCCACCGTGGATCTTGTTCAGGTCGAACACGTGCGACGGACGGCCCAGCTCGAGCATCACGTAGTTCGAGATATCGACCAGCGCGGAGACGCTACGCTGGCCCGAACGCTCCAGGCGCTGCACCATCCACGCCGGCGTGGCGGCGCGGGCGTTGACGCCACGGATCACGCGGCCGGAAAAGCGGCCGCACAGGTCAGGCGCCGATACCTTGACCGGCAGTTTGTCCTGGATCGTCACCGCCACCGGCTTCATCTCGGGCAGCTTCAGCGCGGCGCCGGTCAGTGCCGACACTTCGCGCGCCACGCCGTGGATCGACAGGCAGTCGGCCTTGTTCGGCGTCAGCTTGATGACGAAGACCTGGTCGTCGAGGTCGAGGTATTGGCGGATGTCCTGGCCGGCCGGCGCGTCTTCCGGCAGCACCAGCAGGCCGCCATGCTCTTCCGACAACTTCAGTTCGCGCGCCGAGCACAGCATGCCGTAGCTCTCCACGCCACGCAGCTTGCCGACCTTGATCTCGAACGGCTGGCCGCCGTCTTCGGACGGGGGCAGCACGGCGCCCACCAGCGCGCATGGCACCTTGATGCCAGGCTTGACGTTGGGTGCGCCGCAGACGATCTGCAGGGTCTCGCCGGTGCCGGCATCGACCTGGCACACATTGAGGCGGTCGGCGTTGGGATGGCGCTCGGTCGACAGCACGTGCGCAACCACCACCTTGTCGAACGGCGGCGCGACCGAGCCCACCTCTTCCACTTCCAGGCCGGCCATGGTCAGCGTGTGCGACAGCGCGTCGGTGGAGATCTTTTCAGGGTTGGCGAAGGTGCGAAGCCAGGATTCCGAGAATTGCATGGCGCTTCTGATCCGGTAAGTATTCTGTGTATTCGGTTACGAGGGGACGACGGCGTGCTTCAGGCGAACTGGCGCAGGAAGCGCACGTCGCCCTCGAAGAACAGGCGCAGGTCGTTGATGCCATAGCGCAGCATGGTCAGGCGCTCCAGGCCGGAGCCGAACGCGAAACCGATATAGCGCTCGGGATCGAGGCCCATGTTGCGCAGCACGTTCGGATGCACCTGGCCCGAACCGGAGATTTCCAGCCATTTCCCATTGCCAAAAGCCATGTCGATCTCGGCCGACGGCTCGGTGAACGGGAAGTACGACGGGCGGAAGCGCACCTGGATATCGTCGCGCTCGAAGAACTTGCGCAGGAAGTCGGTGTACACGCCCTTCAGGTCGGCAAAGCTGACGTCCTCGCCGATCCACAGGCCTTCGACCTGGTTGAACATCGGCGAGTGGGTCGCGTCGCTGTCGACACGATAGGTACGGCCGGGGCAGATCACCTTGATCGGCGGCATCGGCTTGCCGGCATACTTCTCGACATGCATCTTCGCGTAGCGCACCTGCATCGGGCTGGTATGCGTGCGCAGCAGCAACAGCTTGTCTTCGCTGTCGCGGCCATCCACGTAGAACGTGTCCTGCATCGAACGCGCCGGGTGATTGTCCGGGTTGTTCAGCGCGGTGAAGTTCATCCAGTCGGTTTCGATCTCGGGGCCGTCGGCCACGTCGAAGCCGATCGAACCGAAGATCTGCTCGACACGCTCCCACGTGCGCATCACCGGATGCAGGCTGCCGCGGCTGACCGCGCGGCCCGGCAGCGTGACGTCGATGGCCTCGGCGGCCAGGCGCGCGTTCATCAGCGCGTCGGCCAGCGCCTGGCGGCGCGCCTGCAGCGCAGCTTCCACCTGCTGCTTGACCTGGTTGATGCGCGCGCCCTCGCTCTTGCGGGTTTCCGGGTCGAGCTTGCCGAGGCCCTTGAGCAGTTCGGTCAGCGCGCCGGTCTTGCCCAGGAAGCGGGCCTTTTCGTTTTCCAGCGTGGCGTTGTCGTTGGCAGCGGCGAAGGCGGCCTGGGCATCGGCGACAATTTGATCCAGATCCTGAGACATGGCGGCGGTCGTGGCGTGTTCTGGCGTCGGTCGGCATGAGAGCCGATGCGACGTGGGTTGGCACTACGTGCGGTATGCGTTTCCGGATGCCGTCTTAGAGACAGGCGCCAAACGGTATCCGGAACCGCAAATAAAAACGGGGCTCGGTGAGGAGCCCCGTTTCAGCAGACCTTGCGGTCGGCGGTCGACCTTGCGGTCGGTGCTTGCCCGGCAGCGCTTGCGCGCTGCCGCAGCCGGCATCAGGCAACGGTGGCTTTCACCTGGTTGACGATGGCGGCAAAGGCAGGCTTGTCGTGAATAGCCATGTCCGACAGCACCTTGCGGTCCAGTTCAATCGAGGCCTTCTTCAGACCGTTCATGAACACGCTGTAGGTCATGCCATGCTCACGCGTCGCGGCATTGATACGCGCAATCCACAGAGCGCGGAACACGCGCTTCTTGTTGCGGCGATCGCGGTACGCGTACTGGCCAGCACGCATGACCGCCTGCTTGGCGATGCGATAGACATTATTGCGACGGCCGCGGTAACCCTTGGCAGCGTCGATGACTTTCTTGTGACGGGCCCGTGCAGTGACCCCACGCTTTACTCGAGGCATGTAATTCTCCTTTCGTTATCGTCAGGGGTTATGCGTAAGGCATCATCGCGCGCACCGACTTCAGGTTCGTCTCATGGACGTCCTGAGTACCGCGCAGTTGACGCTTGTTCTTGGTGGTCTTCTTGGTCAGGATGTGACGCTTGAAGGCCTGGCCACGCTTGAACGAACCGTTCGGACGGGCAGTAAAGCGCTTGGAGGCGCTTTTCTTCGTCTTCATCTTCGGCATGAAAAACTCCAGCTCATATGACATGCATGCAGGTGGACGGCTCACGCCGACGCTTGCAAGACCCGCATCCACTTGTTGTTGCACGACGGCCCTTGCGGGCGACGTGCGACTTCCGCACGAAGCAACGCCGGGATGCCTGGCACCCCGGCCGCTGCATCGCGCAGGAATTACTTCTTCTTCTTGGGGGCGAGCACCATCACCATCTGGCGCCCTTCCATCTTCGGCATCTGCTCGACCTGGCCAATTTCCTCCAGGTCCGCCTTCAGGCGTTCGAGCATGCGCGCACCGATTTCCTGGTGCGCCATCTCGCGACCACGGAACCGCAGCGTGATCTTGGTCTTGTCGCCGTCTTCCAGGAAGCGCTTCAGGTTGCGCAGCTTGACGTTGTAGTCGCCATCATCCGTACCGGGCCGGAACTTGACTTCCTTGACCTGGATGATCTTCTGCTTCAGCTTGGCCTCGTGAGCGCGCTTGGCTTCCTCGTACTTGAACTTCCCGTAATCCATGATCCGGGCGACGGGCGGAACCGCGTTCGGCGCGATCTCCACCAGGTCCAAGTCCTTATCCTCAGCCAGCCGCAGCGCGTCCATGAACTTGACGATGCCGAGCTGTTCATTATCAACCCCTACCAGGCGCAGCTCAGGCGCGCTGATTTCCCGGTTGATGCGATGACCTTTGTCCGTAGCGATGTTGCGTTACCTCAAGAAGACAAAAAAACAAGCCGTGCTCACCACCCATCAGGCTTTGCTGGCGACGTCTTGTTGCAGACGCTCAACAAACGCGGAGACGGGCATCACACCCAGATCCACGTTGCCACGGGCACGCACGGCCACTTGATTGGCATCCCGCTCCTTGTCGCCCACTACCAGCAGGTAGGGGATCTTCTGAAGGGAATGCTCGCGGATTTTATACGTAATTTTCTCGTTACGCAAATCGGCCTTTGCCCTAAACCCTTGTTTTTGCAGCAGTTGCACGACGTTTTGAGCATATTCCGCCTGCGAATCCGCGATATTCATGACAACTACCTGATCCGGCGCCAGCCAGGCGGGCAGCGCACCCGCATGGTTTTCCAGCAGGATGCCCAGGAAGCGCTCGAACGAGCCCAGGATCGCACGATGCAGCATCACCGGGCGCTTGCGCGAGTTGTCCTCGGAGACGTATTCAGCACCCAGCCGCTCCGGCAACACCAGGTCGAGCTGCAGCGTGCCACACTGCCACGAGCGGCCGATCGCGTCCTTGATGTGGTACTCGACCTTCGGGCCATAGAAGGCGCCCTCGCCCGGCAGCTCTTCCCACTCCACGCCGCAGGCACGCAGCGCCAGGCGCAGGCCTTCCTCGGCGTGGTCCCAGACCTCGTCCGAGCCGGCACGCTGTTCCGGGCGCAGCGACAGCTTGACCGCCACGTCCTTGAAGCCGAAGTCGTCGTAGACCCCGAATGCCAGTTCGTTGAAGGCCTTGGCCTCGGCCACGATTTGCTCTTCCGTGCAGAAGATATGCGCATCGTCCTGCACAAAACCGCGCACGCGCATCAGGCCGTGCAGCGCGCCCGAGGGCTCGTTGCGGTGGCAGGCGCCGAACTCGGCCAGGCGCAGCGGCAGGTCACGGTACGAGCGCAGGCCGTGGTTGAAGATCTGCACGTGGCCCGGGCAGTTCATCGGCTTGATCGCGTAGTCGCGCTTCTCCGACTCCGTGACGAACATGTTCTCTTTATAGTTCTGCCAGTGGCCGGACTTTTCCCAGAGCGAACGGTCCATCACCTGCGGCGTGCGCACCTCGTCGTAGCCGGCTTCGCCCAGGCGGCCGCGCATGTACTGCTCGACGGCCTGCCAGACCTGCCAGCCCTTCGGGTGCCAGAACACCATCCCGGGCGCCTCTTCCTGCAGGTGGAACAGGTCGAGCGTCTTGCCCAGCTTGCGGTGGTCGCGCTTCTCGGCCTCTTCCAGCATGTGCAGGTAGGCTTCCTGGTCTTCCTTCTTCGCCCAGGCCGTGCCGTAGATGCGCTGGAGCATCTCGTTGTTGGCGTCGCCGCGCCAGTAGGCGCCGGCCACCTTCATCAGCTTGAAGACCTTGAGCTTGCCCGTGGACGGCACGTGCGGGCCGCGGCACAGGTCGACGAAATTGCCTTCGCGGTAGAGGCCGATTTCCTGGTCGGCCGGGATCGAGGCAATGATCTCGGCCTTGTACTTCTCACCCATCGACTCGAACAGCGCCACCGCCTCGTCGCGGTTCCACACTTCGCGCACGACCTTCTCGTCCTTGCGGGCCAGCTCCGTCATCTTCTTTTCGATGGCGGCGAGGTCTTCGGGCGTAAAGGGACGCTTGTAGGCAAAGTCGTAGTAGAAGCCGTTCTCGATCACCGGGCCGATCGTCACCTGTGCCTCCGGATACAGCTCCTTGACCGCGTAGGCCAGCAAGTGCGCCGTGGAGTGCCGGATCACGTCGACGCCGTCGGCGTCCTTGTCCGTGACGATGGCCAGCTCCACATCGCCGTCGATCTTGTAGCTCGTGTCGACCAGCTTGCCATCAACCTTGCCGGCCAGCGCGGCCTTGGCCAGGCCGGAGCCGATGCTCTGCGCCACTTCGGCAACCGTCACCGGGCCGGGGAACTCGCGGCGGGACCCATCCGGCAGCGTGATTGCGATCATTTCGACTCTCCAGGATTCCGCCGGCGGCGTCTTGCGCTTCGCCTGAGCGGATCAAACTGCATCTTGTGGCACCGGCCCGCGTTCTGCGATCCGGCGATTATTCTTTGCGGCCTTGCTTCGCTTGGCGCGAAAGCCGGCAGCTTATCAGGGCGCTGGCAGGCGACAGACGAAAAAAAACGCGGCCAAGGCCGCGTTTCTCTTTGTCAAACCCGATCCAACCGGGTCGAAGGCGCACCTCGACTACTGTCGCTTGCCAGCGGTAGTAGTTCGCGGTGTCATAACCATGATGCCCTTCCGTTCCGTATGGGGTTGAATCGGACTTGCCGCACTTCGTTTTAATGCTTACTGCAATTCGTTGGTAGGCTCGATTGGACTCGAACCAACGACCCCCACCATGTCAAGGTGGTGCTCTAACCAGCTGAGCTACGAGCCTAGCGAAGCCGCAAGTATAGCATCACTTTCTTTTTGCCTGCAACACCCCCTGAACGTCCTCGATCAACTGCAGCGCGCGTTGCAGCTGCGTAGCCTCGGACACTTCGGCGGTGAACTGCATGCGCGCCACGCCCTTGCTGGAGAGCGTCTTGACGCCGGTCACGTTGATCTTCTCGCGCGACAGCACTTCGGAGATATCGCGCAGCAACCCTTGCCGGTCGATCGCCTCGACATGGATATCGACCGGGTAGACCGCGGCGTGGCTCTTCTGGCCCCACTCGGTCTGGATCACCCGCTCCGGCGCGCGCGCCGAAAGCTGCTGGAAGGTATGGCAGTTGCGCCGGTGGATCGACACGCCGCGCCCGCGCGTGACAAAGCCGACGATATCGTCCGGCGGCGCCGGCTTGCAGCAGCGCGACATCTGCGTCATCAGCGAATCCACCCCCACCACCAGCACGCCGCTCTTGGCGCCGCGTGCCACGCTGGTGGCGCGGCTCTTCTTGGTGACGGCATCTTCCTCGCTGAGCGGCGCCTGGGTTTCGCCCTCAGGATGGCGCAGCGCGTGCTCGACATGGCGCAGGCTGAACTCGTCCTTGGCCACCGCGGCGAACAGGTCGTCCGGCGTCTTGAAGCCGAGCCGCGTGGCCAGGTCTTCCAGCTTGATCGCGGTCTTGCCTTCGCGCTGGAGCGTCTTGTCGATCAGCGCGCGGCCCTGCGCAATGGTCTCCTGCGAATCGAGCGCGTTGAACCATGCGCGCACCTTGGCCCGCGCGCGGCTGCTGGCCAGGTAGCCGAGCTCGGCATTGAGCCAGTCGCGCGACGGCCCGCCCTGCTTGACCGCGATGATCTCGACAGTCTCGCCATTCTTCAGCGGCGTGTTCAGCGGCACCATGGTGCCATCCACGCGCGCGCCACGGCAGCGGTGGCCCAGGTCGCTGTGCAGGTAGTACGCGAAGTCCACCGGCGTCGCGCCCTGCGGCAGCGCCACCACGCGCGCCTGCGGCGTCAGCACGTAGATATGGTCATCGATCGCGGCGTGCTTGAGCTGCTCCCACTCGTCGTGCGCCACGCTGTGGTCGGCATCGTCCTTCCACGCCAGCAGCTGGCGCAGCCAGGCAATCTTCTCGTCGTAGCGCTCGCTGGCCGAAAACTGCCCGGCATAGCCGCGGTGGCCCGCTTCCTTGTAGCGCCAGTGCGCCGCCACGCCGTATTCCGCGAAGTGGTGCATCTCGTGCGTGCGGATCTGCACCTCGAAGGCGCGGCCATCATCGCCGATCACCACGGTGTGCAGCGACTTGTAGCCATTGGCCTTGGGCCTGGAGATATAGTCGTCGAACTCGCGCGGGATCGGCTGCCAGATATGGTGGACGATACCCAGCACCGTGTAGCAGTCCTTGATATCGTCGACGATCACGCGGAAGGCGCGCACATCGTAGAGGTCGGCAAAATCCAGCTCCTTGCCGCGCATCTTTCTCCAGATGCTGTAGATGTGCTTGGGCCGACCGCTCACCTCGGCACGGATGCCCGCGGTGGCCAGCTCGGACTGCAGCCGTGCGATGGCGCTGGAGATATAGCCCTCGCGCTCGATGCGCTTCTCGTCCAGCAGCCTGGCGATGCGCTTGTAGGTATCGGGCTGTTCGAAGCGGAACGCCAGATCCTCCAGCTCCCACTTCATTTGCCAGATACCCAGGCGGTTGGCCAGCGGCGCGTAGATGTCGAGCGTTTCGCGTGCCACGCCGGGCTGCGGTGCCTGCCTGGTCTCGGCCATCCAGCGCAGCGTCTGCAGGCGCGAAGCGAGCCGCACCAGCACCACGCGGATGTCCTGCGCGAACGCCAGCAGCATCTTGCGCAGCGCCTCGACTTGCTCGTGGCGTGCCTGCGCCTCGTTCTTGGACGGCGCGGCCGGTTCGGCGTCGGGGCGGCTGCCGGCAATCGCGCCGATGCGCAGCAATTGCCGCACGCCGTTGACCAGGCGCGCGACCTCGTCGCCAAAGCGCGGCGCGATATCGGCCTCGGTCTCGGGCACGAATGCCGCCAGCCCGAACAGGCAGGCAGCGGCGCGCGCGGCGTCGTCGACGCGCAGGCCGTCGAGGATGCGCAGCATGCCCTGCGCGTGCGACAGCACGGTCTCGCCGGTGGGCAGCGCTACCTCGGCGCCATGCTCGCGCACATAGGCGAGCGCGCGTTCGACCAGTTCGGCATCCGGGATGCCTGCGACCCGACCGGTCAGGTCGGTGGACGTCACCATGTCACTACGCCTGCATCAGTTGAGCGCAGCGGTCACCACCACTTCGATCAGGTAATCGGGATTGGCCAGGCGGGCTTCGACGGTGGCGCGCGGAGGCGTGTTGCCTTGCGGCACCCAGGCGTCCCAGACCTCGTTCATCTCGCCGATCAGGTCGACGTTGGTCAGGAAGATCTGGCACGACAGGATGCGGGTCTTGTCGCTGCCGGCCTCGGCCAGCAGCCGGTCGATATGGCCGAGCACCTCGCGCGTCTGGCCGCGGATATCGGCCTTGGGATCGACCTCGGGCACCTGCCCGGCCAGGTAGACCACGCCGTTGTAGACCGCGTATTCGGACAACCGCTTGCCCACGTGGGCGCGCTTCAGTTCAGGGTTACTCATGACAATGCGTTAAGGGATAAAAAATAGATCCGCTGCGCGATACGCTCAGGCGCGCCCGAGAAAGAACTGGCGGGCGACTGCGATCTGCGCCGGATCGACAAAGGTCGGGGCGTGGCCCACGTCGGGCACTTCCACCGAACTCACATGCTTGCCGCGCGCCACCATCTCGGCCACGGTTTCGCGCAGCAGCAGGTCTGACTGCGCGCCGCGCACCACCAGCACCGGCCCTTCGATGGCCTCGAAGCTGCGCCACAGCGCGGCTTCGCCGGCGGCGATGGCTTCCGGCGAAGACTTGCGGAACGGCATGGCAAGCTGCGGATCGTAATGCAAACCCCATTCCAGGCCGTCGGTGCCCTGCACCGGTTTCAGGATGGCGGCGTTCAGTTCGCGCCACTGCTCGGGCGTGTGGCGCCCGAACGACGCGCTGATGGTCTGCAGGTAGGCCAGCCCTTCCTCGAAGGTCTTGAAGCGCACCGGCAGGCCGAGGTAGGCGCCGATCCGCTCCACCGCCGAGGCGGCAATCTTGGGGCCGACATCATTGAGCAGCAGCTTGCGTACCGGCGACTTCGGCAGCCCGGCCAGCCCCATGCCGATCAGGCCGCCCATCGACGTGCCAAACCAGTCCACCTGCTCCACATTGAGCCGCGCGATCAGCGTGACCATGTCGGATACGTACTGCGGCACCACGTAGGCGCTGGGTTCGGCCAGCCACTCGGAGCGGCCGCGGCCAACCACGTCGGGGCAGACCACGCGGTAGTCACCGCACATGGCGTTGGCGACGGTGTCGAAGTCGCGGCCGGTACGGGTCAGGCCGTGCACGCACATCAGAACGCGCGGGTTGGCGGGGTCGCCCCACTCGTGGTAGGCCATGCGGTGCAGGCCCGCCGGACTGATGCACTGGACAAAACCGAGGCGCGGACTGGCAGACATCTGGACTCCCTGACAAACCGGAGCGGTGACCATTGGCCGTGACAAGACGCGCGGCACCGCCGGAGGTTGAGCAAAGCTGGATTGTACGCCGCAGCGGGTACAATGCCACAGCACAGTGTCTGCGCCATCGCATGCACTGCCGCGCACCGCCACGGCGCGGTCTGCCAACGCTCTGGCACGCTGCCCGGGCCCGCTGCTGTGGCACGCTTTTCGTGGCATCCCTTTCTCTCGACGGAGGCATACATGCTCAACGGCAAGACCGCACTGGTGACTGGCTCGACCAGCGGCATCGGGCTCGGCATCGCGAAAGCGCTGGCGGCCCAGGGCGCCAATATCATCGTCAACGGCTTTGGTGACGCCGACGCCGCAAAGAACGAGATCGCGCAGGCCGGCCAGGGCATCCGGGTCGGCTACCACGGTGCCGACATGAGCAAGGCGGCCGAGATCGAGGAGATGATGCGCTATGCGGATTCCGACTTCGGCGGCACCGATATCCTGGTCAACAACGCCGGCATCCAGCACGTAGCCAGCATCGAAGAGTTCCCGCCCGAGCGCTGGGACGCAATCATCGCCATCAACCTGACCTCCGCCTTCCATACCACTCGCCTGGCGCTGCCCGGCATGAAGCAGAAGAACTGGGGCCGCATCATCAACGTCGCCTCCACGCACGGGCTGGTGGCCTCGGCGAACAAGTCGGCCTACGTGGCGGCCAAGCATGGCATCGTCGGCTTTACCAAGGTCACTGCGCTGGAAACCGCGCAGACCGGCGTGACCGCCAATGCGATCTGCCCGGGCTGGGTGCTGACCCCGCTGGTGCAGAAGCAGGTGGAAGCGCGGGCGCAGAAGGAAGGCATCCCGGTCGAGCAGGCCAAGCGCGAACTGGTGTTGGAGAAGCAGCCGTCCGGCCAGTTCGTGACGCCCGATGAGCTGGGCGCGCTGGCCGTGTTCCTGTCGTCTGAAGCGGCCCGCCAGGTCCGCGGCGCGATCTGGAACATGGATGGCGGCTGGGTGGCGCAGTAAGGAGCAGCCCATGCAACGACGACGTTTCCTCGGCACTCTCGGCGCGCTGGCGCTCGGCACGCTCGCCGTGGGCGTACTGGGGCCTGCGGCCGATGCATTCGCGCAGGCGAAGCCACTGGCCATCGAGGTCTACAAAAGCCCGCTATGCGGTTGCTGCGAAGACTGGGTCAAGCACCTGCGTGCCAACGGCTTCACCGTGACGGTGCATGACGTCGAGGATACCGGCGTCTACCGCAAGCGCTTCGGCATGCCAGAGCGCTTCGGCTCGTGCCATACCGGGTATATCGGCGGCTACGCCATCGAAGGCCACGTGCCGGCGGCGGATATCCGCAAGCTGCTGGCGGCAAAGCCCAAGGCCGTGGGGCTGGCGGTGCCGGGCATGCCGGTGGGTTCGCCGGGCATGGAACAGGGCCCGCGCAAGGACCCGTTCGACGTGCTGCTGGTCAAGGCCGACGGCGCGGCTTCGGTGTTCGCCAGCTACAACAAGCGGGCCGCCTGAAGGCCTGCGTCGGCGGGTGCGCCTGCGCGCATCCGGCGATCACCGCGCGCCGGCAAGGCGCGCCAGCGCCGCTTCCACTTCCCTCCATACCGCCTCGGTTTCGCCCTCGGTGCATTCGCCGTGCTGGCGCTTGACCGCGCCCAGCCGGTTCAGCACCAGGTGCTGGTCCGGCGCCACGCCCACGCCTGCCAGGCAAGCCCGCACGCACGCCAGCGGACAGCCGTCCAGCGCCAGGATCGGCCGGCCGGATTGCGCCACGCGCGTCAGCGCCGGGACCCCGCCACCCACGCCGCTGATGCAGGACATTTCCGCGCGCCCGCTGCGGTCGAGCCGCACGGCGCACGCGTTGGCCAGTTGCGCCACGCTGGAGCAGCCGGAACAGGCGTACACCAGTGGCAAGGATCGATTCGGGGAAGCCGGCATCGCGCGCGTTTCGTGAGGTTTGTCCATGGCCGGGGCGTGCCCTGGCGAAAAGCGGCCAGCATAGTGGGCGCAACGGCGACGGGGTATTCGCCGGAAGGGCTAGCATCTCGGCCGTCTGGCATAGTCCAGGCGGGCAGGTGTCAAGATCCGCCCGCCAAAGGAAAAACCCCTGCGGCGCATCACGCCACAGGGGTCTAGCCCTGACTACAGCCGGTACGCCGCTCAGAGCAGCGGAGCGCCCGTCTTGGCCTGGATTTCCTCGCGGCTGACACCCGGAGCCGTTTCCACCAGCTTCAGGCCTTCGTCGGTCACGTCGATCACACCCAGGTCGGTGATGATGCGGTTGACCACGCCCACGCCGGTCAGCGGCAGGTTGCACTCCTTCAGGATCTTGATGTCCTCGGTGCCGTCCTTCTTCTTGGCGGTGTGTTCCATCAGCACCACCACGCGGCCGACGCCGGCAACCAGGTCCATCGCGCCACCCATGCCCTTGACCATCTTGCCCGGGATCATCCAGTTGGCCAGGTCGCCCTTTTCGCTGACCTGCATCGCGCCCAGGATCGCCAGGTTGATGTGGCCGCCGCGAATCATCGCGAACGAGTCGGCCGACGAGAAGATCGACGAGCCCGGCAGCGTCGTCACGGTCTGCTTGCCGGCGTTGATCATGTCGGCGTCGACCTCTTCCTCGGTCGGGAACGGGCCGATGCCCAGCAGGCCATTTTCCGACTGCAGCCACACTTCCATGCCTTCGGGCACCCAGTTGGCCACCAGCGTCGGCAGGCCGATGCCCAGGTTGACGTAGAAACCGTCCTGCAGCTCGGCCGCGGCGCGCGCGGCCATTTCGTCACGTGTCCATGCCATGATGCGTCTCCTTAGCTGGCCGCGCGCACGGTGCGCTGCTCGATGCGTTTCTCGGGATTGGTGTTCAGCACCAGGCGCTTCACGAAGATGCCGGCCAGGTGGATTTCGTCCGGGTCCAGCTCGCCGGTTTCGACGATATGCTCGACTTCGGCGATGGTGATCTTGCCCGCCATCGCGCACATCGGGTTGAAGTTGCGCGCGGTGCGGCGGAACACCAGGTTGCCCGCCTTGTCGGCCTTGTACGCCTTGACCAGCGCCACGTCAGCCGTTAGCGAACGCTCCATCACGTACTTCTCGCCGTCGAATTCGCGGACTTCCTTGCCTTCGGCGACGATGGTGCCGACGCCGGTCTTGGTGAAGAAGGCGGGAATGCCCGAGCCGCCGGCGCGCAGCTTCTCGGCCAGCGTGCCCTGCGGCGTGAATTCCAGCTCGAGTTCGCCGGCCAGGTACTGGCGCTCGAATTCCTTGTTCTCACCCACGTAGGACGAGATCATCTTGCGGATCTGGCGCGTGGCCAGCAGCTGGCCCAGCCCGAAGCCGTCGACGCCGGCATTGTTGGAGATGCAGGTAAGCTGCTTGACGCCGCTGTCGCGCAGCGCGGCAATCAGCGCCTCGGGGATGCCGCACAGGCCGAAACCGCCGACGGCGATCGTCTGGCCATCGCGGACGACGCCTGCAAGCGCTTCTGCGGCGCTGGCGTAGACCTTGTTCATGCTTTGCTCCTTCCTCGGTAGTTCCCTGTCGCTCTTCCCGCCGCCGGGTTGTGCGGCGGGCGACGCAGGGAAATTGTAACGGTACAATCGGCGACGGGCGCCGGATCTCGTCCGACCGACAGCATACGCAAGCGCCGCCGGCTGCGCCATTACGTAAAAATACATAAGCAGATGCCCGCCATCGACTACCAGACCGCCTTCCAGCTCGCTCCCGTGGGACTGGTGCTGTCACGCGAACGCGTGATCGAGGACTGCAACGAAGAGGTCTGCCGCATCTTCGGCAGCACGCGCGAGGCGCTGCTGGGCCAGTCGTTCCAGGTGCTCTACCCCACCGCCGACGAATTTGAGCGCACCGGTGCGCGCATCGTGCCGATCATGAACAAGCGCGGCATGTACTCGGACGAACGCATCATGAAACGCGCCGCCGGCGAGCTGTTCTGGTGCCATGTCACCGGGCGCGCGCTGGATCGCACGCAGCCGCTGGGTGCGGGGATCTGGACCTTCGAGGACCTGTCGCAGAAGCGCCAGGTCACTGCCGAGCTGACCGCGCGCGAGCGCGAGATCGCGGCGCAGCTGGTGGAGGGGAAGACCAGCAAGCAGATCGGCAAGCTGCTGGCGATCAGTCCGCGTACGGTGGATATTTATCGGGCGCGGTTGATGAAGAAGTATGGGGCGAGTACGTCGGTGGATCTGGTGCAGAGGTTGGTGAATCATTGACGCGCCCGGCGACGCGGATGAGGGAGCGGTTTTGGGTATGGCCAAGCCGCGGAAAAGGAGCGCGGTTTTGGATACGCCCAGACCGCGGAAAAGGAGCGCGGTTTTGGGTGCAACAAAGCCGTCCGAGCTAGCCTAAGCAAGGTGCTCTCCCTCTCCCCTCAGGGCCCTCAGGGGGAGAGGGGAGCAAACCCGCAGGGCGAGCCATGTCTCAGCCCTCAATAATCGCCCGAATCTCCGCCGGCACCGGCACCGACTTCTCCAGCGCGTAATCGCACCACACCACCTTCGCCCCACCCTCTGCCCACACCACATCAGGCAGGTCAGTACGCCGTATTTCCATGCGCGTCTCGAAACTGGTGCGCCCCAGCTGCCCGGCATAAACCCGGCACTCGATCTCACCCGGATACCGCAACTGACGCAGGAACGTCATATGCGCATTGATAATGACCGGCCCCTGCCCTTGCGCATCTTTGCCGCCCCGCCCCAGCGATGCAAACCACTCGATGCGCGCCTGCTCCAGGTACTGGAAATAGACAGTGTTGTTGACATGGCCCATGGCATCCATGTCGCCCCAGCGGATCGGCATGACCACCGTATAGACGTGTTTCATTACAGCCTCCAAAGCAACAGGCCCGCCGGTACCGGCGGGCCTGTTCTGTGACTTAGCGCTTGGCGATCGCGCCTTCAGCCTTGGTCACCAGGTCGGTGCCGATCTGCTTCTTCCACTTGTCGTAGACCTTGGCGGTGGCCTTGCGGAAGGCCTCATGCTCGGCCGGCGTCAGATGCGTCACCTTGACGCCGTGGGCTTCCATATCCTTCCACGCCGGGGTGCCGGGCTCGACCAGGCCCTTGCGGGCCAGCGCGATTTCCTGCTTGCCGGCGTCGATGGCGGCTTGCTTCACGATCTCGCGGTCGGCCGGGGTCCAGCTTTCCCAGATCTGCTTGTTGACCACGAAGATCAGCGGGTCAGCCACATAGCCCCAGGTGGTGACGAACTTCTGGCCCACCGTGTACAGCTTGGCGGCAGCGAACACCGACTGCGGATTCTCCTGGCCGTCGACCGCGCCCGAGGCCATCGCCGGCTGCGCATCGGCCCAGCTCATCTGGGTGGGGTTGGCGCCCAGCGCGTTGAAGGTCTCGATATACAGCGGCGAACCGACCACGCGCAGCTTCAGGCCCTTGAGGTCTTCCGGCTTGCGGATCTCGCGCTTTGAGTTCGACACCTCGCGGAAGCCGTTCTCGCCCCAGGCCAGCGGCACCACGCCGGCCTTTTCCAGCGTGGCGAAGATCGACTTGCCGACCTCGCCCTGCGTCAGCGCGTCCAGCGCCTTGTAGTCCGGCATCAGGAACGGCAGCGAGAACAGGTTCAGCTCGCGAACCTGCGGCGACCAGTTGATGGTCGAGCCGATGGCCATGTCGATCACGCCCTGGCGGATCGCCGAGAACTCGCGGGTCTGGTCGCCGGCCACCAGCGAGGTGCCCGGGTACAGCTTGATATTGATGCGGCCGTTGGTGCGCTGCTTCACCAGGTCGGCCCAGATCTCGCCGCCCTTGCCCCATGGGAAGGCGGGTCCGAGCACCAGCGACAGCTTGTACTCGGACTTGTAGGTCTGGGCCATCGCGCCGGCGGGGGCGAAGGCGGAAGCGGCAATGGCGGCTGCCGTGGCAAGCATCAGGGCACGACGTTTCATCTCATCTCCTCTCGGGAATCATCAATTCTTGTTGGTGAATGCGGTACATCAATAGCCAAGGTATTCCGGCAGCCAGGTCGCCAGCGGCGGATAGGCCAGCACCATCAGCATGGCGACAAACATCGCCAGCAGCATCCAGATCACCCAGGGCACGGTTTCTTCCATGCGCACGCGGGCAATCCGGCACGACACCATCAGGTTCACGGCCAGCGGCGGCGTGAACTGGCCCAGCGCCACCTTCAGCGTCAGCACCACGCCGAACCACACTGGGTTCCAGTGGAAGGCATTGACAATGGGCAGCAGCAGCGGCACGAAGATCAGGAAAATCGAGATGCCGTCCAGGAACATGCCGACCGTCATCAGCAGCAGCACGATCAGGGCCAGCACGCCGTACTCGCCCAGCCCGGAATTGGCGATGGCGTGCGCGAGCGGGTCGATCACGCCCAGCGTCGACAGCGCATAGGCAAAGATGCCGGCCAGCGCCACCACCAGCAGGATCACCGCCGAGGTCTCGGCCGCTTCCTGGAAGATGGTGAACAGGTCGCGCATGCCGATGCTGCGGTACACCACCATGCCGACGAAGAGGCCGTAGACCACCGCCACCACGGCGGCTTCGGTCGGCGTGAACCAGCCGGCGCGCATGCCGCCCAGGATCAGGAACGGCGCCACCAGCCCCCACGCGGCCTCGCGCAGGCTCTTCCAGAACGGCGGGCGCGGCAGCGCGGCTTCGATCGCGCCCATGTTGTGCCTGCGTGCCAGCCACACGGCCGGAACGATCAGCGCCACGCCGGCCAGGATGCCGGGGAGCATGCCCGCGGCGAACAAGGCCGGCACCGATGCACCGGGCACCAGCACGCTGTAGATGATCAGGGCCACCGACGGCGGGATCAGGATGTCGGTCGCAGCCGCCGCGCCCACCACCGCGGCGCTGTACGAGCCCGGATAACCGGCGCGCGACATCGCCGCGATCATCACGCCGCCCACCGCGGCCGCGTTGGCCGGCCCGGAGCCGGAGATGCCGCCGAGGAACATCGCCACCAGGATCGCCACCAGCGGCAGCATGCCCGGGCCGCGCCCGACCACGGCGATGGCAAAGGTCACCAGCCGCTGCGCCACGCCGGAGCGGTCGAAGATCGACCCCACCAGCACGAACATCGGGATCGCCAGCAGCGGGTATTTGGCCAGCCCCGCATAGAAGTTCTGCGGCACGGCCAGCAGGCCGAACATCTGGGTATCGAGATTGGACAGGCCGATCGCCACCAGGCCGCCCAGGCCCAGCGCCACCCCGATGGGCACGCCCAGCAGCATCAGGCCGATAAAGACCACGAACAGGGTAATGGCGACGAACGTCATTGCGCCTTCCCCGCCGTGGTGCTCTTGCCTTCATGGAGCGCCTTCAGCGCGCGCACGTTGCGCACCACCAGCCCCAGCGCGCGCAGCGCGATGCCGGCCGACAGCACCGGCAGCCAGATCGAGTACCACCAGCTCGGCACGCCGATGCCGGGCGAGGTCTCGCCGAAGGTGTATTCATCCCAGGTGATGCGTGCGCCCAGCACCGCCAGCGCGATGAACATCACCGCCACACCCAGCGCGGACAGGATCGCCAGCCGGCGTTGCCGGGCCGCGCTGCCGCGTTCAAAGAAGAATTCGATGCGGATATTGCGGTCGCGCGCCACCGCGGCGCTGCCGGCAACGAGCGCCAGCACGATCATCAGGAATACCGAGAATTCCTCGGTCCAGGCGAACGACTCGTCGGTGAAATAGCGGACCACCACGTTGGCGAAGGTGATGCCGACCAGCAGCACCATCACGATCACGCCGATCCCGTCCTCGAGGCGGGGCGAAACCCGGAATTCAGCGTCCTGCGCTTCGTCGGCGGCCTGCGGGATCACCGCGGAATCGACGACGTGTTGCGGCACGGCATTGCGCCGTGCCTCGTCTTGTTGCTCCATCTCCCCGGCCTCCGGCCCGGACCGCGCGGGCATGGCGGCCACGGCGGCGTTTTTCCTTGTATGTAAAGACTTAATCTGCAGACAGGGCGGATTATGCCAAGACTGGCATGCCGCGCACACGATATTTCTGCGGGGTGACGCTGGCTGGCGACGGCGGAAGGCGCGAGCTGCCGTGCCCAAGGGGACCGGATAAGCCCTGGGCGCACGGCCGGGGCATCCCGCGGCGCTTTTGGCGCGCGTCCGGGACGCGGGGGGCGGTGGCGCCCCCGACAGTCTTCAGGCCGGGCCTGTCAGACCATGCCGTCGTCGGCGGTGATGACGGCGCCGTTGATAAACTGCGACTGGTCCGAAGCCAGCAGCAGCAACAGGCCGTCGAGGTCTTCGGGCCGGCCCAGCCGCTTGCGCGGCAGCATCTGGATCAGCTTCTGGCCGGCGTCCGAATCCCAGTGGTGGTGATTGATATCGGTATCGATATAACCGGGGCAGATCGCGTTAGTATTGATGCCATGGCGCGCCCACTCGAGGGCCATTGCCTTGGTCATATGGACCACGGCCGCCTTGCTCATGCAATACACGCCGATCTGCGACAGCACCTTCAGCCCGGCCACCGACGCGATATTGACGATACGCGCCTGCGGCAGCGGGCTGCCGTTCTTCTCGGCGCCCTTGGCACGCGCGATCATGCGCTTGGCCACTTCCTGGGCAACGAAGAAGGCACCCCGCGTATTGGTATCGAAGACGAAATCGAAGTCGTCGGCGGTCACGTCGGTCAGCTTCTGCGTGGTCGACACGCCGGAATTGTTGACCAGGATATCGATGGCCCCCGCTTCCGTTTCCGCATGCGCCACCGCGGCGCGGATGCTGTCCGGATCGGTGACGTCCAGGCGCACCACGTGGGCGCTGCCGTCCTCGGATTCGATGGCCGCGCGCAGTTCCTTGAGCCGCTCGGTACGGCGCGAGGCCAGCACCACCTTGGCGCCGGCGGCGGCCAGCACGGTGGCAAAACGCGAGCCCAGCCCGCTCGAAGCGCCGGTGACCAGCGCGACCTTGCCTTCCAGATTGATCGACAAACCCATGATTACCTCTTGTGCGGGAGCCCCTCCACCCTAATCGGGTGCGGAAGGCAGCATACCAAAAAAAAGAACGACCGTTCCAAAAAAATCCTTGCCTGTGGGTGGCGAGTCCCGGACAATGCCGGAGATTCTAAGAACTTGGCCCGCAAAGGGAAAGAGGGAAAACCAGCGATTCTGGCGTCTACGGGCATCAAATCGCTGACAACTCACCCATCCCCGCCGTTCCGGCAACGGCGCCAGCGCGGCGCAGGTTCTAGCAGAACGATCACCGCATTTCCCACAATTGCAAGCAAGCTGCGAAGAAATAGAGGGTTAGAGACAATGGATCAGCAACAGCTCCTGGAGCAGTTCGGCCCGCGTGAAGCGATGGAATACGACGTGGTTATCGTCGGCGGCGGCCCCGCCGGCCTGGCCACGGCCATCCGCCTGAAGCAACTCGCGCAGGAGAAAGGCGCCGACGTCAACGTGTGCGTGCTGGAAAAGGGTTCCGAGCCCGGCGCCCACATCCTGTCGGGCGCCATCATGGATCCGCGCGCCCTCAATGAACTGATCCCTGACTGGAAGGAACTGGGCGCGCCGCTGAACCAGGCGGTCACCGAAGACAAGTTCCTGTTCCTGAACGAGACCGGTTCCAAGGGCACGCCGCCGGCGCTGCTGCCCGAGTGCTTCCACAACGAAGGCAACTACATCATCAGCCTGTCGAACTTCGTGCGCTGGCTGGGCCAGCAGGCCGAGGCGCTGGGCGTGGAAATCTTCCCGGGCTTCCCGGCCGCCGAGGTGCTCTACAACGAGGACGGCTCGGTCAAGGGCGTGGCCACCGGCAACATGGGCATCAACAAGGAAGGCGAGCCCACGGAAAACTTCCAGCTCGGCATGGAGCTGCATGCCAAGTACACGATCTTCGCCGAAGGCTCGCGGGGCCACCTGGGCCGGCAACTGCTCCAGAAATTCCAGCTTGACGCCGGCAAGGACCCGCAGAGCTACGGCATCGGCCTGAAGGAACTGTGGGAAATCGACCCGGCCAAGCACAAGCCCGGCCTGGTGGTGCACACCGCCGGCTGGCCGCTGGACCCGGCTACCTACGGCGGCTCGTTCCTGTACCACATGGAAGACAACAAGGTCGCGGTCGGCTTTGTGGTCGGCCTGGACTACACCAACCCGTGGCTGTCGCCGTTCGAGGAATTCCAGCGCTTCAAGACGCATCCGGAAATCCGGCAGTACTTCGAAGGCGGCAAGCGCCTCTCCTACGGTGCGCGCGCCATCACCGCCGGCGGCCTGCTGTCGCTGCCCAAGACCGTGTTCCCGGGCGGCGCGCTGGTTGGCTGCGATGCTGGCTACCTGAACGCCTCGCGCATCAAGGGCAGCCACGCCGCGATCAAGACCGGCATGCTGGCCGCCGAGGCCATCTATGACGCGCTGCAGGCCGGCCGTCAGCACGACGAGCTGACCGCCTACCCGGCCGCGTTCGAGCAGAGCTGGCTGTACAAGGAACTGCTGCAGGCCAAGAACTTCAAGCAGTGGTTCAAGAAGGGGCGCACCACCGCGACGCTGATGACCGGCATCGAGCAATGGCTGCTGCCCAAGCTGGGCATCCGCAACCCGCCCTGGACCATTCATCGCCAGAAGCCGGACCATGTGTACCTGAAGCCGGCAGCGGAATGCGAGAAGATCGTCTACCCGAAGCCGGACGGCAAGCTGACGTTCGACCGTCTCAGCTCGGTGTTTATCAGCAACACCAACCACGAGGAAAACCAGCCGGCGCACCTGACGCTCAAGGATGCGAGCGTGCCCGTGGATATCAACTGGGACAAGTACGCCGGCCCCGAGTCGCGCTACTGCCCGGCGGGGGTGTATGAGTTCGTGCAGGACGAGACATCGGGCAAGGAACGGCTGCAGATCAATGCGCAGAACTGCGTGCATTGCAAGACCTGCGATATCAAGGATCCTACGCAGAATATTGTGTGGGTGACGCCTGAGGGTGGTGGCGGGCCGAATTACGTGGGGATGTAAGGCCACCACGCCAGGCGAAGTCGACGGATTTGGGGGCTCCAACGCCGCCCGAACTTGCCTAAGCAAGGTGTTCTCCCTCTCCCGCATGCGGGAGAGGGGCGCATACCGGCAGGGAGCGAAACGCAATCGCGTTACCGCATCTGCCGCCGCGCCACCATCGCCCTGTCCACCACCTCCGCCTGCAGCGCCTCGCTCGGATTGCTGAACACCTCGCGCCGCAGCGCTTCCAGCTGCTGCCGGCGGTCCTGCTCGGACAACCCCGCAAACGCTTCGATCTGTGCACGCCGCGCCGCATAGTCATCGTACCGCTGTTGCCAGGCCTGCTCGGCCTGCGCCTGCTGCTGGTAGCGCTGTGCGACTTCGGGCCCGTAGGCCTGCGCCAGCGCCGCGCCGATGTCCTGCGCGCTGCGGCCGGCGGCCTGCATGCCGGCGATGGTGTCGCTGATTGCCTGCGGACGAGCATTGGCTTCATGCGCAGCGCGCAGCGGTTCGGGTAACGCAGCCTCCATTGCGGCCAGGCGCCGCTGCCGCTCCGCATCGTCGAGCCCCGGCAGCGCCGCGATTTCCAGCCGTGCCAGCATGGCCTCGTCATAGGCTTGCTCGTCGCCAAACCAGAGCGCCGCGACCTCGGGCAGCAGCCGCTGCCGGGCCGCGTTGCGCGCGGACTGCAATGCGCGCAGTTGCCCGACCTGCGCGGCACTGAGCGTGCCATCGCCCGCATCAGACTGCGGCTTGCGCGCGGCCTGCGGCTGGATTTCCGCGAGATAGGCCACATAGCGCTGCCACAGCTGCCACGCCTGCCCCGCCGCCGGCTGCGCCACGCGGCGGCGGATATCGTCGTACACGATCTGGTCCAGCGCCCCGGCACTGCCGGCGTCATGGCGCGCGCTGAGGAAGTAATCGAAGTAGGTGCGCAATGCACGCGTCAGGCGCAGGTTGCCGTGGGCGTCGGATTCAGGCCCGTCGGGCACGTCGACACCCGCCAGCGGCGGCAACGCGATGACGCCGCGCGCGGCACCCATGTCAGCCGATGCTGCCGACGGATTCACCGTGGCGACGGCCGCCGTGCGCTGCGGCACGGCAGCCGGGCCGGACGGCATCGTCATCCAGTACACCGCTGCCGCCGCGGCGCCCGCCGGCAACAATGCCAGCCAGAGCCGCGGCAGGCGCTCAGAGCTGGTCATTGCGCAGCCGGTTGGCGTGGCTGAGGATCACCGTGCGCGGGTCGACGTCCTGGTACAGGCCGGCCATCTGGTTCACCTCGTCGAGGTGGTTCCAGTAGTAGCCGGTGGCCAGCACCCGGCCCCATTTGCTGCTGCAGACAGAGACCAGCCCGTCATTGGGGCCGGCGCCCTTCAGCGCCATGATGCCGGCCGAGGTCGACATCATGGCCGTCGACGGATCCAGCAGGTTAGAGCGCAGCAAGCTGAACGGCCCGCCCTGTCCCGTCCACGAGTACGCCGCCTGCGTATGGGTGACGAGACGGCCCGCGGCATCGCGCGCCTGCCGTTGCTCGAACGCGGCGCCGGGCGTATCGCAGTCAGGCCCCAGCGCCGACTTGCTGCCCGGCGCCAGCGTCGCATTCAGGCGCGCATTCTGCTCGGCGGCGCCCTGCGTGGTCAGGATCTTCAGCGAGGCCATCGCATTCTGGTCCAGCGCCTGGCCGTTGCTGATACCGTTGAACCAGCCCACCGCATCGAATACGCCCTGGATAATGCCCACCAGCACCGGCCCCGCGACCGGGATGCTGTTGACGCCGTTGATCAGGTCCAGCACGGTGTCGGCCACTTCACTGCCGCGATGCGGGCTGCCGATGGTGGTGACCGAAGCGATGTCCTGCGGCGACATCGCCGCCACGTTGCGCGAGGTGGGGCCGCCCTGGCTGTGGCCGATCAGGTTGACCTTGTCAGCGCCGGTTTCCAGCTTGACCGCACGCACGTACGCCTGCAGCGCCAGCGCACGTTCTTCGTCGCTGTTGAACGAAGGCACTGTCGCCACATAGACACGCGCGCCGTGGGCACGCAGTAGTTCGGGGATGCCGTACCAGTAGTCGAGCACGCCACCCATCTTGGCCGCGCCGGTCAGGCCGTGGACCAGCACGATGGGGTAGCGCGTTTTGGCGTAATCCCCGCTCTGGGCTGTGGCAGGCGCCGCCCATGTCATCGCGGCCGCCGCGGCCATCGCCGCCAGGGTGGCCGCGATCCGGCCCGGCGTCTTTTTTCGTGCCACGGGCGTGCTGCGCCCCCACGCGTGGCCGGGGCCACGGTGTCCGCTGTGCTGCATCTTGTCTCCTCGGTGGTGGGTCTTTTTTTATTGAAAGCAAGTAAAGACGGCGCACCACGTGAAGACAATCAAAACATTAGCGGAATTCCTCCAAACGCCCGCTACAGCGATCCCCTACCGCAATGCACTACAGCGGCATGCGTGTGCTGGAAAGAAGCTGCTCGTAGATATAGCACTGCAGCAGCGTCATCTCGCGTTCGGCCAGCACGTCGAAGGCCACGCCGAAGGCCGGGAAGTCGGCGTCCTCGCCATCGGTATGCTCGGGCGCGACGCGCACCCAGCCGTCGACGGTCACTTCGCTGTCGAACGACGCGGTCCGCATCTTGAAGCGCAACCGCACGCGGCTGCCCGGCGCCGGCGACGGCGCGGTGGTGTGCACCAGTGCGCCGCCGGTGCTGAGGTCAGACAGCAGCGCCAGCCGCGCCGTGCCGCTGTCGGCAGCGTCGTCATCCGCGGGCTCCGTCAGGAAGGCGGCCAGCCGCGTGGGCACGCGCGCGGCCTTGCGTACCGGCGTCGCGTGCTGCTGCGCCGGCGCCGACAACACCAGGTAGCGGAACGGGCTGCGGCACACCGCGGTGATGGTGGAGGTGAAGCTGTGGATGGCCTGTCCGGAGAAGCCGCGCAGCAGCACGTTGTCGCCGGCCTGCAGCGGCATGTCGCGCCCGCCGATTTGCGGCCAGGTCACGAACAGGCCCTGCTCGATAAAGCCGATCAGGCGGCTCGCCGCGGCACGCGCGATCTCGCCTTCATGCTTGATATGGAGCAGTGTGCCCACCTGCAGGCCGAGCGGGCCAGTGGTGGGCCGCAGGACTTCATCGGCATCGATCTGGTCGTCCTCGCGGCAGACTGCGCCGTGGCGGAACACCAGCGCCAGGTCGCGCGCGTCGGGTATCACGCTGCCGCTGCCAAGCACCAGGTTGCCCTCGCCGTCGAGCAGCGACCAGGGCAGCGGGTGTCCGACCGGAAGATCGTTGGGAGTGAGCTGGATCATGGCTGTTTGCAGAGGGGCCCGGAGGCACATCCCGTGGCATGGCAAACCCACGGCGGAGCTGCCGGGCAGTTATCCGCCACCTGTATTCGGTCCTTATCGGCGCGGCCGCGTGGAAATTAAGCGGACCCCGATGGCGGAGGACACCATGTGTAGCATCCGCCCTTGCAGAAAGGTTGACGTGCCGCAAAAAACGGCACAGAATCGCGAAAAGCTGTCAGACAGCCTGACATATCGACACACGGGATTCTGATCATGACCACCCTGCCCCGGCCCGCCTCGCTCGCCAGCCGCATCGCCCAGTCGCTGCACGACGATATCCTCGCCGGCCGCTACGCCGCGGGCGCGCGGCTGCCCGCCGAAGCCAGCCTGGCCGATACCTTCGGTGTCAGCCGGCCGATCGTGCGCGAGGCCCTCGCGCAACTAAAGGCGGATGGCGTGCTGGTGACCCGCAAAGGCTCGGGTGCCTATGTCTCGGAAACCCCCGGCGGCCAGGCCTGGCGCGTGGCCAGCGCACCGGACGGTGGTCCGACCCTGGCGCAATTGTTCGAGCTGCGCCGCGTGGTGGAGACCGCCTGCGCCGAAATGGCGGCGCAGCGGCGCAGCGACGCCGATGTCGCGGCGATCCGCGCCGCGCTGGCGGCGATGCAGGCGCAGGCCGATGGCCAGGGCGACATGGCCAGCGCCGCGGCGGCCGACATGGCCTTCCACCACGCCATCGCCGAGGCCGCGCATAACCCCTGCTTTACCGGCCTGACCGATTTCGTCAGCCAGCAGATGCTGGCCGCGCGGCAGCGCGCGTGGGAGAACACCGCGCGACTGGTCGCCACCACCGGCGCGCCGCGCGCCGCCGACACCGAACACGCGGCGCTGGCCGAAGCGATCGCCGCCGGCAACGCCGCGGCCGCGCGCGAAGCCGCACGGCAGCACCTGGCCGCCGCCGCGGCGCGGCTGGGCCTGCCGGGCTGAGCCCCGCTGACACAGAGACAACCCAATCAAGGAACGAGCATGGAACAAGTGGATTGCGTCGTCATCGGCGCCGGCGTAGTGGGACTGGCGGTGGCGCGCGCGCTCGCGCTGCAGGGCCGCGAAGTGATCATCCTGGAAGCCGAGAACGCCTTCGGCACCATCACCAGCGCGCGCAACAGCGAAGTGATCCACGCCGGCATCTACTATCCCGCGGGCTCGCTGAAGGCGCAGCTTTGCGTGCGCGGCAAGGCCATGCTGTACGACTACTGCGCGAGCCACCATGTCGCGCACCAGCGCTGCGGCAAGCTGATTGTGGCCACCAGCGCGGCGCAGGTGGCGACGCTGGCGGGCATCCGCGCCAGGGCGGCTGCCAATGGCGTCGATGACCTGCAACGGCTGAGCCAGGCCGAGGCGCAGGCGCTGGAGCCGCAATTGCAATGCCATGCCGCGCTGCTGTCGCCGTCAACCGGCATTGTCGACAGCCACGGCCTGATGACCGCGCTGCTGGGCGATGCCGAACACGCCGGCGCGATGCTGGCGGTGCAGTCGCCGGTGCTGGGCGGCGCGGTCACGCCGGAAGGCATCCGGCTGGAGGTGGGCAGCGAGGACGGCAGCAGCACCACGCTGCTGGCGCGCACCGTGGTCAACTCGGCGGGGCTGACCGCGCCCGAACTGGCGCGCCGCCTCGACGGCATGCCCGAAGCGCATATCCCGCCGCAGTACTACGCCAAGGGCTGCTATTTCACGCTGGCCGGGCGCGCGCCGTTTTCACGGCTGCTCTACCCTGTGCCCGAGGCAGCCGGCCTGGGCGTGCACCTGACCATCGACCTGGGTGGCCAGGCGCGCTTCGGCCCCAATGTGCGCTGGATCGACGAGATTGATTACAGCGTGGACCCGGCCGATGCGGATGGCTTTTATGACGAGGTGCGCCGCTATTGGCCGGGGCTG
The DNA here is from genome assembly GCF_040578825.1 of Cupriavidus necator. GTDB lineage: Bacteria > Pseudomonadota > Gammaproteobacteria > Burkholderiales > Burkholderiaceae > Cupriavidus > Cupriavidus necator_E. The sequence goes on along the minus strand of NZ_JBEFLI010000018.1, from coordinate 66,317 downwards.
GCCGATGGCGCGCTGCAGCCGGGCTATGCCGGCATCCGCCCCAAGATCAGCGGCCCGCACGAGGTGGCGGCGGATTTCCGAATCGATGGTCCGGCAGTGCATGGCGTGCCGGGGCTGGTTCACCTGTTCGGCATCGAGTCGCCGGGACTGACCTCGTCGCTGGCCATCGCTGAACGAGTCTGCGCGGCGCTGTCCTGAACTGCGCCGCCGCCTTCGGCGCGAAAGCTCATCGCCGCGCAGAAGGCACCCGCCGCCGCGGCAATCGCGGCGAGCCCGAAGGTATGCTCGGGCGCCAGCGCATTCCAGGTCCAGCCCATCGCCAGCCCGCCCAGCGTACCGCCCACGCCGTAGGAAATGCCGGTGTACAACGCCTGCCCGCGTCCCTGCAGCGGCCCGGCAAACCACGCCTGCAAGCGCTTCAGGCTGGCGCTGTGGTGGGCCGCGAACGTGGCCGCGTGCAGCACCTGCACCAGCGCCATCAGCCAGACGAACTGCGCAAAGTAGCCGGTCAGCCCGAAGCGCAACGCCGCCAGCACGAAGGTGCCAGCCAGGATGGTGCGCAGCGCATAGCGCGCGAACAGCAGCCCCTGGTAGTAGAAGAAGACGATCTCGGCCACCACGCCGATGGTCCACATCACGCCGATGGCGAACTTGCTGTAGCCCAGCTTCTCCAGCCACAGCGAGTAGAACACGTAGAGCGCGGCGTGCGCGAACATCATCAGGAAGGCTGACGCCAGGAACCACGCCACATCGGGACGGCGCAGCAGCGGCAGGGCCGGCGGCGCCGGCATGCGCGGGCCGTCGTCGACGGCATCGCGCATGGTCAGCACCACGCCCGCCAGGATCGCCAGCAGCGCGCTGGCCACCCACGGGAAGGCGCGCATGCCGACCGCCTCGAACAGGGCCCCGCCCGCCAGCACCGCGCCGATAAAGCCGACCGAGCCGAACATGCGGATGCGGCCATAGCTGTGGTCGAAGGCGCCGTAGCGGCGCAGCGTGGAAATGGTCAGCGCATCGCCCAGCGGCGACATCGCGCTGGTCAGCAGGCTCAGCGTCAGCATCATCGCCATCATGCCGCCGTAGCTGCCGACGCCCGGCAGCAGCATGAACGCCACCAGCGAGGTGAACGCGCTGACGCGCAGGATGCGCACGCGGGTGTGCATCACGTCGGACAGCCAGCCCCACAGATAGGGCCCGACGATGCGGCTGACCTGGAAGCTGGCCATCAGCACGCCGATCTGCACGGGATCGAAGCCGCGCCCGGCGAAATACAGGCTCACGTACGGCGAGATGACGCCGACGTAGCCGTAGTAGCCAAGGTAGAAAAGCCCGAAGCGGGCGTAGTCGGGGCGGCCGTCGCCGGTGGCGCCAGTGGCGCTGGACCCGCCCTCGCCCGCGGGGAGCGCAGCCAACTCAGCGCGGCTGGCCGGCCTGCGCGGGGATGCGAGGCGTATCGACCTTCACGTCGCCGCACTGGGCGCGGTGGCGCAGCGCATGGTCGATCAGCACCAGCGCCAGCATGGCCTCGGCGATCGGCGTGGCGCGGATGCCCACGCAGGGATCGTGGCGGCCGAAGGTCTCGACGGTGGCGGCGTTGCCGGCCTTGTCGATCGATTCACGCGGGGTGCGGATGGAAGACGTCGGCTTGATCGCCAGCGATACGGTGATGTCCTGGCCGGTCGAGATGCCGCCCAGCACGCCGCCGGCATTGTTGCCGCGGAAGCCTTCGGCGGTCAGCTCGTCGCCATGGACGCTGCCGCGCTGCGCCACGCTGTCGAAGCCGGCGCCGATCTCGACGCCCTTGACCGCGTTGATGCCCATCATCGCGTGCGCGATATCGGCGTCGAGCTTGTCGAACAGCGGCTCGCCCAGGCCTACCGGCACATTGCTGGCCACCACCTCGATGCGCGCGCCGACGGAGTCGCCGTCGCGGCGCAGCGCGTCCATATAGGTTTCGAGCTCGGGAATGATGTCGGCATTGGGCGCGAAGAACGGGTTCTCCGGCACGTGCGACCAGTCGGCGAATGGCACCGCGATCTCGCCCAGCTGCGACATGTAGCCCCGGATTTCGGTGCCGTACTGTTCGCGCAGCCACTTCTTGGCCACCGCGCCCGCCGCCACCACCGGCGCGGTCAGCCGCGCCGACGAACGGCCGCCGCCGCGATGGTCGCGGATGCCGTATTTCTGCCAGTAGGTGTAGTCGGCGTGCCCCGGGCGGAAGGTCTCGACGATATTGCCGTAGTCCTTGCTGCGCTGGTCGGTATTGCGGATCAGCAGGCAGATCGGAGTGCCGGTGGTCTTGCCCTCGAACACGCCGGACAGGATCTCGACCTGGTCGGGTTCCTTGCGCTGCGTGACGTGGCGCGAGGTGCCGGGCTTGCGGCGGTCCAGGTCGCCCTGGATGTCGGCCTCGGTCAGCGCCATGCCCGGCGGGCAGCCATCCACCACCGCGCCGATGGCGGGCCCGTGCGATTCGCCGAAGGTGGTGACAGTGAAGAGCAGGCCAAGGGTGTTGCCGGACATGATGGAAACCGCACAGGAATTGGGGACGGCCTCCATTGTAAGGCCAATGCCGGGCCGCGGGCGGCCCGGCAGGCTCAGGCGGCGGCGGTTTCGGGCGTAAATTCCGGGTAGAACTCGGCCCGCATCCGCTCCATATAAGCCACCAGGTTGGCATGCCCCTCGGCCGCGGTGCGGATCGGGGTGTCGAATACGGGGCACAGCAGGCTGCCGGCGAAGGCGAACAGCGTGGCATCGGCCCCGCACGGCTTGTCGCCCATCAGGTAGCGCTTGTCGCCCAGGATATCGGCGATCGAGGTCACGCCCTTGTTGGCCAGCGCCACCAGCTCCTCTTCACTGTGCCGGCCCAGCCCCTGCCCCCACAGCGTCTTGCGCACCTTGTAGCGCACCAGCCGCTCGGCCAGCCCGCGCACCGGCGCCGGCACGCCGCGGAAGAACAGCGCCGGGCCCTTGTCGAAATTGTGCTGGTCGAGCCAGCGCACGCGCGCCACCGCCCAGTACAGGTGGTCTTCCATCAGCTTCTCGGCGGCCCATGCGATGCCGCGCTCGGCCGGGCCCAGGCCGGCATCGAAGTCGATGTGGTAGGTCTTCTCGATATGCCAGCGGATCATGGTGGAATCCGCCACGATCCGGCCCATGTCGTCCAGGTACGGCAGCTTGCCCTTGGGCGCGTGGCGCAGGCTGCCGCGGCGCGTGTGGTACGGCAGGCCGGCGAGCTTGAGCAGCATCTCGGCCTTGGTGACGAAGGGGCTGGCATCGGGCAGCCCGAAGGCGGGGCCGAAGGTATAGAGGATGATCATCGGGGGGTCGAGTTCGCGTTCCGTCAACTAGCGCCAGTCGCCGCGCAGCGTCTGCACCATCTGCTGCAGCCCTTCAGGCGTGGCCGCCTCCGGCGACACCGGCTCGCCAACCACCAGCTCCAGCCGGTTCAGGATGCCGCGCCGGAACGGCCGCGACATCGCCGGCGCGCCCTTGCGCGAGAAAAAGCTGCCCCACAGCCCGCGCAGCGCCATCGGCACCACTGGCACGGGCGTGCGGCGGATGATCTGCTGCACGCCCTGCTTGAACGGATTGATCTCGCCGTTGGCGGTGATCTTGCCCTCCGGGAAGATGCAGACCAGGTCGCCGTCCTGCAGCGCGCCGGCCACGCTGTCATAGGCGCGCTTGAGCATGTCCGGGTCTTCATGCGCGGGCGCGATCGGGATCGCCTTGGCCTGCCGGAAGAACCACGACATCAGCGGCACCTTGAAGATGCGGTGATCCATCAGGAAACGCACCGGGCGCGGGCTGCACGCCATCAGCACCACCGCGTCGGCAAAGCTGACATGGTTGCAGACCAGCACGGCGGGACCGTCCGCGGGAATGCGATCGGCATTGATGCGGCGCAGCCGGTAAATGGTGTGGACCAGGATCCAGGCGATAAAGCGCAGCAGGAACTCGGGCACCAGCGAGTAAATATAGACCGCCACCACCGCATTGAGCAGCCCCACCACCAGGAACAGCTGCGGGATGGTGTAGCCGGCCTGCGTCATCGCCACGCCCAGCAGCGACGCGGCGATCATGAAGAAGCTGTTCAGGATATTGTTGGCCGCGATGATGCGCGCGCGGTGCGTCGGTGCGCTGCGGCTCTGGATCAGCGCGTACAGCGGCACGCTGTAGAAGCCGCCGAACATCGCCAGCAGGAACAGGTCGGCCAGCACGCGCCAGTGGCGCGGCTCGGCCAGGAAGCCGCCCAGGCCGCTGAGCGTGGCCGCGGCCTGGCCCTGGCTGGCAAAGTACAGGTCCACCGCGAACACCGTCATGCCGATCGAGCCGAACGGCACCAGCCCGATCTCGACATGGCGCCCCGACAGCCGCTCGCACAGCAGCGAGCCGGTGCCGATGCCCAGCGAGAACACGGCCAGCAGCAGCGTCACCACGTTCTGGTCGCCGCCCAGCACATCCTTGGCGTAGCTGAAGAACGAGGTCAGGAAGGTGGCACCGAGGAACCACAGCCACGAGATGCCGAGCAGGCTCAAGAACACGGTGCGGTTGCCGCGCGCCAGCATCAGGTTGCGCCAGGTTTCCGAGAACGGGTTCCAGTTGATGCGCAGCTCGGGCTGCGGCGCCGGCGAGACCGGGATCCGGCCCGACACCACCCGCCCCGCCACCGCGATCGCCACGCAGACCGCGCCCACGTACATCGGCCCCACGATCGTGCCGCCCTGCTGCAGCCCGGCCAGCTCGCCGCCGACCAGCGTGCCCAGCAGGATCGCGACAAAGGTGCCCATCTCCACCAGGCCGTTGCCGCCGACCAGTTCGCGCTCGTCCAGGTGCTGTGGCAGGTAGGCAAACTTGACCGGTCCGAACAGCGTGGAATGCAGGCCCATCAGGAAGGTGCCGGCATACAGCAGCGTTGCGCTGTGCCAGGCAAAGCCGGCCAGGCCCAGCACCATGATGGCGATTTCGAGCGATTTGACCAGCCGGATCAGGCGCGACTTTTCGAGCTTGTCGGCAATCTGGCCGCTGGTGGCGGAGAACAGCACGAACGGCGCGATAAAGATGGCCGAGATCAGGAACGCGGCGCTGCGCGCATCCACGCCCTCGAACAGCGCCGTGTGGTAGGTCACCAGCGAGGTGAAGGCGACCTTGAAGACGTTGTCGTTCATCGCCCCGAGGAACTGGGTCCAGAAGAACGGGGCGAAGCGGCGCTCGCCGAGCAGTCGGAACTGGCTGTGTTGGCTCATGGATGGGCCGGTCGGTCGGGAGGACCGCCGTGGAAATGGAAACACCGGCAAGTTTGCCGGAGCCGGAAACCGGCCGCCATCCTGCCACCGCCGCGCGGCCGCGCGGCGTCACTCGAAACAAAATTCGAAGGAAGCTTCAGTCAGGGCACCGTCCGCCGCGCCCAGGCGCCGCCCGGACGGCGTGGCGCTGTCAGTCGGCGCGCTCTTCCGGCCAGTCGCGGATATAGGCCTTGAGCATCTGGTTCTCGAAGCTCTGGTCTTCCACCACCGCCTTGGCGACGTCGTAGAAGGAAATCACGCCCATCAGCGTGCGGTTGTCGAGCACCGGCATATAGCGGGTGTGACGCGCCAGCATCATGCGGCGCACCTCGTTGACGTCCGTTTCCATAGTGCAGGTCACCGGCGCATCGTCCATCACCTTGCGGATGCTGGTGTTGCCGACGCTGCCGTTGTTCTTGGCCAGCGTCTCGATGATCTCGCGGAAGGTCAGCATGCCGACCAGGTCGCCGTACTCCATGACCACCAGCGAGCCGATATCGTGCTCGGCCATGGTATGGACGGCGACCAGCAAGGAGGTGTCAGGCGTCACGGTGAAGAGCGTATTGCCCTTGATCTGCAGGATGTCGCTGACTTTCATGTTGGTCTCCGCTGCCGTGCTGAAGTATTCGCTGGAGGCATCGCCGCGATGATGGAGGCGCTGCCGGTCGCTTCGTTATCTGTCTATGGGTGTGCGGGCCGGGATGCCCGCGCGTCCTTCCGTTTGGCCGATCCTAGCCCAAACCCGGCGGCAAAGTAAAGCAGGAGGCCGGTTTGCGGGCCGCGCCACCCCCTGCCGGGCGGGCGATGCTACGATGCTGGCCGGAGACAACTACAGGCCGACCGACCATGTCCGGAACCAGATTCGATACGCTGGCGCTGCACGCCGGCGCCGCGCCCGACCCCGCCACCGGGGCCCGCGCCACCCCGATCCACCTGACCACCTCCTTCGTCTTCCGCGACAGCGAGCACGCCGCATCGCTGTTCAATATGGAGCGCGCCGGTCACGTCTATTCGCGCATCTCAAACCCCACCGTGGCGGTGCTGGAAGAGCGCATTGCCGCGCTGGAGAACGGCGCCGGCGCGATCGCCACCGCTTCGGGCCAGGCCGCGCTGCACCTGGCGGTCGCCACGCTGATGGGCGCCGGCTCGCATGTGGTGGCGTCGTCGGCGCTGTACGGCGGCTCGCATAACCTGCTGCACTACACGCTGCGCCGCTTCGGCATCGAAACCACCTTCGTCAAGGCGCGCGATATCGACGCCTGGCGCGCCGCGATCCGCCCCAATACCCGGCTGCTGTTCGGCGAGACGCTGGGCAACCCGGGGCTCGACGTGCTGGACATCCCCACGCTGGCCCAGCTCGGCCAGGACCACGGCATCCCGCTGCTGGTCGACTCCACCTTCACCACGCCCTACCTGCTGCGGCCGTTCGATCTCGGCGCCGGCCTGCTCTACCACTCCGCCACCAAGTTCCTGGGCGGCCACGGCACCACCATCGGCGGCGTGCTGGTGGAAGGCGGCACCTTCGATTTCGAGGCCTCGGGGCGCTTCCCCGAGCTGTCCGAGCCCTACGAGGGCTTCCACAACATGGTGTTCACCGAGGAAAGCACGGTGGCGCCGTTCCTGCTGCGCGCGCGCCGCGAAGGCCTGCGCGACTTCGGCGCCTGCATGAACCCGATGGCCGCCTGGCAGCTATTGCAAGGTGTCGAGACGCTGCCGCTGCGCATGAGCCGCCATGTCGACAACACCCGCAAGGTGGTGCAGTTCCTGGCATCGCATCCGATGGTGGAGTCGGTGTCGTATCCCGAACTGGAATCGCACCCGGACTACGAGCTGGCCAAGCGCCTGCTGCCACGCGGCTGCGGCGCGGTGTTCAGCTTCAACCTGAAGGGCAACCGCGCCGCCGGCCAGCGCTTTATCGAAAACATGTCGCTGTTCTCGCACCTGGCCAACGTGGGCGACGCGCGCTCGCTGGTGATCCACCCGGCCTCGACCACGCACTTCCGCATGGACGCGGCAGCGCTGCAGTCGGCCGGCATCACCGAGGGCACGATCCGGCTGTCGATCGGGCTGGAAGACCCGGACGATCTGGTCGACGATCTCAAGCGCGGCTTGAAGGCGGCAGAGAAGGCCATGAGCGCGTCCACTGGCGGCAAGGGAGGTGCCTGATGGAACTCAACGTCGCAGGCCAGACGGCCTACGCCTATACCGGCGGCAAACCCTTCGATCCTGCCCTGCCCTGCGCCGTGTTCGTGCACGGCGCGCAGAACGACCACAGCGTGTGGGCGCTGCAGACGCGCTGGTTCGCCAACCACGGCTTCTCGGTGCTGGCGGTAGACCTGCCCGGCCATAACCGCAGCAAGGGCGCGCCGCTGGCCACGGTCGAGGCCATGGCGGACTGGGTGATGGCGCTGGTGGCCGCCGCCGGGGTCAAGGCGCCGGCTTTCGTGTTCGGCCACAGCATGGGTTCGCTGATCGCGCTGGAATGCGCGGCGCGGCATCCGCAGGCGGTGCGGGGCATCGCCCTGCTCGCCACCGCCTATCCGATGAAGGTTTCGGACGCGCTGCTCGAGGCCTCGCTCAATCGTGAGGACGAGGCCATCGCCATGGTCAATACGTGGTCGCATTCGAGCCTGGCCAACAAGCCGTCGTCGCCGGGGCCAGGTGCGTGGATGCAGGGCGGCAGCCAGCGGCTGATGGAGCGCGTGGCGCGCAACAACCCGCAGGCGCATGTGTTCCACAACGATTTCTCGGCCTGCAACGCCTATGCCCACGGCGAAGAGGCGGCGGCCGCGCTGGCCTGCCCGGCGCTGTTCATCACCGGCAGCAAGGACCTGATGACCTCGCCCAGGGCGGCACAGGCGCTGGCCGGCAAGATGGCGAAGGCCAGCCTGGTCTCGGTGCCGTGCGGCCACGCGATGATGGGCGAACGGCCCGATGAGGTGCTGGACGCGCTGGCCGCGTTCGCGCGCAAGGTGGTCGCCGCGGGCTGATGCTGCCCGGATGGCTTGCCGGCCACGCCGGCGGCCATCCTCGCCCCACCCCGGCAGAAGGTCTACACTGCACAAAACAAGACCCGCCGGAGACAGCCATGGCCCACGCCCGCGCGCGCGAGTTCGAGAACTTCGCGGCCTTCTATCCCTACTATCTGAGCGAGCACCAGAACCGCACCTGCCGGCGGCTGCATTTCGTCGGCACGAGCGTCGCGCTGCTGTGCCTGGTGGCGCTGGTCGTTACCGGCAATGCCTGGTGGCTGCTGGCCGCGGCGGTCTCGGGCTATGCCTTTGCCTGGGTCGGGCATTTCGGCTTCGAGAAGAACCGGCCTGCCACCTTCCGCCATCCGATCTACAGCCTGATGGGCGACTGGGTGATGTACGCCGATATCTGGCGCGGCAGGATTCCGTTCTAAGACAAACTCACCGTCATTCCCAAGGTTTAAACCTGCCCGTGCCATCCCGGCGGCACCACCTCCAGCGTGCGCCGCTGCGGCGCCGCGCCCGTCTCTTCTATCCCCTGCCCCGGCGCGCCTTCCGGCCACTGCCCGAACACCGCTTCCAGCGTCTGGTCCAGCTGCGGGTTGTCGAGCATCGCCCTGAGCGTCTGCGCGCCGCGCAAATGCTGGGCCAGCGCCGTGCGCGGCAACCGCGGCAGATTCAGCACCAGCCGGTCATGCAGCATGCGCAGCGTCACCTGCGACGGGTCGCACAGCAGCGCCCAGTGCGCCTGCCCGCGCTCCTGCTGCAGCCGGCCGATCAGGTGCATGGCCTTGAGCTTGCCCAGCAGCCCAGCAAGATAGTCGGCCTCGACCCGCAGCTTGCGGCTCAGGTCCAGTTCGCCGACGCTGCGCGGCACCTCGTCGCGGGCGCGGTAGAGCAGCAGCAGCACGCCCAGCGCATCGAAAAACTCGCTGCCGGCAAAGGTGCGGCGGCGCCAGTAGCCATGCCGTACCACCGGCAGGTTGGCGGCGATGGTGGCACCCAGCAGCGTCACCAGCCAGCTCAGGTAGATCCACAGCAGGAAGAGCGGCAGCGCGGCGAAGGTGCCATAGACCGCGGTATAGGTCGGGATCTGCGTGATGAAGTAGCCGAAGCCGCGCTTGGCGAACTCGAACGCGATCGCCGCGACCACACCGGCCACGATGGCGTCGCGCCACGCCACATAGGCGTTGGGCACCGCCGTGTACAGGAAGGCAAAGGCCAGCGCCGACAGCACCACCGGCGTGGCGCTCACCAGCAGCCCGACGCCGAGCGGCATATGGCCGACATAGCCCGCCGAGATCGAGATCAGGTATGAGCTGATCGACAGGCTGGCGCCGATCAGCACCGGACCGAAGGTCAGCACCGCCCAGAACACCAGCACCCGCTGCGCCAGCGGGCGGCGCTGCTTGACGCGCCAGATCGCGTTGAGCGCGTCTTCCACCGTCAGCATGGTCAGCACCGACGTGACCATCAGCCCCGCCAGGCCCATCGCGGTCAGCCCGCGCGCGCTCTTGGCGAACATGCCGAGGTAGCGCTGGATCGATTCGCTGACGTTGCCCGGGATCAGGTTCTGGAACAGGAACGCCTCGATGGCGTTGCGGAAATCGCGGAACACCGGGAACGCGGCCAGCAGCGCGAACGCCACCGTCAGCACCGGCACCACGGCCAGCACGGTGGTGAATGTCAGGCTCGCGGATACCTGCGGCAGCCGGTCTTCGGCGGCGCGGCGCAGCGCGTAGCGCGCCAGGGCGCGCACCTTCTGCAGGTTCCACTCCCTGCGCAGGCGGGCAACGCGGTTACCAGGCATGCGGCATCAACCTCCTTGTCGGATATGGGGTTCAATAGTCGACAGATGCCCCGGCAGAACGTCGGGCAGGCAGGCTTGCGCGGGGGCGCATCTATAATACGCGCATTGTTTCCGGCACTTCCGGCACCTGCGCCGCCCCTTTCACAGGCGGCCCCACCCTCCACCGCCGGCCATCCCGCTCCATGACCGACATCCTCGTCCTGTACTACAGCCGCTACGGCAGCACCCGCAAGCTGGCGGAACTGATCGCCACCGGTATCGACAGCGTCCCTGGCGCCCAGGCCCGGCTGCGCACCGTGCCGCCCGTCTCCACCGTGTGCGAGGCCACCGCGCCCGATATCCCGGCCGAGGGCCCGCCCTATGCCGAGCTGCGCGACCTGGAGGAATGCGCCGGCCTCGCGCTGGGCAGCCCGACCCGCTTCGGCAATATGGCCGCGCCGATGAAGTACTTCCTCGACGGCACCGTGGCGCAGTGGCTGTCGGGCACGCTGACCGGCAAGCCCGCCTGCGTCTTCACCGCCACCGGCAGCCTGCACGGCGGGCAGGAGACCACGCTGTTGTCGATGATGCTGCCGCTGCTGCACCACGGCATGCTGATCATGGGCCTGCCCTATTCGGAGAAGGGCCTGATGACCACCACCTCGGGCGGCACGCCCTACGGCCCCAGCCACCATGCCCACGCCGACAACCGCGGCCCGGTGACCGAAGACGAATCGGCGCTGGCGATGGCGATGGGCCGCCGGCTGGCGCAGGCAGCGCTGCGCCTGAAGGGGGCCGCTGCATGACCGCCGCGTCCGACAGCGACCAGGCGCTGCACAGCCCCTGGCTGTACCGGCTCAGCGTGGGCAGCCTGATTGCGCTGCTGCTGCTGTGCATCGCCTGGGAATGGTTCCTGGCGCCGCTGCGCCCGGGCGGCTCGTGGCTGATCATCAAGTTCCTGCCGCTGCTGCTGCCGCTGCGCGGCGTGCTCTCGCGCAACCGCTACACCATGCAGTGGTCGTCGATGCTGATCCTGCTGTTCTTCACCGAAGGCATCGTGCGCGCCACCAGCGACCGCGCGCCCTCTTCCACGCTGGCGTGGGTGGAGGTAGCGCTGACGCTGGTGTTCTTCGTCAGCACCATCCTGTACCTGCGGCCGTACAAGCGCCGCGCCCGCGCCGCCACCAGGGCCGCCGCGCGCAAGCCCTGAATACCAGCCTCCGCCCTCGAGCCATGACCGCATCCCAAGACTCCTTCCTCGCCCTGTGCCGCGCCGCGCTGGGCGCGCAGCATGTACTGACCGATGCCGCCGACAAGGCGCCCTACCTGACCGACTGGCGCAAGCGCTATACCGGCGAGGCGCTGGCGGTGCTGCGCCCCGGCACCACCGAGGAAGTCGCGGAAGCGGTCCATGCCTGCCATGCGCGCCAGGTCGCGGTCGTGCCGCAGGGCGGCAATACCGGCCTGTGCGGCGGCGCCACGCCGGTGGCGGGCCAGGCTTCGGTGGTGATCTCGCTGCAGCGGCTGAACCGCATCCGCCAGGTCGACCCGCTCAACAACACCGTCACCGTCGAGGCCGGCGTGGTGCTGCAGCACCTGCAGGAGGTGGCGCGCGAGCACGGCCGGCTGTTCCCGCTGAGCCTGGCGGCCGAAGGCAGCTGCACCATCGGCGGCAACCTGTCGACCAACGCCGGCGGCACCGCGGTGCTGCGCTACGGCAATACGCGCGAGCTGTGCCTGGGGCTGGAGGTGGTAACGCCGTCGGGCGAGATCTGGCACGGCCTGCGCGGGCTGCGCAAGGACAATACCGGCTACGACCTGCGCGACCTGTTTATCGGCGCCGAAGGCACGCTCGGCGTCATCACCGCGGCGGTGATGAAGCTGTTCCCGCTGCCGCGCGCCTCGGTCACCGCGCTGGCCGCGGTGCAGAGCCCGCGCGCCGCGCTGGCGCTGCTGGCGATCGCGCAATCCCACGCGGGCGCGATGCTGACCGGCTTCGAGCTGATGTCGGCGCTCAGCATGACGCTGGTGACGCGGCACTACCCGCAACTGCGCTACCCGTTCACCGACATCCACCCGCAACTGGTGCTGATGGAGCTGTCCGACAGCGAAAGCGAAGACCACGCGCGCGGCATCTTCGAGACGCTGATGACGGCCGCGTTCGAGGCCGGCGTGGTCGCCGACGCCGTGGTGGCGGAATCGGTGCAGCAGTCGCGCGACTTCTGGAACCTGCGCGAGCATATCCCGCTGGCGCAGGTGGAAGACGGCAAGAACATCAAGCACGATATCGCCGTGCCGGTATCGCGCGTGGCGGACTTTATCGAGACCACCGACGCGCTGCTGCAGAACGCCTTCCCGGGCGCGCGCATGGTGACCTTCGGGCATCTGGGCGACGGCAACCTGCACTACAACGTGTCGCCGCCGGAAGGCGTCGACCATGACGCCTTCCTGGCCAACCAGGAACAGGTCAACCGCATCGTCCACGACAGCGTGCGCTCGCACTGCGGCTCGATCTCGGCCGAGCATGGCCTGGGCCAGCTCAAGCGCGACGAGATCCGCCACTACAAGAGCGAGGTGGAGCTGCGCATGATGCGCGCGATCAAGGGCGCGCTGGATCCGCAGGGACTGATGAACCCGGGCAAGGTGCTCTGAGCCTCCTTTGCTCGCTCCCGGTCAGCGCGGCCGCGCCAGCGCTTCGCGGATATATGCGGCCACGCTTTCCAGCAGCAGGTCGAGATGGCTGCGCAGCACCGTGTAGCCGTCATGCGTCACGAATCTCGCCTCATCCATGTACAACGCGCGGTTGATCTCGATCTGCAGGCTGTGCCGCGCGCGCGCCGGATCGCCATACCTCGCAACCAGTTCCGCGCCCTTGTACGGCCAGTTGATGCCGACCCGGTAACCCAGGCCGCGCAGGCATTGCGCCACCACGTCGACAAAGCCCGCCGAGCAGCTCGCCCCGTCGCGGTTGCTGACGACAAAGTCCGGACGCTCGGCGCCGTTGTCGATATTCATCGCGTTGCCCCGCGATTTCATCGAATGGCAGTCGATATGCCACACCGCGCCGAAGCGCGCGTGATGCGTCGCCAGCAGCCCGGCGAGCGCGGCGTGGTACGGATCGTAGTAGGTCTTCAGCAGGTGCTCGGCCATGCCGGGCGCCAGCGGCACCGCATAGACCGGCACGCCCGGCAGCGCCAGACGGCGCAGCACGCCCATGCCGCGGGCGGCCTTGTCGCTCGGTTGCACGGCATAGGGCATGGCGCCGTCGATCAACTCAGGATCGATATCGTCGCGGGCGCGGTTGACATCGACCAGCCAGCGTGGAAAGCCCGCGCACAGCAGCGTGCCGCCGACCGCCGGCGTGTGCGCGAAGAGCTGGTCGACATAGGCGTCCCAGCCCGTCATTAACGCTTCGGGCGGCGCGGCCAGCGGCAACGCCTCGGCGCAGGTCAGCCCGCTGTGCGGGGAATCGGCCACCAGCGGCAGCGCGCCGCTGGCTGGCTTGTGCAGCGTGTAAGGCAACACCATCGTCAGAACTTGTGCTGGATGCCGATGCCGACCGTGGTCACGGTATCGCCCGGCTTGTTCGAGTTGGGCTCCTCGCGGTCGAAGAACACATAGGGCATGGTGCGCTTGCTCAGGCTGTAGGCGTACCCGGCCTGCACTTTCTTGAGCCGGCCCTGCGGGTCGCGCTGCACCGCGCGCTCCATGTAGTTGACGATCACGCTGTGCGCGCCGTACGGCACGCTGAAGCCGACCAGCCAGTACGGCACCTCGGTCCTGTTCGCCGCCGTGGCGGCGTAGCGGTCGCGCCCGTAGATGCCGTAGACGTTGACCACGGTGAAGTTGTAGGAAGCGGCCGCCTGCACCTTGTCGCGGAAGTCGTTGGCCGCCAGCCCGCCCGCCCTGGCATCGCGCGAATAACCGATGCCCGCGGCGAAATTGCCGATGGCGTAGTTCACGCCGACGTCGTACTGGCGGAAGTCGTCCTCGGCCTTGACTGGTGAATTCACATTGGGCGTCGCCGGATCCGGCCCCGCGAGGTTCACGCGCGCCCGCATCGAGAAGCCACCGAAATCCGGCGTCATATAGCCGAGCGCGTTGGACACGCGGTTGCGCGCATTCAGCACCTTGGTGCCGATCGCGGTCGCACCGGCATCGTGGATGACGAAGTCAACGTTCTGCGTGACCTGCGAATAGATCGGCGAACCGACGATGGTCGCCGAATCCAGCCGTCCCAGCGCCACCGCGCCGAAGCCGCCGCGCAAGCCGACGAAGGCATTGCGGAACTGCGGATTGGTGGCCATGCCGTTATCGACGCCAAAGCCCTGCTCCAGGCCGAATGCGGCGGTCAGGCCGCCGCCCAGGTCTTCGCTGCCGCGCATGCCCCAGCGCGAGGCGTTATCGGCCAACTGGGTGGCGGAGCCGCCCGGCCCCTTCTGGTATTCGATGTCGGTATCGATTCGCCCGTACAGCGTCACCGCTGCCTCGGGCCCCGCCGACAGCAGCGCCAGCGCGCCGCCGATGCAGGCGCGCCCGAACGCACCGTTCCTTCGATTGCAAACCATGCCTGTCCTCCCTTTTCTTGTTGGCCATGCACAAGCTCCCCTTATGGGCTTCCCCTCTGCCGCGTAGCTACCGGCCCAGGCGCGAACGGTCCCCGCCATTCCACGCGAGCGGGATGGCAACCATGAATCGGAGGGAACGCCGCGACGCGGCCGGCGCGGCTATCTAGTCATTCAGGTGGCAGGCGGACAGCCGTCCGCCGATATCGCGCAGCACCGGTGCCTCGGCCGCGCAGCGCGCGCTGGCATGCGGGCAGCGCGGATGGAAGGCACAGCCGGTCGGCGGCGCCAGCGGGCTGGGCAGCTCGCCCTGGACCGGCTGGTGGCGGAGGGGGCTTCCGCCCAGCCGTGGCGCATCGGCCAGCAGCGCACGCGTATAGGGATGGTTCGGCGCGGCGAATACCGTGCGTGCATCGCCGGTCTCGACGATGCGGCCCAGGTACATGATCACCACGCGGTCAGACATGTGCTCCACCACCGCCAGGTTGTGGCTGATAAAGACGTAGGTGAGTTCGTGCTCGCGCCGCAGCTGCATGAACAGATTGACGATCTGCGCCTGCACCGATACGTCGAGCGCGGACACAGCCTCATCGCAGATCAGCAGCCGCGGGCGCAGCGCCAGCGCCCGCGCGATCGCCACGCGCTGGCGCTGCCCGCCGGAAAACTCGTGCGGGAAGCGCTCGGCGTAGCTGGCATCGAGCCCGACCTGCTGCAGCAGGTCGCCGGCAAACGACTCGGCCCGCGCGCGCCGCACCATGCCGTGGTAGACCGCGCCCTCGGTAATGGCCTGGCCGATGCGCAGCCGCGGATTGAGCGAGCCATAGGGATTCTGGAACACCATCTGCACCGCGCGGTGATAGCTGCCTGCCGAGGTATCGGCGCGCCGGCCTTCCCAGGCGATCTCGCCATCGGTCTGCGGCAGCAGGCCGGCCAGCATGCGGCCCAGCGTGGACTTGCCACAGCCGGATTCGCCCACCACGCCCAGCACCTCGCCCGTGCGCACCTGCAGCGAGACATCATCGACGGCATGCACCGCCTGCACCGGCTTGCCGGCCATGCGCGCCAGCAGGCCGGGCTTCAGCGGGAAGCGTTTGTGCAAATGGCGCGCTTCGAGCATCACGGTCATGCGGCCTCCAGCGGATAAAAGCAGCGCAGCGTCCGGCCGCGCACGGTGGTTTCGTCCGGTGCCTGGCGACACGCGTCTTGCGCCCGCGTGCAGCGCGGCGCGAAGGCGCAGCCCGGCGGCAGTGCGGCCAGCGACGGCGCGGCGCCCGGGATCGCGCGCAGGGTTGCGCCGCGCAACGCGGGCGTGGGCAGCGAATCGAGCAGGCCGCGCGTGTACGGATGCATCGGCCGCGCAATCAGGTCGGCAACCTTGCCCTGCTCGACCACCCTGCCCGCGTACATCACGCAGACACGGTCTACCAGGTCCTTGACCACCGCCAGATCGTGGCTGATCCAGATGGCCGCGGCGCCGGTCTCGCGCACCAGCCGCTTCATCTCGAAGAGGATCTGCGCCTGGATGGTGACGTCGAGCGCGGTGGTGGGTTCGTCGGCGATGATCAGGTCGGGCCGGTTGATCAGGGCGTTGGCGATCGCCACGCGCTGGCGCATGCCGCCGGACAGTTCATGCGGATAGGCGCGCATGCGTTCGCGCGGGGCCGCAATCCCCACGCGCTCCAGCGCATCGGTAGCCTGGTCGAGCGCCTGCGCGCGGGTGCGGCGGTGATGGACCCGCACCGTTTCTGCGAGCTGGTCGCCGACGCGCATCACCGGGTTCAGCGACATCATCGGATCCTGGAACACCATCGCGATGCGGTCGCCGCGTAGCGCCTGCCACTGGCGCGGCGAGCATGCCAGCAGCTCCTGCCCCTTGAAGCGTACCGAGCCGCCGGTAATGCGCCCGGGCGGATCCAGCAGGTTCATCAGCGAGAACGCCGTCACCGACTTGCCGGAGCCCGACTCGCCGACGATGCCGAGGATCTCGCCGGCCTCCAGCGCGAACGATACGTTGTCGACCGCTTTCACCGCGCCTTGCGCAAGCTCGAACGTGGTGCTCAGTCCGGAGACTTCCAGCAGTGCCATGGGATCTCCCTACTTCAGCCGTCCAGCCGCGGATTCAGCACGCGGCGCAGGCGGTCGCCCACCAGGTTGATCGAGCCGATCAGCAGCACCAGCGCCACGCCGGGGAAGATGCTGATCCAGTATTTGTTCGACAGCATGTACTCGAAGCCATTGGCGATCAGCATGCCCAGCGACGGCTGCGTGCGCGGCAAGCCGATGCCGAGGAAGCTCATGGTCGCTTCCAGCGTGATCGCATGCGCGATCTGCAGCGTGGCGGTCACCACCAGCGGCGCCATGCAGTTGGGCAGGATATGGCGGAACATCACGCGCAGCGCCGGCAGTCCCTGCCCCAGCGCAGCCTCGACATATTCCTTGCGGCGCTCCACCTGCGCCGCGCCGCGCACGGTGCGCGCAAAGTAGGCCCATTGCACGATCACCAGCGCCAGCAGCGTCTTGTCCACGCCCTGCCCCAGCACCGCCAGCAGGATCAGCGCGACCAGCACCGCCGGCAGGCTGAGCTGCAGGTCGACCACGCGCATGATCGCGGCATCGACGATCCCGCCGAAGTAAGCCGCGGCGAGCCCCACCGCGCTGCCCGCCATCAGCGCCACCACCGCGCTGACCACGCCCACGCCCACGCTGATGCGGATGCCGTGGACGATGGCGCTGACCAGGTCGCGCCCGGCGCCATCGGTGCCGAGCCAGTAGCGCGCGCGGCCATCGTAGCCGGCGCTGCCCGGCGGCAATTCGGCATCGATCACCGACACCGTGGCGAGGTCATACGGATCCTGCGGGCTGACCACGTCGGCCAGCAGCGCGAGCAGCACCAGCGCCAGCAGCACCGCCACTGCGGCCGCCCCGACGCGGCTGGCAACGAAGCGCCGCAGCAGCGTGGGCCGCGCCGGGGCAGGCGTGCCAGCGACGGGGACGGCCGGTGCGGTTGGTGCGGCAGCGGGCGGCAGCGCCGGCACGGCGGGGTCGGTTTCGGAAACAGGCAGGGACATCGATGGTTCTCGTTGTTCTGTAGCGATGGAGGTGATCGGCAGCGCTTGCCCGTTATGCCGCCTTGTGCCGCAGCCGCGGGTCGAGCACCACGTAGAGCAGGTCGACCACCAGGTTCAGCACCACGAACAGCACCAGCGTGACCAGCAGGTAGGCCACCACCACCGGGCGGTCCAGCGCCAGCACCGAATCGATGATCAGCTTGCCCATGCCCGGCCACGAGAACACCGACTCGGTCACCACCGAGAAGGCGATCAGGTGGCCGAACTCCATCCCGACCACGGTCACGATCGGGATCAGCACGTTGGGCACCACGTGGCGCAGCACCAGCCGCGCGCCGCCCACGCCCTTGGCGCGGGCAAAGCGGATGTACTCCTGCCCGGCCACCTCGCGCGTGCCGGCCTCGGCCAGCCGCGCCACCAGCGAGATCTTGAACAGCGACAGCGTCAGCGCCGGCAGCAGCAGGAAGCGGATGCCATCCCAACTGGTCACCGACAGCGGCACGCCGAGCACCGTGCTGACCGGCCCGCGTCCGCCCGACGGCAGCCAGCCCAGGTTCACCGAGAACACCAGGATGCCGATCATGCCGACCCAGAAGGTGGGCATGATCACGCCGCCCAGCGAGCAGGCCATCAGCGCGCGCGCCAGCCGGCTGTGCGGCCGCAGCCCGGCAAACACGCCCATCGGGATGCCGATGGCCAGCGACAGCAGCAGCGCGGTCACCGCCAGCTCCAGCGTGGCCGGCACGCGGCTGACGATCAGCTCGATCGCGGGCCGGTCATAGACGAAGGATTCGCCCAGGTCGCCGCGCAGCGCGCCCTGCACGAAGCGCAGGTACTGCCGCGGCATCGGCAGGTCGAGGCCGAGCGCGTGGCGCGCTTCGGTAATCTCCTGCTCGGTGGCGGTGGGACTGACCAGCAGGTGCACCGGATCGCCGATCAGGTTGACCGCGCAGAAGGTCAGCACCGACATGATCCACAGCACCAGCAGGCTCTGCAGCAGCCGTTTGAACAGGGTTTCGAGCATGATGGTCGGATGCCGGTCAGGGTTTCTGCGCCATGCGCGGGGCCGGGCGGATATTGCCCGCGTAGGTGAAGCCGTCGCTGCGCGGCTGCACCGCGAGCCCGTCGCGATAGGCCCAGGTGGCGCGCAGGTGATGCAGCGGCACGATGCCGGCATCGGCGGCCAGCGTTTCGGCCGCGTGCCGCTGCATCTGTTCGCGCGGGGCCGGCGCCATGGTGCGCATGGCCTGCCCGATCAGCGCATCGACCGCCGGGTTGGCATAGCCGCTGCGGTTGTTGGCGCCCAGCCCCGCGGCCTTGTCCTGCGCATGCGCCACCGCCACCAGCGGCTCGAGCGAATCGCCGCTGACCGCGCCGATGCCCAGCATGAAGGCGCTGAACTCTGGTTTGCCGCCCTCCCCGCCCGAGGTGGCGCGGGTGATAAAGACCGAGTACGGCAGCGTGCGCACCTCGGTACGGATGCCGGCGCGGGTCAGCATCTGCCCCACCGCCTCGCAGCTCTTGGCGTCGTTCAGGTAGCGGTCGTTGGGGCAATGCAGCGTGAGCTGGAAGCCGTCGGGGTAGCCGGCCTCGGCCAGCAGGCGCCGCACCCGCGCGGCATCGGCGCGCGGCGCCGGCACCGCCGCGGAAAAGCCGAAGAAGCCCTGCGGCACCATCTGCCCGGCCGGCACCGAATCGCCCTTGGTGACCCGCGCGGCGATCAGCTCGCGGTCGATCGCCAGGCTGATGGCCTGCCGCACCCGCGCATCGCGCAACGGATTGGCGGCCAGCGGCCGGCCCGCGTGGTCCTGCACATAGGGCGACACCGCGCGCGCCTGGTCAAGCTGCAGGTAGTTGAGCATGTACGACGTGGCCGACACCGTGCGGATGCGGCCGTCCGTGCGCGCAAAAGCTTCCGCGATGCTGGCCGACGAGGCATCGATCACATCCACCAGCCCCGACAGCAGCGCCGACGCCCGCGCCGGCTCCTTGGGAATGAACTGGAACACCACGCGCTCCCACGGCTGCGCCCCGCCCCAGTAGCCGGCATGGCGCGCCAGCGTCAGCTGCTGGCCATGCTCCCACGCTACCAGCCGGTACGGGCCGGTGCCGATGGCCGCGCTGCCGTGGGCGAAGTCCGCCTCGCGCACCGCCTTGCCGAGCGAGCGCGGCAGCATCGCCACCATGCCGAGGTTCTGCGGCAGCACCGGGTTGGGTGCCTTGGTGCGTACGCGCAGCGTCAGCAGTCCGGCCACTTCCACCGCGGCCACCGACTTCAGGTAGGTGCGGAACGTGCGCGCGCCGGGCAGCTTCAGCGCGCGCTCGATCGAATAGCGCGCATCCTCCGCCGTGAAGGGCTCCCCGTTGCTGAAGCGCACGTCGGGCCGCAGCTCGAATTCCCAGGTCCGGTCGTCGAGCTGCCGCCATGCCGTCGCGAGCAGCGGCACCGGGCGCAGCGCGTTGTCCAGGCCCACCAGCGTCTCGTACACATGCCCCCACAGGTTGCGGCCGGCGGCATCGAGCACGTGCGGATCGGCGGCGCTGATCTCGGCCTTGTAGCCGATGCGCAGGTCGGTGGCGTGGGCGCTCTGCAGGCTGGCCAGGCATGCCAACGCGGCCAGGATGCGCGCGGCCAGGCTCTTGAAGGGGACGTGGTAGTTCGGCGGTCGAAACATTGTTTCATTCACTGATACGGTGTATCGAAGAATAAGACAGAGAACGCCATGCCGATAAGCGGGGTTTACCCGGCGGGACATTGTTGGCAGACAAAGGCAAAGCGGCGCCGAAGCGCCGCTTTTCACTGACTACCTGTTGAAGAAATACCGCCTGGTTTCGAACCACCGATTGGTTGCTCCCTCTCCCGCAAGCGACGCGTGCGGGAGAGGGTTGGAGTGAGGGCAGACGGGTCAAAGGCTGACGCCCGTGGGTGTAAACCGTTGGCCTTGCTTCAGGTGTTCCTGGCTAAACCACCCCCTCACCCCAACCCTCTCCCCCTGAGGCCCTGAGGGGAGAGGGAGAACACCTTGCTCAGGCCAGCTCGGGCGGCTTTGGAGCACCCAAAGACGTTGGCCCTGCTTGACGGGGTTCCTAACTCGTAGCCCTCTCACCCCCCGCCATACCCCAGCGCCCGCGACAACGTAGCCGCCTCCGCCACCACCATCGCCACATGCCGGTCCAGCGCCTGCTGCGTAGTCCGGCTGGCAGGACTGGCGATGCTCAGCGATGCCACCGCCGCGCCGCTGTGGTCGCGCAGCGGCGCCGCGGCGGAGACGGCGTCGGCATCGCGCTCGCCCACCGATACGGCATAGCCGGCGGCGCGGATCGCCGCCAGTTCGTCGCGCAGCTTCTGCGGCTCGACGATGGTCTTGTCGGTGAAGCGCTCAAGGTGGTGCGCCAGCACCGCGTCCACCACTTCGGGCGCGGCATAGGCCAGCAACAGCTTGCCGGAGGCGCCAACATGCAGCGGCCGCCGGTTGCCGATCTCGGTATGCACGCGCACCGATTGCGTCGACTCATGCCGCGCCACGCAGACCGACTCCAGCCCGTCGCGCACGCGCACGATCACGTTCTCGCCGCAGGCCGCGCCGATCGCGGCCAGCCGCGGCTCCACCAGCTTGACCAGGTCGAACTGCTCGCGCGCGGCATTGCCCACCAGCAGCGCGTTGTAGCTCAGCTTGTAGACGGCGGCCGGCGACTCGCGCGCGATCAGCCCGCGGTGCTCCAGCGTGGTCAGCAGGCGAAAGGCACGCGCCTTGGTCAGCCCGGCCCGCCTGGCCAGTTCGGTCACGCCCAGCGACGGATGCTCGGCCACCAGCATCAGCAAACCCAGCGCTTCGTCCACCGCTTCAACGATGTAGGTCATCGATCCTTCTTGCAATGTTCAGAAATGTCCCATCGCGGATTGTAGCGGTCGCTGCAGACATCGGGGCCCTGGTGGCCGCTCCGGCCTCCTGCCGGCGCCTGCGGCTCGGGCGGATCATCATGTACGGGGCATTCTCCAGCCGTGAATTCCAGGAATGGGGCGGAACAAACCGGGCCAGAGCCCTGCACCGCTCATTGCAGCAACAGCCTGACGACATCGTCACCATCGATCAGCGGGGCCGTGCTCGAGCAGGCCATGGAGCGACAACGTCGGATCAGTATTCGAGAGTGAGGACGGACCGCGCCACCTTGCCTTCACGCAAATCGTCGAAGGCATCGTTGATCTGGCTCAGCGGCAACCGGCGCGAGATCATCTCGTCGAGCTTCAGCCGCCCGGACATGTAGAAGTCCACCAGCCGCGGCATGTCGACTGGGAATCGGTTGGAGCCCATGCGCGAGCCTTGCAGGTGCTTCGCGCAGTGCTTCGAGATGGTCCAGCAACTGCGCGGCAGCGCTGACAAGCGCCAAGTGGAAGGGGCGCGGCTGGCGCTGACGCACAACCCGGGCCTGGGCGGCGCCTGCGTCGTCACGCTGTACCAGAAGCACGCCTGAGCGCGTACCGAAACCGAGCCGGCGCACCAGACCGTGGAAGAACTCAAAGCGATGGGCGTGCAAGCGGTGGCGTGCGTGGGCAACGTCAGCGCGCCGGACTTTGCCGACCGCTTCATCAACACGGCGATGAGCAATTTCAAGAGCATCGACATCATCGTCAACAATGCCGGCTTCACCTGGGACGACGTGGTGCAGAAGATGAGGACGAGCAGTGGTACGCCATCCTCGACTGCCACATGACCGCACCGTTGCGCATCCTGCGCGCCGCCTACCCGCATATCAAGGCGCCGGCGACCGCCGACAAGAAAGCCGGCCGCGAGGTGTACCGCAAGATCGTCAATATCTCGTCGACGTCGGGCCTGAACGGCAACGCCGGGCACGCACATCGTTGCGGTATGCCAGCCGGGGGCCCCGGTACTTTGTGCGGTAGCCCAGATGGCTGAAAATGGGGGAGCAGGTCCGTGTACAGGCGAGTGGCGCTGGCCGGTTCAATCCGCCAGCGCCAGCGTCACCTGCTGCCGCAGTGCCGGCACCACCTCCGCTTCGAACCATGGATGCTGGCGCAGCCAGAAGCGGTTGCGCGGGCTCGGGTGCGGCAGCGGCAGGAAGCGCGGGAGATAGTCGGCATAAGCGGCAACGGTGTCAGCGAGGGTCGACCGGCTTGTGCCTTTCAGGTAATACGCCTGCGCGTGCCGGCCGATCAACAGCGTCAGGCGGAGCTCGGGCATGAAAGCCAGCAGCCGCGCATGCCACAGCGGCGCGCATTCGCGTCGCGGCGGCAGGTCGCCGTGGGCGCCCTTGCCCGGATAACAGAACCCCATCGGCACGATCGCCACCCGGCTGGCGTCATAGAACTGCTCACGCGTCAGTTGCAGCCAGGTCCGCAACAGGTCGCCGGAGGGGTCGTTCCACGGAATCCCCGTTTCATGGACGCGCCGCCCGGGCGCCTGGCCGACGATCAGCAGGCGTGCGCCGACGCTGGCGCGCACGACCGGGCGTGGCTCGTGTGGCAGCGTGCAGGCGCGGCAGTTGGAGATGTCGGCTAGCAGGCGGTCGAGTGGGGGAAGCGGGAGGGCTGGCAACGGGGCGTGGCGATCGGGGTTCGGAGTCTGATTGTAGGCAAGTCTGCGGGGGTTGGCGTGGGTGGATGCTGCTGAGCAAGCCGGCGGCGTCGCGATCTCTTGAGCTTGCGGCAACGCAGGACGACGCCGCTCGAACTACCACCGCCCGGTTCCCTCTCCCGCAAGCGGGAGAGGGCTAGGGAGAGGGCAGGACCTCGCAAACCAACATGCCGTATCGCCTGGCACGCGCCTGCCGCCACCTCAATCACCGGTACCCATTCCCCGGCGCATAACCGCCGCCACCGAATCCGCCCGATTCCGGTCACACGCCATCACAATGCCATCAGCAAACACCGGCAGCGCCAGCCGCGTCAGCACTTCTCCCGGCGGCGCTTCGATCACCACCTTCGCGCCATTGGCGTGGGCCAGCAGCATGGTTTCGTGCCAGCGCACCGGTGTCGCCATGTTCTGTGCAAGGTCTTCGCCGATCCGGCGCGGATCGCGCAGTTCGCGTGCCTTGCTGGCGCTGAAATAGCGCAGCGCTGGCGGCGACAGCGCCACGCCTGCGATGGCGTCGGCCAGTGTCCGCGCCGCGGCATCCAGCAGCGGACAGTGCGACGGGACGTGGATGGCCACCGGCCTGGCCGTCTGTGCGCCGGCGGCGAGCGCCAGCGCCGATACCTGCTCCAGCGCCGACAGCTTGCCGGCGATCACGATCTGCGTGGGTGCATTGAAGTTGGCCAGGTACACGGGCTGCTGCGGCGTGCAGATCTGCGCGACCAGCGGTTCGAGCCAGCCGCGGTCCAGGCCGATGATGGCCGTCATGCCATACCCGTGCGGATACGCGCGCTCCATCAGTTCGCCGCGCAGCCGCACCAGCCCGAGCGCATCGGCAAACGGCAGCACGCCGGCGCTGACCGCCGCCGCGTAGGCGCCGATGGACAGCCCCGCCACGGCGTCGGCGCTGGCGCCATGCGCAGCGAGGCAGCGCGTCATCGCCACGCCCGCGGTCAGCAGGCAAAGCTGGGTCCATACCGTCGATTGCAGGCTTGCCGGCGAGTCCACCCCAGCCACCGGCACCCGCAGCACATCCTCCGCCTCCTCCAGCACCGCTTTCACCGCCGGATGCGCCGGCAAGTCCTTCAGCATGCCGGGGCGCTGCGCGCCCTGGCCGGGGAAGGTCAACAGGATCTTCATGGCGCGGGTTGCCACGGATCGCTGCACAACCGCGGGCCGTGGTCGGTCTTCAGCAGCACCCTGCCGCCGCCGCGCAGTCGCTCCAGCAGCGAGAAGCCGCCGAACGGCGTCGCTACCTGGATGTCGATCCTGCCCGGCGCGGCGCGCTGCAGTTCGGCAAGCAGCGTGACGTGGTGCTCCGGCAGCGGTTGCGCGGACTGGACCACGAGGTCGAGGTCGCTGTCGGCATGCAGTACGTTGTGCGGGCACGCGAGCGAGAAGCCGGCGCTGCCGGTCACGCCCCACCGGATACCCGCCGCGTCGAGCCAGTCGGCGACGGCCTCGAGCGCGCGGATCGCGGCCAGCGTCGCCAGTTCCGGCCGGCGGTGCCATGCGCGCTGCGCGGCCAGTTCCATCGGCGTAACGACCTTGCCGATCGCCGCGGGAACGACCCACGTGCCGAAGCGCTCGGCGCGCGTGCGGCCGCGCAGGCCGACGGGGATCTCGCCGGGCCGGCGGCCATCGCGCCGGACCACCAGCGGCGTGTCGTGCAGCGCCGGCAGCAAGACCCAGTCAGGCAGGGCATCGCGCCCGAGGCTGCCGGCCGGATCGGCCAGCCAGACCAGGTCGTGCGGCGCCAGCGTGGCCGTGCTCAGCCCTGCCATTGCCGCGACAGGCACGCGCGCACCGCGGCCGACGCCTTGCGGTTGGCGCCAGCGCGCCGGCCCGACAGGTCGCGCGCCTGGTCGCGCGCGATGTCCGCCAGCGCGGACAGGATGGTGTCGCGCGCCAGGTGGACATCGGCGTCCACCGGTTCACTGGCCGACTCCACATCGATCAGCCGCCACAGGATGCCCAGCGTGGCAAAGTTCTCGATGTCATAGGCCATCGGCGGCACCGTTGCTGCCAGCGCTTCAAGGTCTTCGACCGTGCGCATGGTGATGCGGGCGGCGGCCTCCTTGCCCATCGCATGCACCTGCACGCCCCGGTCATTGAGCGCGATGATGCGATTGGCCTGGTAGCCATGCGCGAGGAAGGCCCCCGACATCGCGCGCCCGACGATCAGCGCCACCACCGGATGCCCGGCCAGCCGCGCATCGGCATAGGCGGCTACCGCCCCGGCCAGCGACTGATGGATGCCGAGCGCCTCTTCGCGCCGGCCGTAGGCCTGGCTGGGCGTATCGACGATCGCGACGATCGCGCGCTTGACCGCCGCGTGGCGATCCGCGTCGATGACCTCGCGCACGGCGCGCGCCAGCGACCAGCCTTCGAGCAGCCCGGCCTCGCCGTTGCGCGCACGCGGGAAGCGGCTGGCGGCATCGGGCACCAGCGCGATCCAGCGCACCGCGATGCCGGCGAGTTCGCCGTCGGCCACCGCGACCGAGCCGGGGAAGTCCGGCCGAGACGATGCCGCCGGAGCCAGTGCCTGCAGCCAGCGGGTGCCGCGGCTGGCTTCGCGTTCCGTTGCCGGAAGTTGTTGTGCGTTCATGCGTCGGTCCCCCGTGGAAACAGTGCCTGCACCGCGGCCGGCGTCGGCTGCACACTGGCGTCACAGGCTTGCAGCGCGGCCAGGTACTGCGCATGGCGCTCACTGCGATGGCTGGCGGCAACGGGGCCGCGCAGCAGCGTCGCAACCTGCTTGCGCATCGCATCGCAATCGTCGGCGACGTAGGCATCCGCAAACCCGGTGGCGACGCGTTGCGCGCCCCCGGTAAAGCTCCAGATAAACGGCCGGTCGCGCGAGTCATACTCGGCAATGCCTGCCTCCTGCTCGATCACGGCGGGCCCGTTCAGGCCCAGCCGCCCTTCCTGCGTCATCACCAGCGCGGTACACAGCCCGGCGGCGATCGACATGCCGCCAAAGCATCCCACCTGCCCCGCGATCACACCCACCACGGGCTGGTAGCGCCGCAGGTCGACGATGGCCGCATGGATATCGGCAATCGCGGCCAGGCCCAGGTTGGCTTCCTGCAGGCGCACGCCGCCGGTTTCCAGCAGCAGCACCGCGCGCGTCGGTTCGCCGCGGCGGTTGTCTTCGGCGGCCAGCTCCAGCGCGCCGGCGATCTTGGCGCCGCCGACTTCGCCCAGGCTGCCGCCCTGGAATGCCCCCTCGATCGCCAGCACCACCACCGGCATGCCGTCGATGCGGCCCTTGGCGACCACCACGCCGTCGTCGCTCTGCGGCACCACGCCCTGCGGCGGCAGCCAGGGCGATTGCAGGCCGTCGAACGGACCGGCCAGTTCGCGGAAGGTGCCCGCATCGAGCAGCACGCGCGCGCGCTCGCGTGCCCCCAGTTCGATAAAGCTGTCGCGTGCCAGCAGTGCCTCGGTGTTCATGCCCCTTTCCCCTGTTGCTGCGCGGCCAGCGCCTCGAAGGCTTCGGCCAGCCGCATGCCGACCACGCCCGGCGTGGCGCCGAAATCGTGGATGCGGATCTGCATCGATGCCCGCGGCTCGGCCGCGAAGACACGCGACAGCTGCGCATCCCAGACCCGGCTGTAGCCATTGACCGAGGTGGTAACGTCCACCGTGGTCACGCCGCCGCTGCCGGGCTCGACCAGCACCTCGAGGTCGCCCGACCCCACCACGCCCACCAGCACGCGCGCCGTCGCAGGCTGGCCTGCCGGAAATTCAAATCGCAGTTGTTCCATCACAGTCCCCTGAAGTCGTGGCCGCCGGCATCGCCATCGCGTGCCAGCCGGTCGAGGAAAATCGTCGCGGCCAGCAGGTCGGCCGCGCCACCAGGCGAAGCGCGCTGCGCCAGCATGCCGGCATCGAGGCTGCGCAGGTGGCGCCGTCCGGCCACCGTGCCCGCGCCGCCGGCCGACAGCACCGCCCTCGCGCCCGCCTGCATGTAGTCCAGCCCCTTGCGCCCGGACCGCGCCAGCACGCAGGTATCGTCGAGCTCGCTCATCAGCGCGAGCAGCGCATTGAGCCGGGCCGTCGCTTCGCCATCG
Source organism: Cupriavidus necator (assembly GCF_040578825.1). GTDB lineage: Bacteria > Pseudomonadota > Gammaproteobacteria > Burkholderiales > Burkholderiaceae > Cupriavidus > Cupriavidus necator_E. The sequence goes on along the minus strand of NZ_JBEFLI010000018.1, from coordinate 38,971 downwards.
CCGCGCGCGCGGCTGCGCTGCAATGCCGGCAGCGCCAGCCGCATCACGTGCGGAAAGCCGGCGCGGGCCTGCGCCCTTGCGCCGCCCACGCCATAGGCCAGGCAGGCGAGCTCGCCCTTGTTGCCCGTCACCGCGGGCCGATGCCGGTCCGGCAGCGCCGCAATGGCGCCCGCCGTGGCGCTGATCGCCGCCGCGCTCGCACGCTGCCCGGCGGCACTGACCTGCGCCGCCGCACCGACCAGCAAGCCGATGCACCAGATCGCACCGCGATGCGTATTGACGCCGCCGGTGGTGGCCAGCATCACCGCCTCGGCCTCGCGGCCAAGGGCGCCCAGCCGTTCGCGCAGCCCGTACGCAAGCCGCGGCGCCCGCAGGCCGGCATCGGCCATGGCCGCGAACGACGGCCCCAGCGACTGCGCGGACCGCAGCATCAGCGGCAACGTCAGGTCGGCATGCGCACCGCTGCCGCGGCTGTCGACCAGGCCGGGCTTGGGCGACAGGCGTGCTTCTTCGACGATGGCGTCGACGGCCAGCCCGGCCAGCGCCTGCGCGCGCGCGCAGGCCAGTGGCGCCGTTAGTTGGATTCTTGCCGCTGCGCCCGCCATTACCAGCTCCTGAAGCGGGCCGGCGGCGCGTACAGCCCGCCGGACCAGTCGACCAGGTCGGCCATGCTCTTGGCGGCCAGGAGGCTGCGCGTGGCCTGGCTGCGCTGCACGCCCAGGTCTTCGGGCAGCGCGATCAGGCCGTCGCTGCGCATCCGGCGCGTGGTGGCGGGGTCATGCTTCATGCCGATCGGCGTGACGCCGGCCACCGCGGCGATCATCCGGCGCCGCTGTTCCAGCGATTGCGCCTTGTACAGGTAAGCGATGCCTTCCTCGGTCAGCACGTGCGTCACGTCGTCGCCGTAGATCATTACCGGCGCCAGCGGCATGCCGCTTTCGCGCGCGACATCGACCGCGTCCATCGATTCGACGAAGGTGGGCTTGCCGCCCGCCTGGAAGGTCTCGACCATCTGCACCACTAGCTTGCGGCCGCGCGCGAGCGGGTCGTCGGTTTCGATCAGGTCCAGCCAGGCCGGCGTCGGATGCCGCCGCCCGCCCGGCTGGTGGCCCATGTTGGGCGCACCGCCAAAGCCGGACAGGCGCCCGCGCGTCACCGTCGACGAATGCCCGTCGCCGTCGATCTGCAGCGTCGAGCCGATAAACAGGTCCACCGCGTACTGGCCGGCAAGCTGGCAGAACGCGCGGTTGGAACGCATCGAGCCGTCGGCGCCGGTGAAGAACACATCCGGCCGCGCGGCGACATAGGCTTCCATGCCCAGTTCGCTGCCAAAGCTGTGCACGCTCTCGACCCACCCGGTCTCGATCGCGGGGATCAGTGTCGGGTGCGGGTTCAGGGTCCAGTACTTGCAGATCTTGCCCTTCAGCCCCAGCGATTCGCCGTAGGTCGGCAGGATCAGTTCGATCGCCGCCGTGTTGAAGCCGATGCCATGGTTGAGCGACTGCACCTGGTGGCGCTCGTAGATGCCGCGGATCGCCATCATCGCCATCAGCACGTGGACCGGCTTGATCAGCCGCGGGTCGCGCGTGAACAGCGGTTCGCAGAAGAACGGCTGGTCGGCCTGCACCACGTAGTCGATCCAGGAGCCCGGTACGTCCACGCGCGGCAGGCCGCTGGGGTCGTCGACGATCTCGTTGACCTGCGCAATCACCAGCCCGTCGCGAAAGGCGGCGGCCTCCACCAGCGCCGGTGTGTCCTCCGTGCTCGGGCCGGTGTAGAGATTGCCGTCGCGATCGGCCTTGTAGCCGGCGATCAGCACGACATTGGGCACCAGGTCCACATACAGCCGCGCGTACAGCTCGATATAGGTGTGGATCGCCCCGACTTCGAGCTGGCCGTCCTCCAGGAACTGCGAGATGCGGATGCTCTGCGCGCCGGCGTACGAGAAATCCAGCTTGCGCGCGATGCCGCGCTCGAAGAGATCCAGGTGCTCGACCCGGCTGACGCTGGGGATGATCATATGCAGCGCATTCACGCGCGCGGGATCGACCTGCGCCAGCGAGCGCGACAGGAAGTCCGCCTGCTTCTGATTGTTGCCTTCCAGCACCACGCGGTCGCCGGGAAGCAGCACGGCCTCCAGGAACGGCACGATGTCGCTGGTCGGCACCAGCTTGCCGTCGGCAATGGCGGCGCCTTGCTGCTTGCGGCGCGCCTTGGCTTCCCTGCGAGTGTTCCATTGGCGGGCCGTACTGGTCGTGGTCATCGCATCTCCGGCTGTAGTCTGTCTGATGGCACCACCTTAAACAGGTGGTGCCAACCGAACAATCACGCCGGGGAAGGAACCGTTACGCTGGCCGGAAGCGACGCCGGCAGCAAGCGGGAAGCGGCCCCGGCGCCCTATTGCTCCGTCTCGCGCATCGCCATGCGGCACACGGCCGCTAGCGCCAGCAGGTTGGGATCGCGCTCGCGCCGGCGCAAAAAGCTCAGCCCGATGGTCTGCTTGATGTCGTACTCGCCCGTCAGTGGCACGAACGCCACGTTGCGCGAATACACGCCGCGCACCCGGCCCGGCAGCAGCGTATAGCCGATGCCGCCGCCGACCAGGTTCATCAGCGAAAAGATATCGCCGACCTTCATCACGAGGTTCGGCGTGAACTCGGCGATGCGGAACGCTTCGACGAAACCGTGATAGGTGACGAAGCCTTCGCTCAGCGCGACGAAGGGCTCGTCGCGGCACGCGCGCAGGTCCACCGCCGGCATCGATGCGTAGCGGGAGTCAGCCGGCGCGGCGAAGAAGATATCGTCCTCGAACAGCGGGATCGATTCGATATCGGGGTCAGGCTCCGGCACCGCCATCAGCGCGGCGTCGATCGAGCCCTGCTTCAGCTTCTGCAGCAGGTCGGCATTGGAGCCCAGCACCAGTTCGGTCTGCAGCTCAGGGCGCCGCAGCTTCAGGCCGATCACGATCTTGGGCACGGTCTGCACCGTCAGCGAATAGAGCGAGCCGATCTTGAGCTGGTCGGCCGAAAAGCCGGCGGCCTCGCGCGTGGCGCGAATGCCGTCGGCCATGGCCTTGAGCACTTCCCTTGCCGTATCCGCCAGCACGTAGGCCGCATCGGTCGGGATCAGGTTGCGGCCCTCATGCCGGAACAGCGCGCAGCTCGTGCCCTCTTCCAGCGAATGCAGCGCGCGGTGCACGCTGACCGTGCTGGTATCGAGGATCTCCGCCGCCTTGGCCAGGTTGCCCGACTCCATGAACGCCAGCAGGGCTTCGAGTTTGCGGAAGGTGATCTCTTCGCCAATGCGGATTCTCATGGTGCTGGGGGCTTAGGTAGATGCGGCCTCCTATCTTAGCCGCGTGGCGCACTCAGAGCACGACAAAGACGAACCACAGCACCACCGGCGCGATCACGGTCACCAGGCCGCCATAGACCATCAGCTTGCGGAAGAAGGCCTGCCGGTCCACGCCCTGGGCGTTGGCCAGCACCAGCGCGCCATTGGTCGAGAACGGGCTGACATCGACGATGGTGGACGATACCGCCATTGCCGCGATAAAGCCGATCGCGCTGACATCGGAGCCCTGCTGCAGGAACGGCACCGCCAGCGGGATCAGCGATCCCAGCACCGCGGTCGACGAAGCGAAGGCCGATACCACCGCGCCGACAAAGCACAGCAGCAGCGCCGCCATCAGCGGCGAAGTCAGGTGCGCGACGCTGTGGCCGACGAAATCAATCGTGCCCATCTTGTCCATCACGCCCACGTAGGTGCTGACCCCGACGATCAGCATGATCTCCGGCCACGACACCTGGGTCAGTGCGCGCTTCTGCAGTTCGGGCGCCATCAGCGTCAGCAGCAGCGCAATGGTCAGCGAGACGAAGCCGATATCGAGCTTGAAGTACAGCGTCAGCACGGCCAGCGCCACCAGTCCGGTCACGGTCAGGTACTGGTACAGGCCGGCCGGGGCCTCGGCGGTGCCAGCGGCATCGTTGCCGAGCATCGCGGCACGGTCTCGCGTCATGGTCTTGCGCTCTTCCATGCCGGCCTCGGCTTCGGCATCGCCATAGACCTGCGCGCCCTGTGCCGGCACGGTGCGCGCGCCGAACGGATCGCCCAGCGCCAGCACGCCGCCCGCGACCGGCTGCGGCGCTGACGCCGGCGACGATGCCGACTGCCGCATCAGCCGCAGGCCGCCCAGCGCGACAAACAGCCCCGCGGCCACCACCAGGTTGACGCCCAGGCTGGCGAACGCCGTCGCCATCTCGTTCAGCGGCAGCCCCGCCTTCTGCACGATCTTGTTGGTGATGCCGCCATAGATGCTGATCGGCGAGAAGCCGCCGCCCTGCGCGCCGTGGATCACCATCAGCCCCATCAGCAACGGGTTGATGCCGTAGCGCGCGGCAAAGCCTAGCGCGATCGGGGCGATGATGGCGACCGCCGCCGGGCTGACCGCGCCCACCGACGTCAGCACCGCGGCAATCATGAACATGATCCACGGGATCGCGGCGATCCTGCCGCCGACCGCGCGCACCGCCAGCCGCACCAGCCAGTCGATGGTGCCGTTGTTCTGCGCCACCGCGAACAGGTAGGTGATGCCGACCAGCGTCAGGAACAGGTCGGCCGGAAAACCGGCCAGGATCGACTTGGCCGGCATCGCGGCCGCGAGGGTGCCCACGAGGAACGCGCCGACAAAGGCCAGCGCGCCCATATTGATGGGAAGGACCGTGGCGATGACAAACATCAGCCCCAGTACGGAAATGGAAATCAGGTGTTGCGACATAGCGGCTCCGTCGCGGACGGCGCGCGTGTCGGCGCTCCCCGCATGGCAGGAAAAGCGAAGGGTTGGCGTCGGCGCAAGGGCGCCGGATATCCTGGCTTCGCCGCTATGGCAACGTGTGGATGAGGCAGGGGGTCAAGTCAGTCTCCTTGGTCCGGGGCATCGCCGGCCTGGCGGGAAGCCAGGCCGGTGCCGGTTCAGTCTTGCTGTTATGGGACCAACGATAAGGTGACAGACCAGGCGCATCAATTAAGCCTGTGCGCCGACTCTTACGCAAAGCGGAACAGCGCATCGGGCAGGTTGTGCCCTGCGCGCCACGCGGGAAGGTGCGCTGCCCCCCGGCAGCGCGCCCGGCCGGCGCTGGTACCGGCCTGCGCTTCGCGCGGATCAGTCCTCCCCGTCCACGTGGCACAGGATCCGGTGCGCCAGCCGCAGGTGGGGCCGGTCGATCATGGTATTGCCAAGCCTTGCCACGCCCGAGGCGCCCACCTTGGAGAAGGCCTCGACCACATGCCGGGCCCAGCGCACCTCTTCCTCCTGCGGCATGAAGGCCTGGTTGATGGCATCGATATGGGAGGGGTGCGCGGCCGCCTTGGCGGTAAAGCCGTCGCGCTTGGCCTGCGCGGCTTCCTGCCCGATCCGCGCGGGATCGGTCAGGCTGGTGCTGACCGCATCGATGGCATCGATGCCGGCCTGCGCGGCCGCCATCAGGCACATGGTGCGCGCCACCGAGAACGGCGCGGTCAGTTCCTTGCCGATATGCGACGAGAACGCGCCCAGGTCGGCGGCAAGATCCTCCACGCCCCACATCAGCGCCCGCAGCCGCATCGGCGCATTGCGATAGGACGACAGGCCAAACACGCCTTCGGACGACTCCGTCGCCATGGCGATGATGGCGACCTCCCATTTTTCGGTCAGCAGCGCGCATTCGAACGCCGCCAGGAAATCGCAGAGCCGGTGCACATCGTCGACGCTCCTGCACTTGGGCAGCACGATCGCGTTGGGCCGGTGCGGGATCACGGCGGCCAGGTCGCGCAGGATATGGCCCGATGCAAGCCCGTTGACGCGCACCAGCAACGCTGGCTCCATCGAATCACGGTGCTTTGCAAGAAACGACACCAGCTTGTCGCGCGCCGCCTCCTTGCCGTGCTCGGGCACGGCGTCCTCGAGATCGAACACCAGGCCGTCCGCCCCGGACTTCAGCGAAGCGGCCAGCTTGCGATCGCTGTCCGCGGGAACGAAGAGAAGGGAGCGCAGGCGCTGTGGCAGGTTGTCGTGCATGGTCGCGGGTTTCCGGAGAACTGTTGTGATGGGTGGCGGCCAGCCCGTTCGCAGTGCTGGCATGCTGCCAACAATGCCAGCGATCGCGCGGCCGCGCAAACCGAGTTTACCGAAAGCAGGTTTCGCCAACGGCGAATGGATCGAAGCCGGCGTCACTGCGCCGACGCCACTCGCCTCAGGAGCCCTCGGGCCTGGGCAGATGCTCGCTGGCCAGCCGCAGGATCTCGCGGGACTGGTAGGCGCTGGCCAGTTGCCGCAGCCTGGCGGCGAAATGCCGGTATCGCGCATCGAGCTCGCCGATCCGCTCGGCCCAGTCGTGGATCTCGCGCATGCTGCCGCGTTTGGCCAGGTAATGCAGCTGTTCGATTTCGGCGGCAGGCGGCACGGCGATCGCCGCGGCAGGCGGCCGCGCGGCATCGGCCTGCGGCGCCGGGTCGTATTCCCATTGAAGGCGCAGCAGCCGCCCGATCTGCAGCAGCAGCGCATCGTGGTCGATGGGCTTGACCAGGAAGACATCCGCGCCGGCGGCAATCGAGCTGGTTTCATCCTCGCCCCGCGCGCTCGCCGAGGTGGCGATGACCGGCACGTCGCGCAGGCCCGCGTCCTGGCGCAACTGCCGGATGGCCTCGAGCCCGTCCAGCCCGGCCATGCAGATATCCATCAGGATCAGGTCCGGCACCGCCTGGCGCGACTGCACGATGGCTGCGAATCCGTTCGCCGCCTGCTCGGTGCCGAACCCGAGGGCGCGAAGCAGGTCGACCAGCACGGCGCGGTTTTCCGCGATGTCGTCGACAACGAGCACGCGGCGGCGCGCGCCGGCGTACCCGACCGCCACAGCAGCCTTGTCTTCATGGCGGCGCTGCGTGGTACCGATCGCCGCATCGATCTCGAACCAGAAGGTGCTGCCGGTTCCGGCCTGGCTACGTAGCCGGATCTCGCCGCCCATCAATCCCACCAGCCGCTGGCTGATGGCAAGGCCAAGGCCGGTGCCGCCCGAGCGCCGCCGCGCATCGCCCAGTTGCTCGAACGGCTGGAACAGCCGCAACTGCTGCTGTTGCGCAATGCCGACGCCGCTGTCCGTGACCTGGAAGCGCAGTCTCGATGTCGCGCCGGCAGCGCCACCTCCCCCGGAAACGGCGACCTCCAGCCGCACATGGCCGCGGTCGGTGAACTTGACCGCGTTCGACAGCAGATTCAGCAGCACCTGCCGCAGCTTTCCCGCATCCGCGCAGACCACCGTCGACGCGGCTTGCGGCGCATGGCAGTCGAACCGCAGGCCCTTCTGCTCGGCCCTGACGCGAATCAGCTCCTCGATCGAGGCCAGCAATTCTGCCAGGCTGAACTCGGTCGGCACCAGCTCCAGCTTTCCTGCCTCGATCTTGGAGAAGTTCAGCAGGTCGTCGATCAGCGTCAGCAACTGCTCGCCGCTGCGCTTGATCACTTCGCCGCGCGCGCGCACGCCTGGCGCAACGTGCTGGTCGCGCATCAGCAGCTGGGCATAACCGAGGATGCCGTTCAGCGGGGTGCGCAGCTCATGGCTGATGGTGGCCAGGAATTCTGTCTTGGCGCGATTGGCCGCCTCCGCCGCGCGCCGCGCTTCGCGCTCTGCTTCGGCCAGCCGCACCGCGGTCTTGTCCGCGGCGATGCCGACATACTCCTCCACCCTGCCGTCCTTGTTCCTGACCGGGTGCGCAATGATGCCGACATGCCGGATGGTGCCGTCCGGCAACGCCAGCCGCATTTCATGCTCGAGCTCGCGCGGATTGCGCAGGCTGTCGGCCACGAATGCATGCAACGCCGGCCGGTCTTCCGGGTGGATCCGGCTCAGGAAGATCTCCGGCGTCGGCTGGACTTCACCGGGCGCGAAGCCGTAGATGCGGTAGTGCTCGTCCGACCAGGTGATGGCACCGGTATCGACATTCCACGCCCAGCTGCCGGTGCGGCTCAGCCGCTGGCCCGCGGCCTGCAGCGATTCACTGCGGCGCAGTTCATCCTCGATGCGCCGGCGCGCCGTAATGTCGCGCGCAATGCCAACCGTCCCCGCCGGCTTTCCGCTGCTGTCCGGGTACGGCGTCTTGATCGTTTCGATCCACGTTGCCGGCCCGGCCGCGTGGCTGTACGGCTCTTCGAAGCGCTGGCGCTCGCCCGAGGCCATGGTCCTGGCGTCATCTGCCAGGCACGCCAGCGCCTGCTCGCGGGGCAGCACGTCGAAGTCGGTCTTGCCGATCAGCTCGGACGGATGCTTCAGGCCAAGCGACTCCGCCAGCGCGCGGTTCGCGGCCACGAAGCGCCCTTCGGTGTCCTTGACCCAGGCGAAGTCCGGGATGTTGTCGAGGATCGCCGCCATCCTGGTATTGGCATCGCGGATTTCAGCGGTATGGCGGTCGATGCGCGCGAACATCGCGTTCAGCGCCTCGACCAGTTCGTCGATCTCGTCGTCCCCGTGCACGGACCGGCGCAGCGTCAATGGCGCGGCGCGCACGCCCGGCACGCGCTTGCGCAATCCTGTCGTGATATCGACGATATGGCGCGTGGCGACGCGATGCACGATCCACAGGATAAAGAGCGCGACCAGGAAGGTCTTGGCCGCATTGCTGGCGAGGATGACGAGGGCCTGGCGCAGGATATCCCGGTACACCTCGTCGAGGCTGGCCTCGACGCGGACCACGCCGACCTGGCTGCGGTCTTCGTCGCAGCAGAAGACCGGAAACTCGCGGACCACCGTATTGCGCTGCGCCGGCAGGCCCCGATGCACCACCAGCGGATGCGTGGACTGCGCGGTCTCGCGCACTTCCAGGTAGCGGATATGGGGCAGTTGCAGCATCCCGTCCAGCTGCTCCTGGACCAGCCGTCCGTCAAGCGACCACAGCGCGCTGCCGAGCGTGCCGGCGTACCCCTCTTCCATCTCGCGGAAGCGATTGTGGATGCCGGCGACTTCCGCCTGGTAGCTCAGCGCCAGCTGCATGGCCGTCAGCAGCAGCGTGATCACGGTGCTGAACAGCACCACGCGGGTCAGCAGGACCACCGCGATCCCCTCGCGCGGGGCATGCCACAGGCGCAACAACCATGCAGGAACGACCGACTTCAACTTGCGAACTCCCCGGTTCTGGACAAACCCCATCGGAACTTTAACGGCTGGAACCGGATTGTGGCCGACCGCAGGTACAAACACCTACCCGCGTGCGACAATGGCGCCCTGGTTCAGTCGTCGGAAAGTCGGAGAGGAGTCGCATGCGGCGGATGCTGGTGGCCTGCCTGATCGGTTTGCTTGCGGCCATGCCCCTCACCGCGGCCTGCGCCACCGAGATCGGCGTGATCCTGGCCGGCAACCGCAGCCAGTTCTGGCAGGTGCTCGCCGACGGCATCCGCAAGGCGGCCAGCGAGCTCGGCGTCAAGATCACCATCCGGGGACCGAATGAAGACGATCCGAAGGCGATCCAGGAAAACCTGCAGGTGCGGATGATCGAGTCGATGCTGGAGCGCAAGGTCGACGGCCTGATCCTTGCCCCGATGCCGGTCGCCGCGCCGGGCACCCCGCCCCGCATTCCCGTGCCGCTGCTGTTGCTCGACCGGGAAAGCAACGACTACACCGCCCCGCTCGTCGCCACCGACAACTTCGCTGCCGGCCGCAGCGCGGCACAGACGTTGCGCGGCAAGCTCCGTCGGGGCGCCCGCATCGGCGTGTTCCGCGTCGCGCCGGACCTGCAGGCCACCACCGCGCGCGAAAACGGCTTTGTCGCCGCGGCGAAGGAACTGGGCTTCGAGGTCGTGATGCAGACCCACCTTGGCTATGACATTCGCGGCATGCAGACCGCCGCGGCATCCGCTTTAGCGTCGCAGACCCGCAAGCTCGACGCCGTCTTCACGCCGCACGACCTCTCCACCTTCGGCGTGCTGCGCGCCATCAGCGGCTTGCCGAAGGACAGGCGCCCGCTGCACGTCGGCTTCGACTACTGGCCCAGCTTCGAACCCAGCCTGAGAGCCGGCGAACTGCACGCCATCGTCGTCCAGCAGCCATTCAACATGGGATACCAGGCATTGCACGAACTGCTGCGCTCGATGAAGGCAAAGGACGCGCCCCGTTCCATTTCGGTCGGCACGCTCGTCATTACCGCGGCCCGGCTGGACGACGCCGATGTGCGCGCGGAGCTGGCACGTTACGAGAAGAGCGCCGCGGCACCGAGCCGTTGAACGCGCACCGGCCCCGCTGTCAGGCAATTCCGAACGAGAATTCAGTGCGCGCTGACTGGCCCCGCGGGTGCGGCGCTGCGCATAATCGGCGCATAACAAGCCTGAAGTTCGAAAGGCTGTGCGCAGCGGATGACTGCATCCGGCACGACCACGCGTGCGGTACGTGACGGTGCAAGACGGCGCATCAAGCGCCGCATCGCACTGACTGCGCCGGCCTTCGCCTGGTACGCGTGGGCTTCGGGATGCGCCGGCTGGCGCGGGGCAGCCGGCCTTCCCCCTCTTTCCTCGCCCCTGTCCTCAGCAGGGCATGAAACACGCCCGCGCTGCCTCGCCCGGCGTCAGGCCCGAGCGGAAATACAGCCGCAACCGCTCGAGCGTGCGGTAGTCCGGCACATACTCCCAGGAGATCAGCCCCGCCTCCAGCGCATATTCATGCAAGGCGGCGGTCCAGGCATACAGATCCCCGGAAACCCGGATTACGCCTGGCAGGACGGTCCCGCCAGCGGTTCCGCCACGGTAATCACTCACGGCTTTCCCCTGACCCTGCAATCGTGCCGAAATGCTTCATGGCTGGCGCGGCGACGGCTTCACGCCCGGCTGGCCCAGTATGCCTGGAGCCGGCTGCCGGTCATCGGCGGAAAGACGTGCCATGCACCGTCACCGTGACGGAAGAACACGATCGACAGCGTGCCGGTGACGCGCTCGGACTCGACCCGCACGAAGCGGCTGCCACAGTCACGCAAGCGGCCGACGTCGGCCACGCGCAACGAACTGGTCAACGTACATCCCAGCCATTTCTCCACCATCGACCGCAACGACTTCTCCTCCGCTTGCATGCTTCCTCCTGGTGTCTCGCGTCCTGTCAGCGCCCTGTTGTTCTGTGCTGGGGTCTGTGCGGCAGGTCCATGTTCATCGTAGGCGCCGGGGTGGGCCAGCGCATTCAGGGGACATTGAAAGCGGGTTCGGGCTTGCCTGATTCCCTTGTAGGGATTTCCCGACAACGGCGGGACGCGAAAAAAGCCCGGCAGAAAGTGGCGCAGCCTACTCCTGCGTGAAGCCGTGCTTGATGGCGTAGCGAATCAGCTCGGCGTTGTTCTGCAGGCCCAGCTTCTGCATCAGCCGCATCTTGTGGGTGCTGATGGTCTTGGCGCTGAGCGAGAAGGACTCGGCAATCTCATTGACCGTCTGCCCGGCGGCCAGCCGCTGCAGCACCTGGAATTCGCGGTCCGACAGCAGCTCGTGCGCCGGCGCGTCCTGGCCGCGCTGGTGAAAGACCATGGCGTCGACCAGGGACGGGTCGATGAATTTGCCGCCTGCCGCCAGCTTGCGGATGGCGCCGATCAGGACCTCGGGGTCGCTGTCTTTCGTCACATAGCCCCACGCCCCCGCACGCAGCGCCCGCGAGGCCACCTGGGCTTCGTTGTGCATGCTCAGGATCAGGATGGCGAGATCGGGCCATTCGGCGCGCACCCGGCGGATCAGGTCGATGCCGCTGACGCCGGGCATGGTCATGTCGAGCAGCAGCAGATCGATCTCGGCGGCGCGCAACTGCTCCAGCACCGCGCCACCGTCCGCCGCTTCCGCGGCGACGACGACATCGGTCGTGGTAGCGATAATCTGCTTCAGGCCACTGCGTACGATGGCATGATCATCGGCAATCAAAACTCGGATCATGGTTGGGCCTCGGGTTGCTCTTCAGGTCTCTCTTCTGGTCGCTCTGTGCGCGGGATTTGAATGGAAACGGTCGTGCCGCTGGTGCCGTCGCTGTCGATTTTCAGGTATCCCCCAATCATCCTGGCACGCTCCTGCATGCCGAGCAGTCCATAAGAATAGCCCTTCAGCGCCGCCGACACATCGAAGCCGCAGCCGTCGTCGCTGACCACCAGCCACACCCCGTCTTCACGGTTGCGCAACGACACCGTCACGCGCGTGGCCCGCGCGTGGCGCGCCGCGTTGGTCAGCGACTCCTGCACGATGCGGAATACCGCGGTCGATACCGGATCCCCGAGCTGGGGCTCAGGCCCCTCGACGCTCAGCCGGCAGCGCGCGCGATGCCTGCGGTTGAAATCCTCGGTAAGCCACTCCAGCGCGGACACCATCCCATAGTTCAGCGCCGCCGGGCGCAAGTGGCTGGCCACGTGCCTGACCATGCCGATGGTACGCTCGACCAGCTCGCGCATCTCGTCCGCTTTCTGCTCGGCGGCGCGATTGCCCGCCAGCTTCATCCGCAGCAACGAGACATCCATCTTCAGCGCCGTCAGCAACTGGCCAAGCTCGTCATGGATCTCCATGGCGATGCGCCTGCGCTCCTCTTCCCGCGCCACTTCGAGGTGTCCCGCCAGCTCGCGCAACTGCTCGCGCGACGCCAGCAGCTCCTGCTCGATACGCTTGCGCTCGGTAATGTCCTGCAGGGTCCCGACCAGCCCGGTACAGCGCCCCGCCGCGTCGCTGCGCCGCTCCGCCTGCAGCTGCACGATATGGTCGCTGACGTCGCCATACTCCAGCCGCACATCGATATTGGCGCTTCCCGGCGCCTTCAGCAATTGCCCCAGCGTGGCGACGACGGTATGCCGGTCATGCGGATGGACATGGCGCAGCAGGCCGCGCAGCGAAGGGATGCGGCCTTCGTCCACGCCGAGGATGCGGCACATCTCGGTGGACAGCCGCATCGATCCGTCAGCGGCGCGCCATTCCCAGTCGCCCAGCCGCGCCAGGCGCTGCGCGTTCGCCAGGCTGGCCTCGCTGGCGGCCACCTTCAGTTCCGCGCGCTTGCGCGCCGTGATGTCATACAAGCCCACGCAGGCCGCGGCGGTTTCGCCAAAGGTGATCGGATTCGCCGAGACGGCGACCCAGAATGACGTGCCGTTGCAGTGGCGGGCCTCGAGCTCCAGCGACTGCACGGTGCCATCGCGCCGCATTTGCGCGACGGCGGCTTCGCGTGCGCCCGCCTCGGCATAGCACTGCCGGATATCGAAGCCAGTTGCCTGTGCCTCGGCAAGCCCGAACAGGTCGCGGAACGGCTGGTTGCAGAACAGGATCCGGCCCTCGTCGAGGGCGGTGATCACCAGCGGCACCGGGCTCGACTCGACGATGGAGCGGAACCTCGCCTCACTGGCCGACAGCGCCGCTTCCGCGCGGCCGCGCTCGGTCACCTCCTGCATCAGGCTGGCGTTGGCGCGCGCCAGTGCCTGCGTACGCTGGCCCACCCGGTATTCGAGTTCATCGCGTGCGCGCAGCAGTTCCTGCTGGGCCGCGCGGCGAATCGTTATCTCTGCCTGCAGGCTGGCATTCTGCCCGGCAAGCTGGCGATGCATCAGCCGCAGCGACAGGTGCGTATTGACGCGCGCCATGACCTCGGCGAGCTGGAAAGGCTTGATCACATAATCGACGCCGCCCACCGCGAAGGCTTGCATCATGTCGGCCGTAGCGGACAGCGCGGTCATGAAGATGACGGGGATGTCGCGCGTCTGCGCCATCGCCTTCAAGCGGCGGCAGGTCTCCAGCCCGTCCATGCGCGGCATCTTCACGTCGAGCAGGATCAGGTCCGGTTGGGAAAAGCAGGCCCGTTCCAGCGCTTCCTCGCCATCCTGCGCCACGAGCACGCAAATGCCTTGCGCCTCGAGGTGTTGGGCGACGATGGCAATATTCGCCGGCACGTCGTCAACGATCAGAATGGAACGCCGCATCTGCGGCTCTTCGGTGTCTTGGCTCACGTTTGCCTGGCTGTTGGTATCGCAGTCGGAAAAGACGTCGCTCTTCCGGTTTTCGCTCCCCCGTCAGCCCCCCAACCTCATACTTTCAACGCGAGTGCAGCATAGCACCGCAGGTTGGCAACACTGCATGGCGTGTCCATCACACCTAAAAATCAAGGCTTTCCTGAAGCGAAAATAGGGAAATCCTTACCCCCTATTGCGAGCCTATTGCGTGGTGCGAGCCTGGTGCGAGCCGACAGGCGCTTCGGCAGCCTGCCGGGGCGTGCTCACTGGCGGGCGGGCACGGTGAATGAAGCACCGCAAAACAACAAGGCGTCCGCGCAGTGGGCGCGGAGGCCTTGGCTGGAAAACTTCGATATCAGGTGGGACGGCGACTCGTCAGTCCTGCAGTCCGGCCGCCAGCGCCTCTACATGAATTCCTTACAGAGAATTAGAAAGAACGACCTACTCATTTAAAAGGGGAGTTCAGGCAGCCGCTAGAAGCCCTGATGTCACTCAAGGCTTCGCATGCGGGACTGGATCGCCTCGGCCAGATCCATCAACGGCCTGCCGAGCGCGGCCTCAATGACCCCGGCGTCTTGCTGGGTCCGTTGCCATCGCCACGCCGATGCGGTTCGAAGGCTATCCGCGCGAGCCTTGGGTCATTGACACCATATCGCCCCTGTCATCACCCTGTCATCCCACACGAAAACAATACGCAGCAACACAGGGCGTAAACGTTCCCTTCACCCCATCGCCGGCCAGCCGCCGGGCACAGGTGGAACATCCAGACGCCCGCTTTTTTTCATACAAAATGAAAACGTTTTCATCCACGGCCACCGACCCAACCCTGGTCGACGTTGCTGAAGCCGCCCGCGTCTCGCTAGCCACTGCCTCCCGCGTCTTCAGCCACCCCAGCATGGTCCGCGACACCACCGCCCAGCGCGTACACGACGCAGCCCGCAAACTGAACTTCCGCCCCAACCTTCTCGGCAGCAAACTCCGCGCCCAGCAAACACGAATGATCGGCGTGATGCTGCCCACGCTCGACAACGCCGTGTTCGCCGAATGCTGGCGCGGCATCGAAGAAGCCGCGCTGGCCGCAGGCTACTCACTGATGCTCGTCACCAGCGGCTACGACCCAACGCGCGAGCGCGAGCGCATCGAATACCTGCTGCGCCATCGCGTCGACGGCATGGTACTGACAGTTGCCGATGCGGCGCGCAGCGCAGTGCTCGATCAGCTCGACGCCGAAGGCCTGCCCTACGTGCTCGCCTACAATCAGGCCGGCGCGCGCAGCCGCCGGCATTCCGTCTCCGTCGACAACCGCGGCAGCGCCTGTGATGGCGTGGAAGCGCTGATTGCAGCGGGGCACCGGCGCATCGTGGTGGTCTCCGGCGCGTTTGTCGCATCGGACCGCGCGCGCCAGCGCTATGCCGGCTACCAGGACGCGATGCGCGCACACGGCCTGACGCCGTTGCCGGTGCTGTCCCTGCCCTCGCACACCGCCAGCAACGCGGCGCAGCTACGCACGCAGATCGACGGGGACGATGCCCCCACCGCCTTCTTCTGCACCAACGACCTGCTGGCGATCGGCGTGATCTCGGACCTGCGAAGACTGGGATTGCGCGTGCCAGACGATGTCTCCGTGCTCGGCTACGACGGCATCGCCCTGGGCAGCGTGATGGAGCCGCCGCTCGCCACCGTGGTGCAGCCCAATCCCGATATCGGCGCGCGCGCCGTCGCCCGCTTGCTGGCGTGGCTGGATGCGCCTGGCGGCGCAGCGCCTGCCAACGCGCGCGTGACCCTGCTGCCGCACGCGCTGCGCGTGAGCGGCAGTATCGCCGCGCCGCCCGATCGCACCAGCCGGCGCACCAACCAGCGCATCTCCCCGCGCAAGTTGCGCGCATCGTGAACTGACGTTTTCCACCGACCGTTGCCAACCAAGGAGCCTCACATGCAACCGTTCTCGTCCTGGCGCCGCCCGCTGCGCCGGCTCACCCTGATGTTTGCCGCGGCCGCGTTCAGCCACGGCGCGTTCGCGCAGACCGCGATCTGCTACAACTGCCCGCCGGAATGGGCCGACTGGGCCGCGCAGATCCGCGCCATCAAGGACAAGACCGGCGTGACCGTGCCGCTGGACAACAAGAACTCCGGCCAGTCGCTGGCGCAACTGGTGGCGGAGAAAGCAAGCCCGGTGGCGGACGTGGTCTACTACGGCGTGACCTTCGGCATCCAGGCCAGGAAGGACGGCGTCACCGCCCCGTACAAGCCGGCACACTGGAACGAGATCCCCGACGGCCTGAAAGACCCGCAGGGCAACTGGTTTGCGATCCACTCCGGCACGCTCGGCTTCATGGTGAACGTGGATGCGTTGCGCGGCAAACCGGTGCCGCAGTCGTGGGCCGACCTGCAGAAGCCCGAGTACAAGGGCCTGATCGGCTACCTCGATCCGGCCAGCGCTTTCGTCGGCTATGTCGGCGCCGTCGCGATCAACCAGGCGCTGGGCGGCTCGATGGACAACTTCGGGCCGGCCTTCAAGTACTTCAAGGACCTGCAGAAGAACCAGCCGATCGTGCCCAAGCAGACCGCCTACGCGCGCGTGCTGTCCGGCGAGATCCCCATCCTGCTCGACTACGACTTCAACGCCTACCGCGCCCGCTACAAGGACCGCGCCAACGTTGCCTTCGTGATCCCGAAGGAAGGCACGGTGGTGGTGCCGTACGTGATGAGCCTGGTCAACAAGGCACCGCACGAGGCCGAGGGCCGCAAGGTGCTGGACTTCGTGCTGTCCGACGCGGGCCAGGCGCTGTGGGCCAATGCCTACCTGCGGCCGGTGCGCAGCGGCGCGGTGTCGAAGGAGGTGCAGGCGCGCTTCCTGCCGGCCACGGAGTATGCGCGCGCCAAACCGGTCGACTTCGCCCGCATGGCCGAGGTGCAGAAGGCCTTCAGCGAGCAATACCTGAAGGAAGTGCGCTGAGACGGCCAACGCCCCAGATGCGCGCCCCGCTCCCACCCACGGGAGCGGGGCATGGAATCCCCGCACGGTAGTCCCTGCCATGACAAAGCGAAATCTCCTGCTGTCCGGCTTCGCGCTGCCCGCGCTGGTCGTCTTCGTCGCGTTCTTCTGCCTGCCGATGGCGCGACTGCTCGCAGTCAGCGTCAACGGTCCGCAAGGTGCCGGCGTGTACTGGACCGTGCTGACCAGTCCGCGCTACCTGCACAGCCTGATGGTCACGGTGCTGCTGTCGGGCGCCGTCACGCTGGCGACGCTCGCCATCGCCGGGATCGCCGGCACCTTCCTGCAGCGCAATGCCGTGCCGGGCAAGGCCGCGCTGGTTGCCGTGCTGACCTTCCCGCTCGCTTTCCCCGGCGTAGTGATCGGCTTCATGGTCATCATGCTCGGCGGCCGCAACGGGCTGTCGGCCATGCTGGGAGACTGGCTCGCCGGCGAGCGCTGGACCTTTGCCTATGGCCTGACCGGCCTGTTCGTGGGCTATCTGTACTTCTCGATTCCGCGCGTGATCCTGACGGTGATGGCGGCGGTCGAGAAGCTCGACGGCTCGCTCGAGGAAGCCGCCCGCTCGCTCGGTGCCAGCCCGTGGCGCGTGGTGCGCGACGTGATGCTGCCCGCGCTGATGCCGGCGATGCTGTCCAGCGGCGCGATCTGCTTTGCGACCAGCATGGGCGCCTTCGGCACTGCCTTTACGCTGGCGACGCAGCTCGATGTGCTGCCGCTGACGATCTACAACGAATTCACCAACTACGCCAACTTCGGCATGGCCGCCGCGCTGTCGATCCTGCTGGGCTCGGTGACGTGGGCGCTGCTGGCCGTGGCGCGCTGGTTCTCCGGCGATGCCGTCGCCGCGACCGCGTAGGAGACTGACCATGTTCCCCGTTCGTCCCCGCCTTCGCTACTGGCTGCAGCTCGCGCTGACGCTGGCGGTCTGCCTGTTCATGATCGTGCCGGTGGTGCTGTCCGTGCTCGCCGGTCTTACCAACAATATCTTCATAGGCGTGGCCAGCGGCCTGACCACGCGCTGGATCGAGGAAGTCTGGTCGCTGTACCGCAACACCATCTTCCTGTCGCTGCGCATCGCGCTGGCATGCCTGGCCTGCACGCTGGTGCTCGGCGTTCCCGCCGCGTACTACATGGCGCTGCGCCGCAACCGCGTGACGCGGCTGATCGAAGAGCTGCTGATGCTGCCGGTGGCCATCCCCGGCCTGGCCACCGCGCTCGGCCTGATCCTGCTCTACGGCCAGTGGCAGGCGCTGCGCACGAGCTGGGTCTTTATCCTGATCGGCCACGTGCTGTTCACGCTGCCGTTCATGGTGCGCAGTGTGCTGGCGATCCTGTCGGCCATCGATATCCGCACGCTCGAGGAAGCCGCTTCGAGCCTGGGTGCGAGCCGCATGCAGCGCTTCTTCACCGTGATCCTGCCCAACTGCCGCCAGGGCATCCTGGCCGGTGCGCTGATGGTGGTCACGCTGTCGGTCGGCGAATTCAACCTGACCTGGATGCTGCACACGCCGACCACGCAGACGCTGCCGGTGGGGCTGGCCGACAGCTATGCGTCGATGCGGCTGGAGATCGGCTCGGCCTACACTATCGTCTTCTTCGTCATGATCATTCCGCTGCTGGTGCTGATGCAGGCGCTGACCGCCATGGGCGCGCGCGCCCGCAAGCATGTCCGCGCCGATGCGCCGGCGCTTGCCGCTGCGCCCCCGGCCGCGTCCCTCTCCGCGCCCCTCCCCGCTGCGCCGGCCGCCACCTCCACCGAGACCCGCCATGCATGAACCCACCACCATCCGCCTGCGCCACTGCGGCAAGACCTTCGCCGACGGCGCGCTGGCGCTGCAACCGCTGGACCTCGATATCGGCGCGGCCGAGACGCTGGTGCTGCTCGGCCCCTCCGGCTGCGGCAAGACCACCACGCTGCGCATCATCGCGGGACTGGAATCACCGGATGCCGGCGGCGAGGTCTGTTTCGGCGACCACAACGTGACCGCGCTGCCGATCGAAGCACGCGGCGTCGGCATGGTGTTCCAGAACTATGCGCTGTTTCCCAACATGACCGTGGCCGAGAACATCGGCTACGGCCTGCGCGTGCGCCGCGTCGACGTCGCCACGCGCCGGCGCCGCATCGACGAGATGCTCGGCATGATGCATCTCGGCCCGTTCGCCGACCGCCGCGTCGACCAGCTTTCCGGCGGCCAGCGCCAGCGCGTGGCACTCGCCCGCGCCATCGCCGTGCAGCCGCGCGTGCTGCTGCTGGACGAGCCGCTGACCGCGCTGGATGCCAAGTTGCGCGACACGCTGCGCGCCGATATCAACCAGCTGCTGCGCAGCCTGCATATCACGGCCGTCTATGTGACCCACGACCAGGCCGAAGCGATGGCGCTGGGCGACCGCATCGTCGTGATGGAGCGCGGCCGCATCGCGCAGGCGGGCACGCCGCAGGACATCTACCGCGCGCCGGCCAATGCATTCGTCGCCGATTTCATCGGCACGATGAACCGGCTGCCCGCGACGGCTGAGGCCGGCATCTGGCGCGTGCCGGGCGGCGCGTTGCCGCGCGACGGCGCCGCTCCCGCCAGCGGCTCCGCCCAACTGATGTTCCGGCCGGAGGATGTGGCACTGGCGGACGCGCATGACGCGCACCTGCACGGCACGGTCGTGACCGCGCTGTTCCTCGGCAACTGCACGCGGCTGCTGGCGGATGTCGGCGCCGGCGCGCCACTGATCGTCGATACCACGCGGCGCGACGGCTGGCGCGCGGGCGACCGCGTCAGCCTGCGCATCGATACCGCGCACATGATCACGTTGGCGCAGGCGCAGGCAGCATGACGGCACCCTATCTCGTCGCACATGTGACCGACCTGCATATCAAGGCCGGCGGCAAGCTGTCATACCGGATGGTCGATACCGCCGGCGCGCTGCATCGCTGCATCGATACGCTGCTGGCCGCGCGGCAACGCGCCGACCTCGTCGTCATTACCGGCGACCTTGTGGACTTTGGCACCGAAGCCGAATACCGCTTCCTGCGCGACATCCTGCAGCGGCTGCCGATGCCCTGGCTGCTGCTGCCCGGCAACCACGACAGCCGCAGCGCGCTGCGCGCGGTCTTTACCGACCACGACTATCTGTTCGCCAACGGCGATGGCGAGGCGCCGGTCCACTACGCGGTCGACGCCGGGCCGCTGCGCATTGTCGGCTTCGACTGCACGGTGCCGGGTAAGCCGGGCGGACGTGTCGATGCCGCGGCACTGCCGTGGCTGCAATCGACACTCGCCGGCGCGCCGGCCACGCCGACGCTGTTGCTGCTGCACCATCCGCCCTTCCACACCGGCATCGGGCATATGGACGAGCAAGGGCTGGAAGATGCGGCCGCGCTGGAGGCCGTGGTGCGGCAACATGCGCAGGTTGAGCGCGTACTCTGCGGCCACCTGCATCGGCATATCACCCGCCGCTTCGGCGGCACCATCGCGATGACTGCGCCGGGGCCGGCGCATCAGGTCGCGCTCGATCTCGATCCGCATGCACCGTCGCGGTTCCGCATGGAGCCGCCCGGCTACCTGCTGCACTGGTGGCACCCGCAGCATGGGCTGGTGACGCATGCGGCGGCGATCGGGGATCATGGGCCGGCGCATCCGTTCTTCGATGGCGAAGGGAAGCTGATCGATTGAGCGGTGGTTAGGGATATGCCAAAGCCGCCAGCCTTCCAGGCGGCAATGGTGGCCTCCTCAGTGCGACATGAAGACCGGCAAGGCAGTCTGGCGCAGCAAGGCGCGGGTGGTGCCACCCAGCACGAGCTCCCTCAGCCGGGAACGGCCATAGCCACCGGCAACCAGCAGGTCGGCCTGCACCGTGCCCGCCAGCTGCGGCACAACGTGGTCGGGGTCGCCTTCCGCGACCACCAGGCTGGCGTTGATGCCATGGGCCGCCAACCATGCGGTCAGCCGCTTCCCGCTGTCACGGTAGGCCTCTGCCTCAAACTCCCCGCCTTTCTTGCCTGTGCTGACCAGCAGGACAGAAACAGCGCTGGCGTGCGCCAGCCACGGCAGCGCGTCCGCTACTGCCCGCGCTGCCTCGCGGCCGCCGTTCCATGCAATGGCGACCCGGCCGCCCAGTTGCGGCACGGCTGTGCCCGGCACCAGCAAGACGGGGCGGCCGGCATTGAGCATCACATACTCCGCCACCCCGGCCAGCAGCGCCGGCACATCGGCATCCGCCGATGGCGGTCCGGGCAGGATAAGGTCGGCGAAACGGCCCTCCTCGGCCAGCGCCCAGCCGGGCTCGGCTTCGATCACGATGTGCCGGGTGGGAATCGTCGGCGACACGCGCGCAATCAGCGTGTCCAGGGCTGCCTTGTGCTCGACGGCCAGCTGCTGCAGTTCGCTCGCAGCCAGCGCCACGTATTGCCCGGCGTTTTCGCCCGCACCGCGAAACGGCTCCAGGTGCGTTCCGGCCGCAGTCAGTCCGACGACGCTGCCGCCGAACTTTTCGGCAAGCCGTGCCGCCGTTTCCATGCGTGCCGGCCGGGCAGCATCCTCGCGGAGGTCGACAAGGATCGTTCTGAAGTCCATGGCGTTTCCTGTGGTTCGGTCAACGATGGGAAAAGGGCGGATCAGCAGGCGCCTTGCGGGTCGGTAAAGCCGGTCGCCAGTCCACACCTTCAGTCTAGGTAACGCCACAGCTTGATCGAGATGCGCCGCATACTCCGCCCTTCCGGGCGGGGAAGGATAGCGCGACGGTGAGGCGGCTCAATGCCGCCGTAACCGTCTAATGTGGCGTATCCGCCAGAAACTGTGCGGTGGTGCGCTATGG
Source organism: Cupriavidus necator (assembly GCF_040578825.1). GTDB lineage: Bacteria > Pseudomonadota > Gammaproteobacteria > Burkholderiales > Burkholderiaceae > Cupriavidus > Cupriavidus necator_E. The sequence continues at coordinate 17,205 of NZ_JBEFLI010000018.1, read as the reverse complement.
TTGCCAAGCAAGGCGAAAGCCAGAGTCCAGCGCATCCACGCCCGCATCGGCAACGCCCACCGCGATTACCTGCACAATTCCCTCCTTTTCCGCCGTCAGGCGGTGGCCGCAGGCCTAAGGAGGGGAGGATGTCAAGACTGAACAAGACCCGCGGGGGCAGCACGGGATCGCCTGCCCTTGCCCGGACACGAACGCCGATACCGCAGATTCTGCGTTCCAGGCAATGCAGTTCGCAATTCGATGTGGACTGCGGCGGCAAAATCAGCGTCTTGCATGCCAACGTTGCTCTTATGCTGCATGGCATGAGTCCGACCGTCGCCCCTTCCCGACCGCGCGCCACAGCCACCATCGTGGACGACCACGCGCACCCCCGCCTGGGCGCCGCGCTCACATACATCCACCAGCATCTGGGCGATCCCCTGCCACTGCCCCTGCTTGCAGACCTTGCCCGACTGAGCGTCGGACGCTTCGTGACCGTGTTCCGGCAGGCGGTGGGGATGACGCCGCACCGCTACATCTGCCTGAAGCGCATCCGGCACGCACAGTGCTTGCTCAGGCGCGGCCACTCTCCGGCACTGACCGCGCACGAGTGCGGCTTCTACGACCAGAGCCACCTGACGCGCTGCCTGAAGAGCGTCTGCGGCATGACGCCCCGGCAGTTCCAGACGGCGAGCGCCTCGCTGCCCGCCGATACGGGCCGCAGCCCGCCACTGCCCATCGCTCAGGTGGTCGAGGGAAACAGGCGTTCGATCGGATAGTGCGTCTTGATGAAAGGCGACTTGATCACGATAAAGCTGAAGTACTTCTCGATGCCGATATTGCGCTCCAGCAGGCTTTCCATCAGTTCCTGGTAGTGGTTGACGCCACGGGTGATGAACTTGAGCAAGTAGTCATAGCCGCCGCTGACAAGGTGGCATTCGATGATCTCGTCCACCGCGCTCACCGCCTTCTCGAAGCGCGCAAAGTCCTCGCGATGGTGGTCCTCCAGCGTGATCTCGGTGAACACTGTCAGGATATCGCCCAGCTTGTCCATCCGGATCTGCGCGCTGTACCCGCCGATATAGCCCGCCTGCTCCAGCCGCTTGACGCGGATCAGGCACGGGCTGGCGGAAAGACCCACCGCATCGGCGAGGTCGACGTTGGTCATGCGGCCGTTCTTTTGCAGCTGGGCAAGGATGCGGAGGTCGAGTCGGTCAAGTTTGATGGGGGCGGACATGGGCTTTCAGGGCTGGAATGACTGAATCACATTCTCCCCGCCTGGTTCGGCGAGGGCAATCGGGGCACGCCCGGAAAGTAAGGCACCGCATCGCCTTTCAGTAACCTTTCGCACGGTCCACCAGCCCGATCGGCGGCTCGCCGCGCTGCAGGCGGCGCAGATTGTCGATGACGACCCGCGCCGCCGTGTCCGGCTGCGTCATGCTGGCAATATGCGGCGTGAGCCAGACGTGGGGGTGGCGCCACAACGGGTGGCCACCAGGCAGCGGCTCGGGGTGCGTGACGTCTAGAATCGCATCGCCGATCTGCCCTGCCTCCAGCGCGGCCAGCAGGTCGGCATCGTCCAGTTGCTGCCCGCGTCCGACATGCACCAGCCCTGCTCCATGTGGCAGCGCGTCAAACACGCGAGCGCTCAATACTCCACGCGTTTCATCGGTCAGCGGCAGCAGGCAAACGAGGATATCGGTGCGCGCCAGGAACGCATCCAGGCTCTGCGCGCCGGCATAGCACTGCACCCCTTCCAGGATGCGCGGCGACCTTGCCCAGCCGGCACAGTCGAAGCCGAACAGCCGCAGCCGCTGCAGCACCGCCTGGCCCAGCGAGCCCAGACCGAGCACGCCGACGCGGCACTCGTGTGCCGGGCGCACCTGCAGCGGCCGCCACGTTTCCTGCGCCTGCTGCCGCCGGTACGCCGGCATGTCGCGATGCAGCGCCAGCACGGAAAACACCACGTACTCCACCATCCCGTCGATGATGCCGGGCTCGATCATCCGTACCAGCGGCACGTGCGCAGGCAGCGCGTCCAGGTCGAACTGGTCGATGCCGGCCCCCGTTGAAAACAGTACCTGCAGGTTCGGGAACTGCTCTGCGATGCGCTCCGGCGCCTCCCAGGCTGCCAGGTAGCGGACCTGTTCGGGATCGCCGATATCGGGCCAGATGCGGAAGTGGATGCCGGGCGCCTCGCGCGCGAAAACCTCGGCCCAGGCGCGGCCGCGCACGGGATCCGCCTTGTAAAGGAAAGTTGTGTCTAGATGCATTGTTGCTATCCGAGGGCCTTGTCGGCCAGCGCAAAGGGAAGGAAGGGTGCCGTTGGCGAAGCCGGGGTGCCGCGCGCCAGCACCGTCGCGTCGGCGACATGCGCCAGGCCCAGGCAGCCGAGCCAGTCTTCGAGTTCGCCATTGGCGTGAACGTCCAGACGCAGCACGCGCCCGGTCACAAGGCCGGCCAGGTACGCGATCATGGCCTTGGCCGACATCGCGCACGGGGCGACCACGGGGCCGACCATCGCGCCGCGGCCGAAGCGCCGCAGGATCGCGAAGCCGCGCGGCCCGTCGGGGTGATCGAGCACCACAGTGCCGATCGACTGGCGCAGCCAGGCCTGGATCATCGACGGGCGTGCAACACCGCGGGCACCCTGCTCCATGCCGACCAGCAGTTGCAGGTCATTGCGACCGCCGGGCCGCAGGCGGCAGCCTTCAGGCAGCGCCATCAACGGCGCGGGCAATGCCTTGCCCTCGTACTGATGCACCTCGCCGATACGCTCGAATCCCATGCGCGCATAGAAGCGATGCAGCTTGCCGGGGGCGTGCAGCAGCACGGTACGGCCGTCCAGGCCGGCACACAGCGCCTCCAGCAATACGCTGCCAATGCCGCGTTCGCGGAAGGCCGGGGCGACCACGAGCAGCCCGACCGACGCGCCGCGTTCATCCCACAGCCAGCGCATGCCGACACCGACCACCGCGCCGCCGACTTCGGCAACGCGGCCCTCGCCCATCTGGAACAGCATCTTCCAGTCGCTGAGGCGATGCGGCCAGCGTACAGCTTCGGAAAGCGAAAGCGCGACGGGCAGATCGGACTGCGCCATCACGCGGATGGCGGGCGGTCCATCGCTTGCACGGAGTGGGAGCTGCGCGGAGTTCATTGCAATAGAGGCCAGCGCCTATAGGGGCCAGCGAGGGGCCAGCGCCGGACGAAAAGAAAGAGCCCTGATGATGCGATGAACCGGCAAGGCCGGGATAGGAAAAATTTGCTGCGTCCGACGATGCACTGATGCTGTGCGATGTCTAGGGTAATCCCGAGGATTGTTGCGGTGCACATGCACGTACGCCGTGCGCATGGCAGGCAATGCCAAACCGCCCACGCGAAACCGCAGGTTTTACTGCCATGGCTTGCAATACCCCACAAAGCCACCGGTCGCACATGCTTCAATGTCAGGGAAATGACACGCTGCGCGCCGTGCTGCCTCAGCAGCAGCCTGCCCCCGCGCCGCTTGGTCCTGAGCTTGCACTTTCGCGATCCCCAGAACTCCGGCCCCCACCAGGAGCAATAGCCATGTCAGACAAGAAGCCGTTCGACGGCCTCATCGGCCCTGCCGAATTCACCCCGATCATCAGCGCCTTGCAGACGCCGCGCCGCGGTGGCTGCATCGGTGCCGGCATACCGCGCCTTGTTGCCACCATCGACGGCTGCAACAAGGGGAAAGGAGAGACACCATGAACCGGTTCATCTTGCGTCTGCTGGCGCGCCGCGTCGGCATGGCGCTGATCTCATTGCTGGCCGTCTCGGCCATCGTCTTCGCCATCACCGCGGTATTGCCCGGCGATGCCGCGGAGGAGCAGCTCGGCCAGGACGCCACCCCCGAGGCACTGGCCGCGTTGCGTACCCAGATGGGGCTCGACGTCCCCGCGCCGGTGCGCTACGCGCACTGGCTGGGCGGCATGGTGACCGGCAACGCCGGCGAGTCCCTGGTCACGCGCATGCCGGTGTCCGAGGCTATCGGCAGCCGCCTGCCCCATTCGCTGCTGCTGGCCGGCCTGACCGCGCTGATCTCAGTGCCGGTAGCGCTCGGCCTCGGCATCCTGGCGGCGGTCTACCGCGGCACCTGGTTTGACCGCAGCGTCAGCCTGGGCGCGGTGGCGGTGGTCTCGGTGCCGGAGTTCCTGGTCGCGACGCTGGCGGTGTTGCTGTTCGCGGTCCAGCTGCGCTGGCTGCCGGCGCTCGCCTATATCGGCACCGACGATTCGTGGGACAAGATCGTGCGTTCGCTGGCGATGCCGGTGCTGAGCCTGTGCTGCGTGATCGTCGCGCAGATGCTGCGCATGACCCGCGCCGCGGTGATCGACCAGCTCAACGCGCCTTACATCGAGATGGTGCGGCTCAAAGGCGCATCCGCGACCCGCATGGTGCTGTTCCACGCGCTGCCCAACGCCATCGGCCCGATTGCCAATGCCGTGGCGCTGAGCCTGTCTTACCTGCTTGGCGGCGTGATCATCATCGAGACCATCTTCAACTACCCGGGAATCGCCAAGCTGATGGTGGACAGCGTCGCGCAGCGCGACATGCCCGTGGTGCAGGTGTGCGCGATGATTTTCTGTTGTGCGTACCTGACCCTCGTCACGCTCGCCGATGTGTGCGGCATCGTCGCCAATCCGCGTCTGCGCCACCGCTGAAGCCTTGAACGCCATGCAGGAGCTGCAACACATGTCCACTACCTCCAACACACACGCCACCCCCGCCGTGAGTGCCCCCGAAAAAGGCGGTCGCCGCCCGCGCCTGCCCAGGCTGGGCATCACCGGCTGGATCGGCTGCCTGATCCTCATCGGCTGGCTGGTCGCCGCCATCCTGGGCCCGATCCTGATCAGCCAGGATGGCACGCCCGCGGGCGAGGTCCAGGTCTTCGGCCCGATCAGCGCGCAGCACTGGCTCGGCACCGACTACCTCGGGCGCGACATGCTGACGCGCGTGATCCTCGGCGCGCGCTACACCGTTTGCGTGGCGCTGGTCTCGACCCTGTGCGCCAGCGGCATCGGCATCACGCTGGCACTGCTCGCCACCGTCAGCGGGCGCTGGATCGATGCCGGCCTGAGCCGCGGCCTCGACACGCTCACGGCGATCCCCAGCAAGATGTTCGCGCTGATCATGGTCGCGGCCTTCGGCTCGTCGGTGTGGATGCTGGCGATCACGGCGGCGATCATCTACGTTCCGGGCGCGTATCGCATCGCGCGCTCGCTGGCGGTCAACATCAATGCGATGGACTACGTGACGGTGGCGCGCACCCGTGGCGAAGGCACCGCCTACATCATGCGCCAGGAGATCCTGCCCAATATCCTCGGCCCGATGCTGGCCGACCTGGGGCTGCGTTTCGTCTACGTCGTGCTGCTGCTCGCGAGCCTCAGCTTCCTCGGCCTGGGGATCCAGCCGCCCGATGCCGACTGGGGTTCGCTGGTGCGCGAGAACATCGGCGCGCTGTCCGAAGGCAGCATGGCCGTGGTGGCGCCGGCGCTGGCCATTGCCAGCCTGACTCTCGCGGTCAATCTTGTTATCGACAATCTGCCGGGTCGCTCGGCACGTACCGGAGTCAAATAATGGGCACGTCCGTAAAGGTCAGCGATCTGCGCATCACCGCAGGCCAGTCGACGCTGGTAGATGGAATCGACTTCGAGATCGAACCCGGCAAGGTGCTGGCGCTGATCGGCGAGTCCGGCTCTGGCAAGACCACCACCGCGCTGGCGCTGATGGGCTTCGCGCGCCATGGCTGCGAGATCTCCGGCAGCATCCGGGTCGGCAACACCGACGTGCTGCACCTGTCGCCGGGCGAACAGCGCCGTCTGCGCGGGCGCGAGATCACGTATATCGCGCAGAGCGCGGCGGCCTCGTTCAACCCGTCGCGCACCATCATGGACCAGGTGGTCGAACCGGCGCTGATCCACCGGCTCATGGATCGCAAGGCTGCCGAGAAGAAGGCGGTCGCGCTGTTCCGCGAACTGGCGCTGCCCAATCCTGATACCATCGGCGAGCGCTACCCCCACCAGGTGTCCGGTGGACAGCTACAACGCCTGATGGCCGCGATGGCGCTGATCACCGACCCCGACCTGGTGATCCTGGACGAGCCGACCACGGCGCTGGATGTCACCACGCAGGTCGAAGTGCTGCGCGTGTTCCGCCGCGCGGTGCAGGAACGCCGCACCACCGCGGTCTATGTCAGCCACGACCTGGCCGTGGTGGCGCAGGTGGCGGACCATATCCTGGTGCTGCGCGACGGCAAGATGCGCGAGCTGGGCGAGACCGACCAGATCCTGTACCAGCCCGTCGACGACTACACGCGCTGCCTGCTGGCGGCTGCACGTCCGACCGAGCGTCCGGGCGCGCCGGTGGACCCTGACAAGAGCCCGCTGCTGCTGGAGGTGCGCGATCTGTCCGCCGGCTACGGTGCGGTCGATGCGCACGGCCAGCCCGCCGCGAAGATCCTGGAAGGCGTGGACCTGAAGCTGTATCGCGGGCAGGCGATCGGCGTGATCGGCGAATCGGGTTCGGGCAAGACCACGCTGGCGCGTGCGATCGCCGGGCTGGTGGCGCCGTGCCGCGGCAGCATCGTGTTCAACGGGCGCCCGCTGAAGCCGACGGTGGCCGAACGCAGCCGCGATGAGCTGCGGCGCATCCAGATCGTGTTCCAGATGGCGGATACCGCGCTCAATCCCGCGCGCACCGTCGAGGAGATCCTGGCGCGGCCGCTGCAGTTCTTCCATGGCCTGCGCGGCGAAGCGCAACGGGCGCGGATTCGCCAGTTGCTCGATCTGGTGCGGTTGCCGGCGGGCGTGGCGCAGCGCACGCCGGGCGGCCTGTCAGGCGGACAGAAGCAGCGCGTGAACCTGGCCCGGGCGCTCGCGGCCGATCCGGAGCTGATCCTGTGCGACGAGATCACCTCGGCGCTGGATACGGTGGTTGGCGCTGCCATCCTCGACCTGATGGCAGAGCTGCGCAAGGAGCTCGGCGTCTCGTATCTCTTTATCAGCCACGACCTGCACACCGTGCGTTCTATCTGTGACGAGATCGTGGTGATGCAGCATGGCCGCAAGCTGACCCAGGTGGCGCACGCGGACTATGACCGCGGACCGCATCACCCTTACTACGCGCTGCTGGCGCGCTCGGTGCCGGAGTTGCGGCGCGGGTGGATCGATGAAGTCGATCTGCATATCGAAGGCGCGGTGCCCGCCGCTGCTACCGCCTGACCTCATTTTCAAGGAGAGTTTCTACATGCCGTTGTCCCTCCAGAACCAGGCCTTGCTTCCGGGCCGCAACTATATCGGCGGTGAATGGTGCGGCGCTGCCGACGATCGCACATTGCCCGTGGCGGACCCCGCGACGGATGAAGTCTTTGCGGCGGTACCGGACAGCGGCGCGGCGGACGCACGCCGCGCCGTCGATGTCGCGCACGCGGCGTTCCCGGGCTGGCGCAAGACGCCGGCAAAGCAGCGCGCGCAGATCATCAAGCGCTGGAACGACCTGATCGTCAGCCACCTGGAAGACCTTGGCCGCCTGATCTCGCGCGAGCAGGGCAAGCCATTGGCCGAAGGCAAAGGCGAGGTGCTGTATGCCGCGAGCTATGTCGAATGGTTTGCCGAAGAAGCGACGCGCGCCGATGGCGACGTGATCGCCGCCCCGGTTCCCGGCCGGCGCATGCTGGCACTGCGCGAGCCCGTCGGCGTCATCGCCGCGATCACGCCGTGGAACTTCCCCGCCGCGATGATCGCCCGCAAGATCGCGCCGGCGCTGGCGGCCGGCTGCACGGTGGTGTGCAAGCCCGCGGAGGATACGCCGCTGACCTCGCTGGCGCTGGTGAGGCTCGCCGAACAGGCCGGCGTGCCGCCGGGCGTGCTGAATATCGTCACCGCCTCGCGCGAACGCGCGGCTGAAGTCGTCGACGTCTGGCTGGACGATGCCCGGGTGCGCAAGATCACCTTTACCGGCTCCACGCCTGTGGGCAAGCACCTGGCGCGCCGCTCCGCCGATACGCTGAAGAAGCTGTCGCTGGAGCTAGGGGGCAATGCGCCGTTTATCGTGTTCGACGATGCCGATCTCGATGCCGCTGTCGATGGGCTGATGGCCGCCAAGTTCCGCAACGGCGGACAGACCTGCGTGTGCCCGAACCGCATTTACGTCCAGGACAAGGTGCATGACGCCTTCGTCGACAAGCTTGCCGCGCGCGTCGGCGCGCTGGTGGTCGCTCCGGCCACCAACCCCGCTGCGCAGATCGGGCCGATGATCAACGGGCGGGCGGTGGACAAGATCGAACGTCATGTGGAAGACGCGGTCAGCCGCGGTGCGCGCGTGGTGGTCGGGGGCGAGCGCATTCGCAACGCGCAGTGCCCGGGGCCGAACTACTATGCGCCCACGGTGCTGGTCGATGTCGATGCATCGATGGATTGCTCTTGCGAGGAGACCTTCGGGCCGGTGGCGCCGGTTACGCGCTTCAGTACCGAGGCCGACGTGGTCGCGGCGGCAAACGCCACGCCGTTCGGGCTGGCGGCGTATTTCTACTCGAATGATGTGCGGCGCATCTGGCGGCTTGCCGATGCGCTTGAGTCGGGGATTGTCGGGATCAATGAGGGAGCGCTGGCTGCGGAAGCAGCGCCGTTTGGGGGAGTGAAGGACTCGGGGTACGGGCGCGAAGGGTCGCGTTATGGGCTGGAGGAGTACATGCATATCAAGTACGTGTGTCAGGGGTTGCTGGACTGAAATGTCGTGAGGCCACCGCGTTCTGGGTGCTCCCTCTCCCGCTTGCGGGAGAGGGTTAGGGTGAGGGCAAGACGTCGCAGACCAACACGCGACATCTCCCTGGCGCAGTATGATTGCCACGCCGGCGTCACCATCACGCGCCGCCGCATAAAAATCCTCGCCTTGGAGCCCCCACGTGAAATTCCTGATTGCACCAGCCTTCGCCCTGCTGTCCTCCGTGGCCGCGGCACAAACGGTGTCCGCAGTACCGTCGACGCCCTCGCCGTCAGCCCTGACCCGGATCGCGCAGGGCGGCACCTTGCGCGTCTGTACGCCCGGGGACTACAAGCCTTTCAGCTTCCAGCGTCCTGACGGCAGTTTCGAAGGACTTGATGTGGACCTGATGGGCTCGCTGGCGAGCGCGCTCGGCGCGAAGCCGCAATTCGTCAAGACCAGCTGGGCTAACCTGATGCCCGACTTTGTCGCGGGCAAGTGCGATATTGCCGCCGGCGGCATTTCGGTCACGCTGGAGCGCCAGAAGCAGGCGTTCTTCAGCGCGCCCTACATGGTCAACGGCAAGACGCCGCTCGCGCGCTGCGAGAATGCGGCCAAGTACCAGAGCATCGACGCCATCAACCGGCCGGAGGTGCGCGTCATCGCCAATCCCGGCGGCAGCAACGAGCGCTTTGCCAGGTCGCGGCTACAGCGGGCCCGGCTGACCGTCCACCGCGACAACCTGACCATCTTCGACGAACTGGTCGCCGGCCGGGCCGATGTCTTTGTCACCGAGGCGGCGGAGGCCGTGGCGCAAAGCCGGATTCATCCGGAGCTGTGCGCCATCAACCCGGAGCAGCCGCTCCAATACGCGGAGATGGCCTTCCTGCTGCCCAATGCGGACACGGTCTTCAAGAGCTTTGTCGACCAATGGCTGCACCTGGCCAGGGCGGGCGGCGAATACCAGGTGCATGCGGCGAAGTGGCTGGGCAAGTAAGCCTGCCCGACTGCGCAGGGGCGCAGGCGGCAGACTTGCACAAAAGCGCCCGCCCCCCCTGCTCCGTCAGGCATCAAGCCACACATGCTCCGCAAACGCATACCCCATCAGCCCACCCAGCGGGATCGGCGACAAGCCCTTGAGCTTCGATGAATGCCCGTCGATGCTGGCCAGGAACAGCGGGATACCGATGCCGGCGTCCTCGTGGATCATGGTCTGCATGTCGGCATACATCTGGCTGCGTTTGGCGGTATCGGTCTCGGCCCGCGCCGCCAGCAGCAGCTGGTCGAACTTGGGGTTCTTCCAGCGCGATTCGTTCCACGGCGCATCGGACTTGAAGAACTGCGTGAGGATGGTGTCGGCGCTGGGGCGCGGGTTCACGTTGCCGAAGCCCACCTGGCTGTTGAGCCAGTGGTTCGACCAGTAGCCGTCGGCAGGCATGCGCTTGATGTCCAGCTGCAGGCCCGCGCGCTGAGCAGTCTGCTGCAGCACCGTCGCCATCTCGATCGAATACAACGCCGCAGGCGAGGTCACCACCGGCACCTTCCCTGCCACGCCGGACTTGCGCAAATGGAACCTGGCCTTGTCGAGGTCGAAGGGGCGCTGCGGCAGGCCCTTGAAAAAGAAGCGGTTGGTGGGGTCAATCGGCTGATCGTTGCCGAGCACCGCATAGTCGAGCGCGATCGCCTTCTTCATCTGCGCGCGGTCCTGCAGGTACTTCATCCCCATCACGAAGTCCGGGTTCGCGCCAGGACCCGCGTCCTTGCGCATGATCAGGTCTGTGTACTGACCCGATTGCGTAACAAGCACCGCGTAGCCTGGGGTACTCTTGATCCGGGCTACGGCGCGGGGGTTGACCATGGCCACCAGGTCCATGCCGCCGGACAGCAGCGCGTTGACGCGCGCGCTCTCATCGCCGATACCGACGAACTCGATCTCGTCGAGATAGGGCCTACCGGACCTCCAGTACGCATCGTTTCGCAGCACCACCGTGCGCACACCAGGCTTGAACTCCTTGATCTTGTAGGGCCCGGTACCGATGCCGGCACTGAAATCGGTGGTGCCGCCCTTGACGATGTGGAAATGGGAAGTCCCAAGGATCACCGGCAGGTCGGCATTGGGGCTGGTCAGCACCACTGTGACCTCGTTCGGGCCGGTGGCCTTCACGCTCTCGATCTGCTCGGCCAGCACCTTGGCCTTGGAAGCTGTGGCCGGGTCCTTGTGGCGCATGATCGAGTACACCACGTCAGCCGGGGACAACGCCTTGCCGTCGTGGAAGGCCACGCCCTTGCGCAGCGTGAAGACCCAGGTCCTGGCATCGGTGGTATTGAACGACTCGGCCAGCGCTGGCCGCGGCGTCAGGGTGGCATCGAGCGTAGTCAGCCCGTTGTAGACCATGTTGCAGCGCACGTAGTCGTTCTGGTTAGACTGCTTCGCCGGATCGAGCGTATCCGAGGCGGCCGCCGTGGCGGCTGCCACGCGGATACGGCCGCCACGGCGCGGGGTCTGCGCATGGGCCTTGACGGCCACACCGGCCAGGCTGCCGGCCAGCGTGGCCTGCATGCCGCCCGCCAGCAGCATCGCCAGCACGTCACGCCGCGTCGCGCCCCGCTTGAGCAGATCCATCATACGAAGGCTTTCGCCGGGGCCCACCAGACTCTCGAACTCTTTACGGCTATCGCTCATCGTAGTGCTCCTGGGTAGTCTGGAACGGCCGGCGGGCGCGGACTTGTCCTTCGCACCGCTAAGGACTTGAAGCCATTTATCTAGTCAAGAAAATTTTTTCAGCCGGCGCTACCGCATTGAATTGCAAAACCGACTGCTCCGCCAGACTAATCTTGAAAGTTGCGGATAAACCCCATCGACATCGACTGCGCCAGCGGGCTGGGGGAGCAGCTAGATTAGACCGCGGGCGGCCGGGTCAGCGGTGTCGTGATCGAACATGGCACGATCCGGACGACGATCGCGGTGCTGGCGGGCGGCGCATGGGCTTCCGCATTCTGCCGGCAACTCGGCATCCGGCTGCCGCAGGCGACCATTCGCTCATCGTTGATGTCGGTTTCGCTGCCACGAGGCACGTTGTCCGACGCTCTGCATACGTCGGCCATCACCATCACGCGACGCGGTGACCAAGCATATACGCTCGCGATCAGCGGTCTGGGAAAGCTCGACGTGACATTGCGAACTGCATCGCTTACGCCCATTGCCAGAGCGTGGGCGTAGCAATTTATGCGGTTTTTCGTTGGCTCAACGGCATAAGCTCTGCGTGATGAAGCGGTAGTCAGACAAACATGTGGAATCGCATTCGCGCCGTAAAGATGCGCGAACACTGTGGCAAGATGGCTTCAGTCCGGGGTCCTGCCAGACGTGTTGCCGATCCGGCCTATTCAAAAGGAAGACACCATGCCAAGCCAAGCTATCCACGCGCCAGTTTCCTACCGCGCGATGAACGAAAGGGACGTGCCAGCAGCACATGAACTGTCGCAAGCCTTGCGCTGGCCGCATCGTGTCGAAGACTGGCAATTTGTCCTTCGCCTGGGCATCGGCTTCGTCGCCGAAGAATACGGTGCTGTGATCGGCACCGGTCTCTGCTGGAAGCAGGGACAGCAAGCATCGCTTGGGATGATCATTGTGTCGCCGGCGCACCAGGGCAAGGGCATTGGCAGCGAATTGATGCGCCTGGTGCTGGAAGCGCTGGGCAACCGCTGCACACTGCTCAATGCCACGCCCGCCGGACAGCCCCTGTATGAGCGCCTCGGCTTCGTCGCGACCGGCACCATCACGCAGCACCAGGGAACGATGAATGCCGTCGACCCGGTCGCACTCGCTGCCGGGGAAACGCTGCGTCCGCTCGAGCCAAGCGATATCGAGACGCTCACCGAGCTGGCGAATCGCGCTACCGGCATGTCGCGCGGCGACCTGCTGAAGTCATTGCTCCCCATGGCAGAGACGGTCGTGCTCGAGCGCAATGGCGAAGCCGTCGGCTTCTCGGTTATGCGCCGCTTCGGGCGCGGCTATGCGATCGGGCCGGTGGTGGCCTCCGATAGTGAACGTGCGAAGGCCTTGATTGCCTGCTGGTCCGGCGCCTACGCCGGGTCTTTCGTGCGCGCGGATATCACGGGAACCAGCGGCCTGCAGGACTGGCTCGCGCAGGCGGGACTGGTTCAGGTGGATACAGTCGTGGCGATGGCACGCAATGGCGTACCGCCGGCGGATAGCGGGCTCAAGCAGTTCGCAATCATCAACCAGGCGCTCTGCTGAGCCACTTCGAAACGGCCATCTCATGAATCGGGGAAAAGGCGGGGCTTACCCAATGTCGGAGCCGCTGACTGGCAACCCGCCTCCACTTCAGGACGGGCACCGCGCCGCTGATCGCACACACAGTTTCCTGCGTTGACCTGGGGGCTGTCGGCCGCGCCGACAGCATGCACCGTGCCGTACGATGCAGGTGGTTACGCACCGCCTGCATCGAACTCTGATACGAACGCCGGCGTTTCTTCCATGCGATAGCGTCCGTTATGGCACACGTAGTACATGGCGTGGTGGCCGCTGCGTGCGAACGTCACACGGCAGGCATGCTCGAAGCGTCCGAACCGGGTAATACCGATCCCCGGCGATCCTGGCCACTCCCATACGCGCTGTTCCTCGATGCAGTCCAGCACGCGATGCTGCGTCCTGGGATGCATGGACGAATCGAGCATCATGTCGATGTACCCGAATACACCCAGCGAAGGGTAACGCTGCCGCATTGCCGTCCATCGTCGCTTAGGCGACATTGCAGTCCTCCGTGTCAAGCTTGATGTTCCCGGCTTTCAGCATTGCATTAGCCTGCAGATGATGGTTCCAGTGCCCGTCCTTGATCGTTTTGAGCATACGCATGGGCTTGAAAACGTTCGTCATCAGTTCCTGAGTCTCTTTCGTATAGTCGCTTGTTGAGAAACGTGCAGCGACCGGCAGCCCCGCTCGCTGTGCGGCGCGCCGGTCGGCTTGCACAATTACTGCGCTTGCCTGAGCTGCTCCAGGATCGCAGGATCTTCAAGGGTCGACAGGTCTTGCGTAATCGGTTCGCCCTTTGCGATGGCGCGCAGCAGCCGCCGCATCACCTTGCCCGAGCGTGTCTTGGGCAGGTTGTCGGCAAAACGGATTTCCTTGGGCTTGGCGATGGGGCTGATCTCCCTGGCGACCCAGTCGCGCAACTCCCTGGCGATCCGCTGTGCTTCATCGCCCTGAGGCCGGGGGCCCTTCAGCATGACATAGGCGCAGATCGCTTCGCCGGTGGTATCGTCCGGCTTGCCCACCACGGCGGCCTCCGCGACGCGCGGGTTGGCGACCAGCACCGATTCGATTTCCATGGTGCCCATGCGGTGACCGGAGACGTTGAGCACGTCGTCGATGCGACCGGTAATGCTGAAGTCGCCGGTCTTTTCATTGCGCACCGCGCCGTCGCCTGCCAGGTAAAGCTTGCCGCCCAGTTCCTGCGGGAAATAGCTTGCCTTGAACCGCTCCGGATCGCCCCAGACGGTGCGAATCATGGACGGCCACGGGCGCTTGACGACCAGGATGCCGCCCTGTCTGTGCGGCAGCTCGTTGCCGGCTTCATCCACCACCGCGGCCATGATGCCCGGCAACGGCAGCGTGCAGGAGCCCGGAACCAACGGCGTCACGCCAGGCAACGGGCTGATCATGTGCCCGCCGGTTTCGGTTTGCCAGAAGGTGTCGACGATCGGGCATTCGCCGTTGCCAACGTGAAAAGCTCGGGTTCCTGTTTCAGGGGGGCGATGTCCGACATGGCTTCTTCTCTGGGCGTTAGAACAGGCGGAGCCGTCCCGGGACTGACAGCGCTCCGGGCATGCCAGCCCCGGAGCGGATCGGACTTGTATCGGAACCCGGAGACGCCTCCGGGTGTTCACTAACGGACTTAAGCTCAGAACTTGTGGCGGATGCCAATGACAGCGCCGAACTGGTTCGCACCCGGCTGCACGGCTTCGCTGCTCGTGCCGAGCTGGTCATTGAACCCGTTCACCCCCAGGTTCGACTTGCCGCGGTTCAGTGCGTACGAAACGGTGGTGTAAAGGTCCGTGCGCTTCGACAGCGCATAGTCCACCAACGCAACGAACAGCCACGGGTTGCCGGCGTTCGACTGACGCAGGTTCTGGTAGTACGCCGAGCCACTGACCGACAGCGCCGGCGATACCTGGTAGCCGACGCCGGCCCAACCGAGGTTCGACACGGTGTTGGTCAGCGCAACGCCAGGCAGCGTGGCACCGTTGAACGCGTGGGCATAGCGGTAGCCGCCGTAGAGCTTGGCCGGACCGAAGGTGTATGTCCCGGCGACCGCGGCGCGCCTGATCAGGCTGTCAGTAGACAGCGCCGTGGCTGCCGACCGGTTCGTCTGATCGTAAATGGCGCCAACGGCGAATCCACCCGCGGCATAGTTCACCGCGACCGAGTACTGACGCCCGTTGGTGAAATTGCCGGCGACCTCCTGGTTGCTGTTGTTGAAGCTATACAGGGCGGTCACGCTCAGCCCGCCGAACGTCCCCATATACTTGGCGGAGTTATCCGCACGGGCCCCGCCCATGAACGGGTCTTGCGCACCAACGGAATAGCGGCTCGCGATCGACATCGGGTCGTAGGTAACGCCAAAGTCATAGAACGGGGTCGTATGCCGGCCCAGGGTCAGCTGGCCCCACTGGCTCTGCAGACCCACGTAGGCGCCGCGGCCAAAGAGACGGCCGCCCTGCCCCGATGCGCCGGTATCGAGGTTGAAGCCGCTTTCCAGCAGGAAGATGCCCTTCATGCCGCCACCCAGGTCTTCCACGCCGCGCAAGCCCCAGCGCGATCCGGACTGGTTGCCGGATTGCAGTGCCCACAGATTGTTGCCCTGGGCCCCGGCAGGTACGGTACCCGTCGAAGCCACCGCCTTGTTCAGGTATTCGATACCCACATCGGCAACACCGTACAGCGTGACGTTCGATTGCGCATACGCGCTGGGGACCACCAGCAAAGCGGCTGCAAGGGCCGACAGTTTTATTTTCATGAAACGATTTCCTCCAGGAAGGGTAAATGAACTCTGCTCTCCCGCAAGCGGGAGAGCAGAGCAAAGCGACAGCATGCAGGGGTTGCCAGTAGTCCAGGCCGGCAGAACCGGCCTTTCCCTCACCCGTTGGGTTCTCCCTCTCCCGCTTGCGAGAGGGTCGGGGTGAAGGCCAGGCGTATCCACGAAGTCAGGCGCGTGGTCTGCGAGCGCAGACCTTCAAACTCACGCATCCAGCCAGACATTCTCGGCAAACAAATAGCCCATCAGCCCACCCAGCGGGATCGGCGACAAGCCCTTGAGCTTCGACGAATGTCCGTCGATGCTGGCCAGGAACAGCGGGATACCGATGCCGGCATCCTGGTGGATCATGGTCTGCATGTCGGCATATAACTGCTTGCGTTTGGCGGTATCGGTTTCGCCCCGCGCCGCCACCAGCAGCTGGTCGAACTTGGGGTTCTTCCAGCGCGATTCGTTCCAGGGCGCATCGGACTTGAAGAACTGCGTGAGGATGGTGTCGGCGCTGGGGCGCGGGTTCACATTGCCGAAGCCGACGGGGCTGTTGAGCCAGTGATTCGACCAATAGCCGTCGGCAGGCATGCGCTTGATGTCGAGGTCAAGGCCGACACGCTGCGCGGTCTTCTGCATCACCATCGCGATCTCCACCGAATACAACGCGGCCGGCGAGGTCACTACCGGCACCTTGCCCGTCACGCCAGCTTTGCGGAAATGAAACTTCGCCTTCTCCGGGTCGAACGGTCGCTGCGGAAGCTCCTTGAAGAAGAACCGGCTGGTCGGGTCGATCGGCTGGTCATTGCCGACCACGGCATAGTCAAGCGCGATCGCCTTCTTCATCTGCGCGCGGTCCTGCAGGTACTTCATCCCCATCAGGAAGTCCGGGTTCGTACCCGGGCCCACGTCCTTGCGCATGATCAGGTCTGAGTACTGCCCCGATTGCGTAACAAGCACCGCGTAGCCTGGGGTACTCTTGACTCGGGCTACGGCGCGGGGGTTGACCATGGCCACCAGGTCCATCCCGCCCGACAGCAGCGCGTTGACGCGGGCACTGTCATCGGCGATGCCGACGAACTCGATTTCGTCGAGATAGGGCTTGCCGGGCTTCCAGTAGGCGCCGTTGCGCACCACGAGCGTGCGCACGCCGGGCCTGAATTCCTTGAGCTTGTAGGGCCCGGTACCGATGCCGGCACTGAAATCGGTGGTGCCGTCCTTGACGATGTGGAAATGGGAAGTCCCAAGGATCACCGGCAGGTCGGCATTGGGGCTGGTCAGCACCACCGTGACCTCGTTCGGGCCGGTGGCCTTCACGCTCTCGATCTGCTCGGCCAGCACCTTGGCCTTGGAAGCGGTGGCCGGGTCCTTGTGGCGCATGATCGAGTACACCACGTCAGCCGGGGACAACGCCTTGCCGTCGTGGAAGGCCACGCCCTTGCGCAGCGTGAAGACCCAG
>NZ_JBEFLI010000182.1:0-1075 GCF_040578825.1 Cupriavidus necator | reverse complement strand
CTTACATGGTTTCGGCGAACAATTCGCGGCCGATCAGCATGCGGCGGATCTCCGAGGTGCCGGCGCCGATCTCGTACAGCTTGGCATCGCGCCACAGGCGCCCGGCCGGGTATTCGTTGATATAGCCGTTGCCGCCCAGGATCTGCACGGTCTCGCCCGCCATCCAGGTGGCCTTCTCCGCCGTGTACAGGATCACCGCGGCGCAGTCCTTGCGCACCTGGCGCACGTGGTCGCTGCCCAGCGCATCCAGGTTCTTGCCCACGGTGTACAGGTAGCTGCGCGCGGCCTGCAGCGTGGTGTACATGTCGGCGACCTTGCCCTGGATCAGCTGGAATTCGCCGATGCTCTGGCCGAATTGCTTGCGGTCGTGGATATAGGGCGTGACCACGTCCATGCAGGCCTGCATGATGCCGACCGGCCCGCCCGACAGCACCGCGCGCTCGTAGTCCAGCCCGCTCATCAGCACCTTGGCGCCGCCATTCTCGGCGCCGAGGATGTTCTCGACCGGCACCTCGACGTCCTGGAACACCAGTTCGCCGGTGTGCGAGCCGCGCATGCCCAGCTTGTCCAGCTTCTGCGCCACCGAGAAGCCCTTCATGCCCTTCTCGACGATAAACGCGGTCATGCCGCGCGCGCCCAGCTCGGGTTCGGTCTTGGCGTAGACCACCAGCACATCGCAGTCGGGGCCGTTGGTGATCCACATCTTGGTGCCGTTGAGCACATAGCGGTCGCCCTTCAGCTCGGCGCGCAGCTTCATGCTGACCACGTCCGAGCCGGCGTTGGGCTCGCTCATCGCCAGCGCGCCGATCCATTCGCCCGACACCAGCTTGGGCAGGTACTTGGCCTTTTGCGCCGGCGTGCCGTTGCGGTGGATCTGGTTCACGCACAGGTTGGAGTGCGCGCCGTACGACAGGCCGACCGAGGCCGAGGCGCGGCTGATCTCTTCCATCGCGATCATATGCGCGAGGTAGCCCATGTTGGCGCCGCCGTATTCCTCGGCCACGGTGATGCCGAGCACGCCCAGGTCGCCCATCTTCTTCCAGGTGTCCATCGGGAACTGGTCGGTGCGGTCGAT
>NZ_JBEFLI010000181.1:0-1087 GCF_040578825.1 Cupriavidus necator | reverse complement strand
TGGAGCGCGTGGAATGGCCGGAGGGAGAGAGCCGTACGCTGTCGTTGTACTTGAAGCCGGTCAGCAAGGTCATGCATTGCGAGGAGTGTGGCGCGCGCTGCCATCAGGTGCATGAGACAGTGGTCAGGCGAGTCCGGGACCTTCCGCTGTTCGAGTATCGGGTCGTACTGCACGTGCCGCGCCGGCGCGTTTGGTGCGACCGTTGCGGTGGTCCGAGGCTGGAGCGGCTGGAATGGCTTGGGCGCTACCAACGCGTGACGGCCCGCTTGGCCCAGGCTTGCGGCCACTTGTTGCGCCACTGTACGGTGCAGGCGGTGGCGGCCTTCTACGATCTGGGCTGGCACACAGTTAAATCGATCGATAAGGCGCGCTTGCGTGAGGCAGTGGCCGAGCCGGACTGGTCCAATATCCGCTACCTGGCCATGGATGAGTTCGCGCTACACAAGGGGCATCGATATGCCACGGTGGTAGTCGATCCCATTGGGCGGCAGGTGCTCTGGATCGGACAGGGGCGCTCACGCGAGACCGCCCGAGCCTTCTTTGAGCAGCTCCCCGCCGGCGTTGCGCAGCGCATCGAGGCCGTCGCCATCGACATGACGACCGCGTATGAGTTGGAGATCCGGGCGCATTGCCCGCAAGCAGAGGTGGTCTTCGACCTGTTCCACGTGGTAGCTAAGTACGGGCGTGAGGTCATCGACCGAGTGCGGGTGGATCAGGCCAATCAGCTGCGGCACGATCGGCCGGCCAGACGGGTGCTCAAGTCCACACGCTGGCTACTGCTGCGGAATCGGGAGAACTTGAGCGTCCCCCAGGCGGTTCATCTGGATGAGGTCCTGGAGGCGAACCGGCCATTGCTGACAGTCTATCTGTTGCGCGACGAGCTAAAGCGGCTATGGTTCTACCGCCGCCCGGCGTGGGCGCAAAAAGCTTGGGAGCAATGGTGCGAGCAGGCTCGGCAGAGCCGAATACCTGCCCTGGAGTTGTTTGCGAAGCGCCTGCAAGGCTACTGGCATGGCATCTTGGCCCGCTGCCGCCACCCATTGAACACCAGCGTGGTCGAAGGCATCAACAACACCATCAAGGTCAT
>NZ_JBEFLI010000180.1:0-1155 GCF_040578825.1 Cupriavidus necator | reverse complement strand
CACCGCCAAACACCCAAGGCAGGAGCCCGGTGCGCGAATCGCGCACGCCGGGATCTGTGCGGGGGGTGCTCAGTAATGGGCATTCCTACCGCGACATAGCGCCGCTGCGCCGGCTGTCGTCAGAAAATGCGGTGGGATATCCGGTTTGTTCGACCGCGGCCCCCGGCGCTTGGGCGTAGACTGGCGCCGCTGTACTCACCGGCCCGCCCGCACCCCGCCGCGGCGGGCTGTTTTTTTGGGGCGCAGCTATCGTGCAAGCCGGTGCAGCAAGGCGTCGTGGCCGGGAGCGAGGCCGGCAATGGTGTCGAGGTCGGCCAGTTCGAATTCACTGAACTGGAACGCCGGCGCCACGGTGCAGCCGACCAGCGCAAAGTCGGCGCCGTCTCCAAGGTCCACGCGTTCCGCCGCAAACCAGTGGCTGGCCGGCACCATTGCCTGGAAGGCCGCGCCGGGGCGCCGCAGCGGATCGCCCAGGCGATGCGTGACGATGCTCCCATCGACGATCACGTGCACATCCAGCGGCGAGCCCGCATGGAAATGCCATAGCTCATCGGAACGGATGCGGTGCCAGGCGGAATAGTCGTTGCCGCACAACATGTAGTAGATCGCGGTGGACGGCGCGCTGCGATAGGTTTCGCGGTAGTAGCCGCCTTCCGGATGGGGCTTCAGGTCGAGCGAGCGGATCAGCTGCGTGGCCGCGGGACTGAGGTCAGGCATGTGGGCGAACGGGGATGATCAGGGGGGCATCATCGATGCGGGCCCCATAGCTTAAAGCAAGGCAAAGCGCGCCTGGCTGGGGCCCACCAGCGCGGGCCGGCTGACCGGGTAGCGATGGCGCATGCCCTGCGCGTCGAAGGACAGGAAGTCTGGCGTCCAGCGCAGCGCCTGTAGCTGATCCGGCGGGATGCCGAGAACGATGATCGCACCGGCATCCACGCGGACGCCGTCGCAGGGCAGCCGTATGGATTCGGCGTCGTCGCCGAAGTAATAGGCCTCGAGCAGGATGGAATCGGACTGGTACAAGGGCATGGGAAGACGTCCTCCCGGTACTGTATGGATATACAGTGTGCGCCGGCTAACCGGCAAGGAGTAAAGGGTGAAAGTCCCTGACAGCAGAAGATTTAGCGAATCACGCTGTCCCCGAGTCATGCGTTG
>NZ_JBEFLI010000017.1:0-98818 GCF_040578825.1 Cupriavidus necator | reverse complement strand
CCTTGAGCGGCACCCAGCCGAGCGACTTGCGGCCGCGATAGCGCAGGTACGGCCGGCGGTGCTGGCTACGCGACTTGGCGTACTGCTCGCAAACCGCGTTGATGGTGCCGGAATGGATGCGCAGTTCCTTGCTGGTGCCGGTCGTCAACACGTTCAGATCGAAACCCGTGGGCCATTTCTTGCCCCACTTGAGCGCGTGCTTCTGCGTGTCGTTGCAGGTCCAGACGTAGTTCACCGCGCGGCTCTGCTGATTGAGCAGGCCATTCAGCGACTTCACCCGGTAGCGATAGACCAGAAGCATGCCGGTCATTC
This sequence comes from Cupriavidus necator, assembly GCF_040578825.1. GTDB lineage: Bacteria > Pseudomonadota > Gammaproteobacteria > Burkholderiales > Burkholderiaceae > Cupriavidus > Cupriavidus necator_E. The sequence goes on along the minus strand of NZ_JBEFLI010000017.1, from coordinate 98,506 downwards.
TAAATTGGAAGTGCTTGCTGCCGGCAGCACTCCTTTCACTCCCCGCCCTGAAGGCGGGGTTTCTCGGAGCAAATCTGATGACCACTGCCGCAATGCTGCCTGACAACCAGGATGAATTCGCGCAGCCCGGTGGGGACGAGCCCCGCTTTGCCTGGGCCATCACCGGCTCCGGCCATTTCCTCGAAGAGAGCCTGGCGCTCGCGCGCGAGCTGCCTGATGTCGACCTGTTCCTGTCGCGCGCCGGCGAGGAAGTGCTGGCGCTCTATGACATCCGCATCGAGCAGCTCAAGCCGCGCTTTCGCGTGTTCCGCGACAAGAGCCACAGTGCGGTACCGGTCGGCACGCTCTACGAAGGGCACTACCACACCGTGGTTATCGCGCCCGCCACCAGCAACACCGTGGCCAAATGCGCGCTGGGCATCTCGGATACGCTGCCGACCAATATCTTCGCCCAGGCCGGCAAGCTCGGCCTGCCGGGCATTGTCTTTGCATGCGATACCGAACCGGTGGTCGTGACCAAAAGCCCGCATGGCTGGGTCACGCTGCATCCCCGCAATATCGAACTGGACAATGTCAGGCGGCTGCGCGAGATCGACCACAGCCGCGTGGTGTGTTCGATCGAAGAACTGCGCAGCGCGCTCGACCAGCGACTGCAGCAACTGTCACTCAGATGGAACACATTGTCTTCCTGACCGGACGCCTGGCCGAGAAAGGACTGGAGCGCGTGCTCGACAGCATGGCGCCGGCGCCGTTCACCTGGGAGATCCGCGAACTCGGCCTGCAGGTGGCGGCGCTGATGACCGCCGACATGGTGCGCCGGCGGCTCGCGCCGCCGGTGGCCGCCGACCGGATCATTGTGCCGGGACGCTGCCGCGGCGACCTCGACGCGCTGTCGCAGCATTACGGCATCCCGGTCGAGCGCGGCCCGGAAGAGCTCAAGGACCTGCCCCAGTTCTTCAACCGCAAGGCGCGGCCGGCCGACCTGTCGCAATACGACATCGCCATCTTTGCCGAGATCGTCGACGCGCCGCAGCTCGATATCGACGCGGTGCTGGCGCGCGCCCGCCAGCACCGCGCCGAAGGCGCCGACGTGATCGATATCGGCTGCCTGCCCGCCACGCCGTTCCCGCACCTGGAAGAGACTGTGCGCGCGCTCAAGGCCGAGGGCTTCGCCGTCAGCGTCGATTCGATGAATGGCGACGAGCTGCTGCGCGGCGGCCGCGCCGGTGCCGACTACCTGCTGAGCCTGTCGCTCGACACGTTGTGGATCGCCGACGAGGTCGCCGCCGTGCCGGTGCTGGTTCCGCGCGAGCCGAGCGACGAAGCGTCGCTGCATGCCGCGGTGGAGCAGATGCAGCAGCGCGGCCGGCCATTCCTGGCCGACGCCATCCTCGACCCGATCCCGTTCGGCCTGCTGGCCTCGCTCGGGCGCTACGAGCGGTTGCGCCAGCGCTTTCCGGATGCGCCGATCATGCTGGGTGTAGGCAATGTGACCGAGCTGACCGAGGCCGACACCTGCGGCATCAACGCGGTGCTGTTCGGCATCGCGGCGGAGATGCAGGCGAAGGCGGTGCTGACCACGCAGGTCAGCCCGCACGCGCGCCGCGCCATCCGCGAAGCCGATATCGCCCGGCGCGTGATGTACCTGGCGCGCGAGCAGCGCATGCTGCCCAAGGGCATCACCGACCAGATGATGAGCCTGCACGCCAAGGTGCCCTACCCCTACAGCGCCGACGAAATCGCCGAAACCGCGGGCGCGATCCGGGACCCCAATTTCCGCGTGCAGGTGTCCGAGCGCGGCATCCATATCTTCAACCGCGATGGCCATCACGTGGCCGGCGATCCGTTTTCGCTGTTCCCGCGCCTGCAGCTCGAGTCGGACGGCAGCCACGCGTTCTACATCGGCGTCGAGCTGGCCCGGGCCGAGATCGCTTGGCGTCTTGGCAAGCGCTACGTACAGGACCAGGCGCTGGACTGGGGCTGCGCGGTCGATCAGGAAAGCGAAGACCTGGCGCAATGGTGCGCGCCGGGAACCACCATGCGCAAACGGGCCTGATGGTCCGATTCCACCTTCCATGCCGAACGACATGATCCACGAGACCGTCGTCACCACCGTCAACCGCGACGGAGTGGTCCATATCGCGCCCATGGGCGTGCGCTACCGTGATGGCGAAGTCATCCTGATGCCGTTCAGGCCGTCGGCCACGCTCGACAACATCGTCGCGAGCGGGCACGCGGTGGTGAACCTGACCACCGACGTGCGCGTCTTTGCCGGCTGCGTGACCGGCCGGCGCGACTGGCCCACCGTGGCTGCCGAGCGCATCGCCGGGGCCAGGCTGCAGTCCGCGCTCGGGCATCTCGAACTGGTGCTGGTGCAGGAATGCGGCGATGAGGCGCGCCCCACGTTGCGCATGGCCTGCGTGCACGAAGGCCGCCACGCCGGCTTTGCCGGATTCAACCGCGCACAGGCCGCGGTGATCGAGGGCGCGGTGCTGGTCAGCCGCCTGCACCTGCTGCCGCCGGACAAGATCGCGCACGAGATGGCGTACCTGCAGATCGCCATCGACAAGACCGCGGGGCCCGATGAACACGAGGCCTGGCAATGGCTGCGCGCTGCGATCGCGGCGCACGCGGCCAGGCGAGAGACAACCCGCACCACAGAGGAAAGCCAATGACCGCCCTGCTCACCAGCGTGCGCGACCTGGAAGAAGCGTACGATGCCGCGGCCGCCGGCGCCGACCTGCTCGACCTCAAAGAGCCGCGCGCCGGCGCGCTGGGCGCGCTGCCGGCGCACACCGTCAGACAGGTCGTGCAGGCCGTGCGCCGGGGTTGGCCGGGGCTGCCATTGAGCGCGACCATCGGCGACCATGCCGCCGGCGAGCATGCCGCGATGCTGCGCATGGCCGATATGATCGGCGGCTGCGGCGTCGACTATGTCAAGGTGGGCCTCGCGCCGGGGCCGCACGCCGGCGCCGCGCTGGAGCAGCTCGCCCGGCTGCCGTGGCAAGTGGTGCCAGTCTTTCTCGCCGACCACGGACTCGACCTGGCGCTGGTGGCATACGCGTGCGCGCTGGGCTTTCCTGCCGTGATGGCGGATACCGAGGACAAGCAGGCGGGCAGCCTGTTCGATTGCGTCGGGCATGCCACGCTGGCCAGCATGATCGGCAGCGCCAGCGCGCTGGGCTGCAAGGTGGGGCTGGCCGGCGCGCTGCGGCTTGAACACGTGCCGCAACTGCGCGCGCTGGCCCCTGACATTGCCGGCTTCCGTAGCGCCCTGTGCGAGGGCGCACGCGCCAGCCGGCTTGCTCCTGCGAAGGTCCGGGCGCTGCGCGCGGCGCTGAGCGGCCAGGCCGAAGCGGCCGCGATACAAGCGGCCTGACGCGCGCGCCGGCGTCTTCCCGTTCAGCTTCCCGTCGAGTAAAGCAGCAGGTCGCGCATCCGCGCCAGGTCGCTCTTGTGCAGCAGCGTGATCGGATACGGCGCGCCGCGCGTGTGGCGGCCGAACTGGCGGTCGACCACCTGCTGTGCGATATGGTCCTGCAGCGTGCTTTCCGGTTCGAGCGGGCAGGACTTGACCAGCACCAGCTTCTCGGCATTGAGCCGGTTCGACAGCCAGGCGGCGATGCTGTCGGACGTGACATCCCAGCAGGTCAGTTCGTCGGCCTGTTCGCGCAGCAGCGCAAACGGCAGCCAGACCGCCACGCCGGCCTCGCGCAATACGCGGTGGATGTCCTGCTCGTCGACCGCCAGCGACAGCCCGGGACACAGCCCGTTCATCATCATGCCGTATTGCACCATGGCCAGCACCGCCATGTTGTGCGCCACCACCTCATCGAACGCCCATACCGCGTGGTGCTCCCTGACCTGGTCGGCAAAGCCGCCGCCGCCAGGCACCACCACGATACGGCCGCCGCCCAGTTCGCTCAGGTCCTGCAACCAGTCGCGCAACAGCGGATCGCGCGCGACGCTGCCGCCGATTTTCACCACCCACATACAGGCTCCCGTTCGCTGCCGTGCCGTTTGCCGTCTGCCTCAACCCTACAACCGTTATCGCGCTGGCTGAACCCCTCCGCAGGCATGGATGCCTTGCGGCGACGCGCCGCTATCCTGCGCATGGCAGCGCCTCCTCACCGGCCGCCACGCCGCGCAGGGCGCGCTCGAGCAGCACGGCAACCGCCACGCCCGGCGCGCACACGCGGGCCCATGGCGCGGCCGCCCCGGAGATCCCCACAAGGTCCTCGAAGGCGCGATAGCGGCGCCCCAGCCGGCCGGCCAGCTCGCGCACCAGGAAATGGCCGCAGCCGGCCCCCACCAGCGGCGCCTCGGCCGGCAGCCCGGCCGCATCGAGCACGCGCAGCAGGTTGTGTCCCAGCTCCGCGATCTGCGCCATGCGCCATTGCCCGGCCAGTGCCAGCCAGTCGGCAGCCGGCGCCTCGTGCGCATCGCGCCCGATCATCCGCGCCAGGCGCTGGCGCGTCGCCTCCGGCGTCTTGGCGCGGCCATCGGCGCTGGGGTGCGCATCGTGGAGCGCGGGCAGTTCCCCGGTCAGCCGGTACACATCCGCCGTGGTGGCGAACCATTCGTTCATGACATTGACCAGCACCCCGCCGAACGCGATGCGTGGCGCCAGTGCGCACAACGGCGTGCGCACCACGCCCTGGTAGACCAGTTCGCCGCTGGCGAGCCGCCCTGCGTCGTCGCGTCCGTGCGCCGCCACGCGCCCGCCTGCCAGCGGGATCATGTCGGTGGTGGTGGTGCCGATATCGACCAGCACGGCGTCCGGGCACCGCGTCGCCGCCAGGCTCGCTGTCGCCAGCCAGTTGGCCGAGGCGATGCTCGCCCAGTCCGATTCGACTTGCGGCTGCATGCGCCAGCCGGCTTCGCCGGCATAAAAATGCACGCGTTCGCCGAAGTTATCCGACATGACTTGTGCCAGCGCGACCACGCCGGCCTGCCGGTGCTCGAACAAATCGGTCATTTCGCCCGTCATGGTGACCGCATGCGCGACATCCCGGCTGCGGCCGCAATCCGGCCAACGCTCTCTCGCGCGCACCAGTGCTTCTTCCAGGTGGCCAAGGCCCTGCCATAGCGGACAGGCCCATTGCGCGACATCGCGCACCGCGCCGTGCTCCAGCCGGGCCGCCTTGATGTTGGCGCCGCCGAGGTCCCAGCCATAGATCACCGCGGCGCTGCGGCCTTCAGCCTCCATTCGACGCTCCGTTGGTTTCCTGCATTTCGGCACAGACCTGGTGACTGGCCAGCATCTCCAGCGCGAGATTGCGCCCCAGCGCCGCGGACAGGCCGCGATAGGCGCAGGTGACGCGCGGATTGATCTCGATCACCACCGGGCCCTGGCGCGGATGCAGCACGACGTCGATGCCGACAAAGCCCGACAGGCCCGGCACCCCGCCGGCCACGGCCTCGGCCAGCCGGGCCAGCACGCGGCCCTGTGGGCCCGCGGGATCCATGATGTTGGTCTGCACGCCGTCGTAATGGACCACGCCGTCGCCATCGACGCGGATGCGCTGGCGGTTGATGCTCAGCACCTCGGCGCCGCCCGGTCCGCACAGCATCGACACGCTGAGCGGGACCCCTTCGACCCAGGGTTCGAGCACGACGGTTTCGCCCGCGGCCAGGCGCTGGCGCCACGCCGCGTGCGCGGCGTCGAAACGGCTGTAGCTGCGGGTGGCGACCGCGCCGGCGCCGTCGTCGGGCTTGACCACCCATCGGCCGCAGTCCGGTTGCGGCACATCGCCGTCGCGCCATGGCCGCGTCGTGGCGATGCCCAGCCCGCGCAGGTGACGCACGGTGGCGGCCTTGCTGCCGGCCAGCGCGATTGCGGTGGCACTGCTGCCAAGCCAACCCGCGCTGTCGACGGCGCGTCGCAAACGCAACAGGGTCCCGCCGGATTCCGGCGCCACCACCCAGCTCACATCGTGCCGCGCGGCCTGCCGGCGCACGAAGGCCAGCGGCGTCTCGCCGGTCCTGCGCCGGCAGTACGCCACGTTCAGCGCGCCGTAGCAGTCTTCGCGCCATTCGGCTGGCGATACGGCGCAACTGACCGTCACGTCGTCGATGCGCGCCAGGTCGCCGATCATGGCGTCGCGCATCAGCCTGCCCTGCGCCAGCAGCTCGGGCGTGACATGGCGCTCGACACCGCCGCCGCTGATATATTCATACACGAATACACGAGTCATCACGTCAAGTCCATGCACATCGTCCCCGTCATCGACCTGCTCGACGCCCAGGTAGTCCGCGCCGTCAGGGGCCAGCGAAACCAGTACCTGCCCATCCGCTCCGGCCTGTGCGCAGGCAGCGATCCCGTCACGATCGCGCGCGCCATGCTGGGCTACTGCGCGGCGCGCACGCTCTACATCGCCGACCTCGACGCGCTGACCGGCAAGCCTGCGCAATGCGACACCCTCGCCGCGCTGTGCCACGCATTGCCCGGCGTCGAACTCTGGCTCGACGCCGGCTTTGCCGATGCCGCCGACGCCTCCGGCGTACTGGCCCGGCTTGGCGCCAGCGATGGCATCGACAGCACCGCGGCCCGGATACGGCCGGTGTTCGGCAGCGAATCGATACGCGCCAGCGCCGGCGAGCCGCTCGCCTCGCCGTTCCTGCAACTTCCGCAGGCCCTGCTGTCGCTGGACCGCCGCCACGGCTCGCCGCTCGGACAGGCATCGTGGTGGCAGGACAACCGCGACTGGCCCGGCAGCGTCATCGTGATGACGCTCGACCGGGTCGGCGCGTTCGAAGGTCCCGACCTGGCACTATTCGAACAGGTCCGCCGCCAGGCGGGCCCCGCGCGCCAGCTCATCGGCGCCGGCGGCATCCGCGATGGCGCCGACCTCGACGCCGCCGCGCGCAGCGGTGCCCATGCCTGGCTGGTTGCTTCCGCCATCCATGACCTGCGCATCGCCCCCGCCGCACCGGCCGACAGCTAAGCCTGCGACGCCCTCCTCACACACGTTCCGTGCCAAGCACGGGGAGCCACCGCAAAACCCGCGCGGCAGGCCGCCGAGGTGACACTCTGCAACGTCCGCGACACACAATCTGTCCCGCTGCGATGCAACAGGCGGTGCGGGGCAACGCGCGTGGCGACGCAGGACTGAAGCGTGCGGGCGCTGCGTACGTCGCCGCTGCATAGCGCTGGATAGTGTTGGATACGGTTGGCACAGGCCTTGCACGAGCGGGGCATGACTTCCACTCGCTCCTCTCCCGCGCCGGCGCCCGGCGGCGATCGTTCCGGCGGCGCCCCCTGGACCTGTCCGTTCTGCTCGCTGCTGTGCGATGACGTGAGCGTCGTTGCGAGGGATCACGCGGGCGATCACACCGGTGCCCACCTCGCGCTGCGCGACGGCCACTGCCCGCGCGCGACGCAGGCGCTCGGATGGTTTGCCGCGAAAGCAGAGCCGGCGCCAGCGCTGATCGATGGCGATCCGGTGACGCAAGCGGCCGCCCTCGACGCCGCCGCGCGCTTGCTTGGCAGCAGCCGGCAGCCGCTGTTCGGCGGCCTGGCCACCGATGTGGCCGGCATGCGCGCACTCTACACGCTGGCCAACCGCACCGGCGCCATCCTCGACCACGCGCATGGCGACATCATGCTGCACAGCATGCGCGCCCTGCAGGATCGCGGCGGTTTCACTACCACGCTGGCGGAGATCCGCAACCGGGCCGGCCTGGTGCTTTGCATCGGCACCCAGCCCAGCGCGAAGCATCCGGAATTTTTCCGCCGCTGCGGCATGGCCGAAGCGGGTCCGGTGCCGGAGCGCGAGCTGGTCTTTCTTGGCACGCCGGCCGACCCTGCCGCGCACGGCCTGCCCGGCACGCGCCTCGACACGGTGGCGCTGCATGACGACCTGTTCCAGACTCTCGCGTTGCTGAACGCGCTGTGCCTGCCGCGCGCGCTGGCTGACGACGGCATCGCGCCGCCGGCGCTGCGCGAGCTGGCGGCCCGGCTAAAGGCAGCCCGCTACGCGGCACTGGTGTGGAACCCTTCGGCGCTGGCGGCGCACGCGCACGGCGGCCATGCCGCGCTGCTGATCGAACGCATTCACCAGCTGATCAAGGCGCTGAACCGCGGCACGCGTGCGGGCGGCCTGTCGCTGGGCGGCGATGACGGTGCCAACACCGCCAACCAGGTCGTCACATGGCTGAGCGGGCTGCCGCTGCGCACCGGCGTCCACCGCGGCGGGCTCTCGCACGATCCGCATCGCTACGGCACGCAGCGGCTGCTGCGCGACGGCAACGCCGACGCGCTGCTGTGGGTGGCGAGCTTCACGCCTGAACTGGCGCCCCCATCCACCGCACTGCCCGCGATCACCCTGGGACATCCCGCACTGGCCGCCGCGCTGGCGGGCCGGCCCGGCGTCTTTATTCCCGTATCGACACCGGGCATCGGCGCGCGGGGCCACCTGTTCCGCACTGACGGCGGCGTGACGCTGCCGCTCACGCCGGTACTGGACGACGGCGGCCTGCCCACCGTCGCACAAGTGGCCGCGCAATTGCTTGAGCGTTTGCCGGCACCGCAACCCATGCCGGAGCCCTCATCATGAGCCCAGCGCACACCGTCCGGCTGCGCGGCGGACGCGTCTACGATCCCGCGCACGGTATCGACGGCCAGCTACGCGACCTCTGCATCCGCGACGGCCGCCTCGTCGAGCTGCCGCCGAACCAGGTGCCGGACCGCGACATCGACGTGAGCGGCATGGTGGTGATGGCGGGCGGCATCGACATGCACTCGCATATCGGCGGCGGCAAGGTCAACCTTGCGCGCATGCTGCTGCCCGAGGACCACCGCGACAGCGCGCCCGTGGACAATCCGCTCGAGCTGGCCTCGTGCGGCACCTGCGCGCCCGGCACGCTGGCCACCGGCTACCGCTACGCGCAGATGGGCTACACCGCCGCGTTCGAGCCGGCGATGATGCCGTCCAACGCGCGCCACACCCATCTCGAGATGGGCGACGTGCCGATCCTCGACCACGGCGCCTATGTCATGCTCGGCAACGACGAGCTGTTCCTGCGCATGCTGGCCGAAGGCACTGAGTTCGAGCGCCTGCGCGACTACGTCGGCTGGACCATTAACGCCAGCAAGGCGCTCGGCGTCAAGGTGGTGAACCCGGGCGGCATCTCCGCGTTCAAGTTCAACCAGCGCCAGCTCGATGTCGACGACCAGCACGTGCACTACCGCATCACCCCGCGCCAGGTGCTGCACACGCTGAGCCGCGCGCTGACCGAGTTACGCGTGCCGCATCCGCTGCACATCCACGCCAGCAACCTCGGCGTGCCCGGCAATGTGGCATCGACGCTGGCCACCATCGACGCGCTCGAGGGCCTGCCCGGCCACCTGACCCACGTGCAGTTCCACAGCTACGGCACCGAGGGGCCGCGCAAGTTCTCGTCGGCGGCGCTGCGCATTGCCGATGCGGTCAATGCCAACCCGAACATCTCGGTCGACGTCGGCCAGATCATCTTCGGCCAGACCGTGACCGCGTCGGGGGACACCATGATGCAGTTCCGCAACGCGGACCTGGCGCAGCCGCGCAAGTGGATCGGCGCGGATATCGAATGCGACGCCGGCTGCGGGGTGGTGCCGTTCCGCTACCGCGAGCAAAGCTACGTCAATGCGCTGCAATGGGCGATCGGCCTGGAGCTGTTCCTCAGCGTCAGGGATCCGTGGCAGGTCACGCTGACCACCGATCACCCCAACGGCGGGCCCTTCACCAGCTACCCGCACCTGATCCGGCTGCTGATGGACAAGCCGTTCCGCGACGAGCAGCTGGCCCGCCTGCATCCCGAGGTCGCCGCGGGCTGCAGCCTGCCCGACATCCGGCGCGAACTGACGCTCTACGAGGTGTCGGTACTGACGCGCGCCGCGCCGGCGCGCTTGCTCGGGTTGCGCGACCGCGGCCACCTCGGTGCCGGAGCCGCCGCCGACCTCGCCGTGTACCGCGACGACGCCGACCGCGAAGCGATGTTCAGCACGCCCGAATACGTGTTCAAGGACGGCACGCTGGTGGCGCGCGCGGGCCGCATCGTCGCCACCCCGGCGGGCGGCACGCATTTTGTCGAGCCCGACTACGACCGCGGCATCGAGAAGACCCTGCGCCAGTACAGCGACCACCACCTGTCGGTCAACTTCGGGCACGCGGCCATCGGCCATGACGAGCTGTGCGCGTGCTGCAACGGCGGGCGGCTGCTGCCGGCACAGTGCGACCCGCTCTACCGCAGGGATGCCGCGCAGCCGGCGCCCGCGGGCTGACAGTCATTTCCTGGACCACCGGCATGCTGATCAACGGAATCACCATCGACGACACCTTCGCGGAGGCCTTCCCGATGAAGGCGACCCGTCTGGTGATCACCGCCCATAACCTGACCTGGGCCCGCCATGCGGCCGCCTCGCTGACGGGCTTCGCGACTTCGGTGATCGCCTGCGGCTGCGAGGCCGGCGTCGAACGCGAGCTCGACGCGGCGGACTCGCCCGATGGACGCCCCGGCGTGGCGGTGCTGCTGTTCTCGATGTCGGGCAAGGAACTGGCCAAGCAGGTCGAGCGCCGCGTCGGCCAGTGCGTGCTGACCTGCCCCACTACCGCGGTGTATGCCGGGCTCAGCGACGGCGAAGCGATCGCGCTGGGCAAGAACCTGCGCTTCTTCGGCGATGGCTGGCAGATCGCCAAGATGATCGACGGCGTGCGCTACTGGCGCGTGCCGGTGATGGATGGCGAATTCGTGTGCCAGGAAACCACCGCGGTGACCAAGGCGGTGGGCGGCGGCAACCTGCTGCTCCTGGCGCGCGACACCGACAGCGCGCTGGCCGCGGCCGAAGCCGCGGTGGTGGCGATGCGGCGCCTGCCCAACGTGATCCTGCCCTTTCCCGGCGGCGTGGTGCGCTCGGGCTCCAAGATCGGCGCCAGGTATGCCGGCATGAGCGCCTCCACCAACGACGCCTTCTGCCCGGGCCTCGCGACCCTGGTGGCCGGCAGCCGGCTCGGCGCGGCGGCACGTTGCGTGCTGGAGATCGTGATCGACGGCCTGACCGACGCCGATGTGGCCGCGGCCATGCGCGCCGGCATCGACGCGCTGACCGCCCGCGGCGACGCCAGCGGGCTGGTCGGCATTTCCGCCGGCAACTATGGCGGCAAGCTCGGCCCCTATCATTTCCACCTGCATCGGCTTGCCGGCGTCGGAGAACACGCATGAGCGGGCTGACCCTGCGCCTGGCCGCCGCGCCCGCACTGCGGGTGGACCTGCGCCGGCTGACCCCTGCCGCGCTGGCCGGGCTGGCCCCCGACGCCGTGGCCCGCATGCCGCTGTGGCACGGCAACGAGCGCATCGCCGTGGGCGACCTGTTCGCGCTGGCGCCGCATGCCGCCCCCGACGACGCACCCAGCCTGGCCTTCGAAGGCGACCTTGCCCGCTTCGACCGGATCGGGTGGCAGATGGATGGCGGCACGCTGCGCATCGAAGGCAATGCCGGCGATTACCTCGGCTGCGGCATGCTGGCCGGCACGCTGCGCGCCAGCGGCGACGCCGGTGACTTCACTGCCGCGGGGATGGCCGGCGGCGAGCTCGCGGTCGGCGGGCATACCGGCGACTTCGCCGCCGCCGCGCTGCCGGGCGAGATGGACGGCATGCGCGGCGGCACCCTCAACATCGGCGGCAATGCCGGCGAGCGCTTCGGCGACCGCATGCGGCGCGGCACCGCGGTCGTCGCCGGCAATGTCGGCGCCTTCGCCGCCTCGCGCATGGTCGCGGGCACCATCGCCGTGGCAGGCGCCGTGGGCGATCACCTCGGCTATGGCATGCGCCGCGGCACCGTGGTGGCGCTCACGGGCAAAGCACAGCCGCCGGCCACCTTCGTGCCCGTCGACAGCGATTTCGACGTGTTCTGGCGCCTGCTGGCGCGCAGCCTGGCGCGCCACTGCGGGCACTTCGCGTCCCTGCCGGCCCTGCGGCCGCGCCGCTTTGTCGGCGATCTCGCGGTGGACGGCAAGGGCGAGCTGCTGAGCTTCGGCTGAACCGCCACTCACCCGCCCACATCCTTCAATCCGAAAGAGAACCCAACCATGACCAGTTCCCTGATCTTCCGAACCGGCGAGGCCACCGTGCTGGCGGCCCCGGGGCAATTCACCGACGCCATGCCCGAGATCGTGCTGGGCCGCACCGATGGCCCGGTCGGCCACGCCTTCGCCGGCATGATGGCGCAGAGCAAGGGCCATACCGCGATGTTCGCGATCCGCGCCTGCAACCAGATGGTGCGGCCGGCCACGATTATCGTGCCCAAGGTCACGCTCAAGGACATGGCCAATATCGACCTGTACGGCGGCGTGGTGCAGTCGGCCACCGCCGATGCGGTGGTCGACTGCCTGATCGAAGGCATCCTGCCAAAGGACGAGGCCAACGAGCTCTGCATCATCAGCCTGGTCTGGATCGATCCCCGCTGCGCGGCCGACGCCAACCTGGACAAGCGCGATATGTACCGCACCAACTACGAGGCCACCAAGCTGGCGATCCGCCGCGCGCTCAATAACGAGCCGACGGTCGAGGAACTGATCGCCAACCGGGCGACCATCCGGCACGACATGGACGACTGGAGCTGAGGCCGGCGCCATGCGCAGGCCGACCATCATGGCTTTCGATCCCCGGCGCGACTGCTACGCGCTCCTCGACGACGCCAACGCCAGCGCGCAGGCGCCCACCAGCCGCCTCTACACCGGCTTGCTGCGCGAAATCCGCTGCGAGCACCCGGCGCTGCTGGAGCAGGCATGGCAGCAAGCCGATGCGGCCATGCGCGGCGGCGCGCACGCCCTGTTGCTGGGCGACTACGAGTGGGGCATGGCGCTGCACGGCGTAGCCCCGCTGCATGCCGGCCGGCAGCCTCCGGCGCTGCGCATCCTGCTGTTCCGCCAGCTGCAGAAGCTGTCAGCCGCGCAGGTCGAGAGCTGGCTCGCGCGCGCCGACGGGTCGGTACCTTCGTGTGCCGGCGTCGGCACCATCCGGGCCAGCGTCGACTGGCCTGCCTTCCGCGCCGCGATCGCGCGCATCCACGCGGCGCTGCAGGCCGGCGAGACCTACCAGGTCAACTACACCTACCGGCTCGGCTTCGAGGCTTCCGGCTCGCCGCTCGCGCTCTACCGCCGGCTGCGCGCGCGCCAGCCGGTACCCTACGGCGCGCTGATCGCGCTGCCCCACGATCCGGTGCAGCCCTTTATCCTCTCCTGCTCTCCGGAGCTGTTCGTGCGCCACGAGCGCGGCCGGCTGACCACCCGGCCGATGAAGGGCACCGCGCCGCGCGGCAAGGACGCCCGGCAAGATGCCGAGATCTCCCGCGCGCTGGCCGCCGATATCAAGAACCGCGCCGAGAACCTGATGATCGTCGACCTGCTGCGCAACGATCTCGGCCGCGTGGCGCGCACCGGCTCGGTCAAGGTGCCGGCGCTGTTTTCGGTGGAGCCTTATGCCAGCGTGTTCCAGATGACGTCGACCATCGAGGCCGTGCTGCCTGACAGCGTGACGATGCCAACGCTGCTGCGCGCGCTGTTTCCCTGCGGCTCGATCACCGGCGCGCCCAAGCACCACACCATGGAACTGATCGCCGCGCTGGAAACGACGCCGCGCGGGCTCTATACCGGCGCGATCGGCTGGGTCGACGCACCCGCCCCGGGCGACGGCCGCGCCTGCGGCGACTTCTGCCTGTCGGTGGCGATCCGCACCCTGACGCTGGGACCGGAACGCGGCGGCCTGCGCCACGGACGCATGGGCGTGGGCGCCGGCATCGTCGCCGACAGCGATGCGGCGGCTGAGTACGAGGAATGCGCACTGAAAGCCCGCTTCCTGACAGGGCTGGCGCATGACGCCAGGCCGGGCGGGCAGCCCATGACAAACTCCACGTCGCGCCATGCAGCTCACCCTGTTTGATCTCGACCATACGCTGATCCCCTTCGACAGCGGGACCAGCTGGTTCCGCTACCTGATGCGAATCGGCGTGCTGGACGAGGCCGATTTCGCCGCGCAGAACCTGCGTTTCGCGCAGGACTACCTGGCAGGCCGGCTCGACGTCCATGCCTTCCAGCGCTTCTGCATGTCGATCCTGGCGCGCTACCGGCGCCAGGATCTCGAAGCGTGGCGCGCCGACTTCACGGCCGGGATCGCGGCGGCGATTCCGCTGCCGGCCCGCGCGCTGGTCGGACACCATCTTGCCGCCGGCGACCTGTGCTGCATCGTCACCGCCAGCAATGACTTCGTCGCGCGCGCGTTTGCCGACAGCTTCGGCGTGCCGCACCTGGTGGCATCGCGCGCCGCCACCCGCGGCGATGGCCCGCTGGCGCCGTTCAGCGGCGAGATGACCGGCGCCCCCAGCTATGGCGCCGGCAAGGTGAACCGCGTAGCGCAGTGGCTGGCCTCGCTAGGCCGGCACTGGGACGACTTTGCCCGCACCCGCTTCTATTCCGACTCCGTTAATGACCTGCCCCTGCTGGAACAGGTCAGCGACCCGATTGCGGTAGCCCCCGATGCGCGCCTGCGGGCCATCGCGCAGGCGCGGGGCTGGCCCATCCTCGAACAGGTCGGGCCGCCCGCGCAGGGCGATGCCGCTGTGACGGCGCGACGAGAGGCAGCCACTTCGTGCCAGCCGCCGGCCGCCGCATCGCTATCGGTCCACGTTTGCGTCAAGGGGAGCCCATGACAGCAGAGGAGAAACTCCAGGACTGGCGCGAGCGTGCCGGGGCCGTGGAGCGCGAAGTGGCCAAAGCCGTGATCGGCCAGCCGCAGATCATCCGCCTGATCAACGTCGCGCTGTTCGCGCGCGGCCATGTGCTGCTGGAAGGCGACGTCGGCGTGGGCAAGACCACCGTGCTGCGCGCCTTCGCCCGCGCGATCGGCGGCGCCTTCGAGCGTGTGGAAGGAACCATTGACCTGATGCCCGGCGACCTGGTCTATCACAGTTATGTGGACGCCGACAGCAAGCCACGCATCGACCCAGGCCCCCTGCTGCGCCATGGCGAGCGGCTGACCACATTCTTCTTCAACGAGATCAACCGGGCCCGGCCGCAGGTGCAGTCGCTGCTGTTGCGGGCGATGGCCGAGCGCTCGGTGTCGGCCTTCAACCGCGAATACCGCTTTCCGCATATGACGGTGTTCGCCGACCGCAACAAGGTCGAGCGCGAGGAGACCTTCGAGCTGGCCTCCGCCGCGCGCGACCGCTTTATGTTCGAGCTGAACATCGGCACGCCTGCCGACCTCGGCATACGCGAGGCGCTGGTCTTCGACCCGGCCTTCCACGATACCGACGCACTGCTGCAGCAGGTCGAACCGGCCATCTTGCCGTGGGCGCAACTGAACGACATTGCCGCGCTTATCCAGCGCGGCATCCAGGCCAGCCCCACCATCAGGCGCTACGTGCTGCAGTTATGGGAGGCCAGCGAGACGCCGCAGCATTTCGGCATCCGGCTGGACGGTGTCGACATGGAGCGGCTGATTCTTGCCGGCGCCGGCCCGCGCGGCATGAGCGCGCTGCTGCGGGCAGCGCGCGTGGTGGCATGGCTGGCGGGGCGCACCCACCTTGTACCGGAAGACGTCCATGCGGTGTTGCCGTCGGCGCTCGGCCATCGCGTGTTCTTCACACCCGTCTACGAGCTGCGCCGGGCAGAGCTGTCCGAAGCCCTGGTGCAGAAGATCGTAGGCACCATTGCCTCGCCCTGACGCCATCGCGCCATGCGTAGCGGCCCGCACGAATTCCACTACCGGCTGCCCCATCGGGCGGGCGGATTCCGGCCAGGTTCGCATCGCGGAACCAGCCTCGGTCCCGGCCAGGAATTCGCCGCGCATATGCGGCTGCTCGACAATCCCGACCCGCGACGGCTCGACCTGCGCGCAAGCGTGCGCAATCTCCGGCAGGAATGGCTGGTGCGCGTGCACCGGCAGCGCGTCAGCGTGCCGGTGCACGCCGTGGTCGACGTGTCGGCCTCGATGCGGTTCGGCGCGCGCGCAAGCAAGCTGGACGTGGCCGCGGATTTCCTCGAAGGGCTGGGGCATAGTGCCTTTCGCGCCGGCGACCCCGTCGGCATGCTGGCATTCGACGCAGCCGAGCGTATGGACCTGTTCGTGCCGGCGCGTCACAGCCGCGGCGCCGGCTACGCCATGTCGGCGAGGCTGCGGGATGGCGCGGGCGACGGCCCTTCGGCACGCCCGGGCGGTGCCGCAGGGCTGGCGCAGGCGGCGGCACGGCTGGCGGACCGGCATGGACTGGTATTCCTGGTGTCCGATTTCCACTGGGCGCTGGAGCCGATGGACGGCATTCTCGACCTGCTGTCGCAGGCGTATGTGGTGCCGATCGTTACCTGGGACCCGGCCGAGACCGAACCGCCCCCAGACAATGCGCTGCTCGCCGTGCGCGATGCGGAGACCGGCAGCCAGCGCACGCTGTGGGTGGGCCAGGCACTGCGCGCCCGCTGGCGCGACGCGGTGGCGCAGCGGCGCGCCCGGCTCGATGCCTTGTTCCTGGCGCGAGGGCTGCGGCCGGTCTATATGCATGGGTCATTCGAGGCTGAGGCACTGTCCCGCTATTTTCTTGAGGCCGTGGCATGACGCATCGTCGCTTCCTCCTCCCCTGGCTTGCGTGCATTGCTTGCGCGGCAATGATCACGGCCGCCACGCTGGCTGCCGCCGCGCCGGCGCAGGAAAGCACGCCCGCGCCAGCCACCGTAGTGGTACAGCCGTCCCGCGCCTTTGGCTATGTGCTCGGCGATGTAGTCACGCAGCGGATACTGCTGCCCGCGGACGGCCGCTCCGTCGAAGCGGCTGCGCTGCCACGGGCGGAGCGCGTCAGCGGCTGGCTGGAGCGGCGTCCGGTGCAGTGGGAGACCGATGCCGAAGGCCGGCGCTGGATGCGCGTGACCTACCAGATCGTGAACGCGCCGCAATCGCTGACCGCGATCGCGCTGCCGGTCTTGTCGCTGCCGATGACGCGGGGACCGGCACTGCGTACCGGCACCCAGCTGATCAGCATCGGTCCGCTGACGCCGCAGGCCGTGCTCGGCAAAGGCAGCCTGCTCGAGATGCAGCCCGACCGGCCGGTGCCCCTGTTGCCGACCGCGCCGATCGCGCGGTGGCTGGGGCTGTGGCTCGCCGCGTTGTCGGCCACCGGGCTTGCCTGGCTGGGCTGGTGGACCTGGCGCAACCGGCACGATGGCAGGCGCCTGCCTTTCGCGCGGGCCTGGCGCCGCATGCGGCATCTCGATCCCGCCCAGTCCGAAGCCTGGCTATGCCTGCATCAGGCCCTGAACGAGACTGCCGGCACGGTCCTGCGTGCCGCGACGCTGCCCGCGCTGCTGGCGCAGGCGCCGCACCTGCAACCGCTGTGCAAGCAGCTCCAGCACTTCTATGCCCGCTCGGATCAGCGCTTCTTCTCGGGCGAGGCCGCTGCGGAGGACTTTCCATTGCGGGCGCTCTGTCGCGATCTGTACCTGGCGGAGAAGCGCGCGCGGTGATGACCTTTCCCTTTGACTTTGTCCACCCCTGGGTGCTGGCCCTGCTGCCGCTGGCCTTGTTGCCGCTGCGGCGCCGGCGCGACGACATGCTTGCGTTCCCCAGCCTGGCCTGGCTGCCGCCGGATCGCATCGGCCGCGCCGCCGGGGTGCTGTGGCGGGGGCTTGCGGTGGTGGCGATGGCCGGCACCATCATCGGCCTGGCGAGTCCCGGGCGCTCCGAATCGCTGGTGCCGCGCACCGGCCACGGCGCGGAGATCGTGATCCTGCTGGACCGCAGCGCCAGCATGAATGCCGCGATCGTCGCCGAGGGCGAGCAGGCGGCGCTGCGCACCCACGGAGAAACCAAGGGCGATGTCGCGCGCGAACTGCTCACCCGCTTTGTGCGGCAGCGGCCGGAGGACCGCTTTGCGTTCCTGATGTTCAGCACCGGTCCGTTGCGCGTGCTGCCGTTCACCGACCATAAGCCGGCAATCGAGGCCGGTCTCGCCGCCACCCATATCGGCCGTGGGCTGGTGAATACCGATATCGGCCGGGGGGTGCTGGCCGCGATCGCCGAGTTCGACGGCCGCCCCTATTCCGGCAGCCGGATCATCCTGATGGTGTCGGACGGCGGAGCGCGGCTCGATCCCGGCACGCGCAAGCGCATCGAGGCCGGCCTGGCGCGCCACCGCATCGCGCTGTACTGGATCTACCTGCGCACCGGCATCAGTCCCAGCCTGCACGCCAAGGCACCGGACGACGACGCATCGCAGGAACTCGCGCTGCATCGCTTCTTCCAGACGCTGGCTACCCCTTACCATGCTTACGAGGCGGGCGATGCCGCCGCCATGGCGGCCTCCATCGCGGAAGTCGGCCGCCAGCAGAACCTGCCGCTGTCGATCAATGAGCGCGTACCGCGCAAGGATGGCAGCCCCTATGCCTTCAGCGCGGCGCTCGCCTGCTGCGCGTTGCTGCTCGGTTTGCGCTGCCTTCACCTGCGGAGTTGGACATGAGGCGGCGCACCATCCATCTGGCATTTGCCACGGCCGCGCTCATCTTCGGCGCGCTGGCCGCCGACCAGGCCCTGCAACTGCGCAAGGCGACCCAGATCCACCAAGCCGTGGCCGCGGCGAATGCTGGCGCCGATGCCAGCACAGTCGCCGGCAACATCCCCGAGGCCAGGCTTGCGCAGGCCAACGCACTGGCCCGCGCCGGCCGGCACGACGCCGCGCTCGAAACCTACAACAGCCTGATCCAGCGCGGCGGGACCGATGCCGTCGGCCAGGCGGCGCTGTTCAACCTAGGCAATATGCTGCTGCGCCAGGGACGCGAAACCGCCGCCAATGACGCCTTCCAGGGGCAGGCGCTGGTGGAACTTGCCAAGCAGCGCTACCGCGACCTGCTGCGCGCCAATCCCGACGACTGGGACGCCCGCTACAACCTCGAACGCGCGCTGCGACTGGCGCCCGAGGTTCAGGACGTATTCGGCGCCGAAACCGACGACATGCCCAAGGAGCGGCTGCGCATCAAGGTGCCGGGCCTGCCGCCGGGAGACCTGCCTTGAAGCCGCGGTCGCTGCATGGTCTGGCGTTCGCGCGCGGGAGCTGGCCGGTGACGCTGGCGTTGCTGTGCCTTGCGGCGGCAATCTGGATGCCGCCGCTGACCCTGCCGCGCGGCACCTTCCGCTATATGGTCACCTTCGACGTCACGCAGAGCATGAACGCCGAGGACATGGGCAATCCGCAAGCACCGGTAAGCCGCCTGGCCTACGCGCGCGTCGCCGCGCACGAGGCACTGAAGCACTTGCCCTGCGGCTCGGAGGTCGGCTGGGCCGTCTTTGCCGACTATCGTGCGCTGCCACTGCTGACGCCGCTGGAAATCTGCGCCCACTACGAGGTCCTGACAGCGTCGCTGGACCGCATCGACAGCCGCATGGCGTGGGTCAATGCGAGCAACATCACCAAGGGACTGTACTGGACCCTGCGCATGGCCGGCAGCATTGGTGCCGGCACAAGTGTGGTCTTCATCACCGATGGCCATGAGTCGCCGCCGCTTCGTCCGTCGGAACATTCCGCACTGAACGTCACGCCGGGGGAGGTAGGCGGATGGGTGGTCGGGGTCGGAGGCCTGACGCCGGTGCCGATTCCCAAGTCCGATGCGGATGGCAATCGCGTCGGCTACTGGCGCGCCGACGAGGTGGTGCAACGCGATGCCGTGTCCGGTGCCGTTGTGGCTGGACAGAGCCGCGAGCATCTTTCCGCCCTGCACGAGTCGCACTTGGCGTCGCTGGCAAGGCAGGCCGGCTTGGGCTACCGCCGCCTCGATGCGCCCGGGGCGCTGACCAGCGCGCTGCTCGACGCGCGGCTCGCGCGCCGGACGCCGGTCAGCACCGATCTGCGCTGGATCCCGGGGCTGCTAGCGCTGGTCCTCCTGACGTGGCATTTTCTGCCACGCCGCAGCGCTCGGCGCGCGGCCTCACAGCGGGCCGGGAAGCGCCTTCAACCCGACCCACAACACGCCAATCACGACATTGACCGGCACGCTCAGCACGCTGGGCACATAGAACAGCGCGGACAGGCCCGGCGCGCATAGCATCAGCTCGACCACGCCGCCGAGCGCATAGAAGAACAGTCCGCACCAGAGCCAGCGGCGCATATAGGTCAGCAGCCAGGGTGCGCGGGCCTGGTTGAATCGCCAGGCCACCGAGCGTTCGACGGGATCGCCCCGGCTCACGTCCCGGAACATCCAGCCGAAAAAAAAGTAGCGGTACAGCAGGGTGCGAAAGGCAAGCTCTTGCATGATGACTCCTACATCTGCGTCAGCCTGTAGATCGCCTGCCCCACCTCCGGACGGTGCCGGTCCCTGCTGTGTCAGAAACATCACTCAGGGCGCTGCGCCGGCAGGCATTACACCGGCTCCACCCCTAGCAGCGTATCAAGGAATCGCCGTGCGCGACGCGAATGCACGCTTGCCCGCCCGCAATACCACCCCGCACGGCGCTAGATCGCCGACTTGCTGACGGCACCGGTGGCGAAGAACTGCTGCAGGTTCTCGAACACCAGTTCCGCCATCGCCTGGCGCGTCTCGAACGTAGCGCTGGCGATATGCGGAAGCAGCACGACGTTGTCCAGCGCGAACAGCGCCTCGGGAACGTTCGGCTCATCCTCGAAAACATCCAGGCCGGCGCCCGCAATGCGCTGGTGGACCAGGGCATCGACCAGCGCGGCCTCGTCCACCACCGTGCCGCGCGCAATATTGATCAGAAAGCCTTGCGGCCCCAGCGCGTCGAGAACAGCGGCGGAAACCAGGTGGCGCGTCGACGGGCCGCCGGCGGTGGCGATGACGAGGTAGTCGGCCCAGCGTGCCAGGTTCTCCAGCGAGGGCTCGTAGGCATAAGGCGCATCATCGGACCGGTTGCGGCTGTGATAGCGGACCTCCATGTCGAAACCCGCGGAGCGGTGCGCGATCACGCGCCCGATGCGGCCCATGCCAATGATGCCGAGCCGCTTGCCGCTCACGCGGGTAGCCAGCGGGAACGGCCCCTTCGGCCATTCGCCCCGTCGCACGAAGCGGTCCGCCGCGCTGACCTTGCGCGACACGTCCATCAGCAGCGCGAAGGCGGTATCGGCGACGCAGTCGTTCAGCACGTCCGGCGTGTAGCCCACGGCGATGCCGCGACGGCGCGCGGTGTCGAGGTCGAGCTTGTCCAGGCCCACGCCGAAGCTGGAGATCACGCGCAGCGACGGCAACGCCGCCAGCAGCGCGGCATCGGCGCCGATCGCGGCACGCGTGGTCAGGGCGACGAACTCGCCGCCGTGGCGGGCGAGAAAGCCGGCGGGATCGGTCTCGGTCCAGAACGGATGGGTATCGTAGTGCTCGGCGAGACGCGCTTCGATGGCGTCGGGCAGTCGGCCGTGCTGCAGCAGGCGGGGTTTCATTCGCTATGTTTCCTTTTTCGCAGAGAGCGTCGATCCGTCGCGTCATTCCGGCTGGATGCCGGCGTTTTTGGCCACCTTGGCCCACTTGACCATCTCGATCTGGATAAAGCCGGCAAACTGCGCGGGGCTGCCGCCGGCGGGCTCGATGCCGGCCGCCAGCAGGCGTTCGCGCACGTCCGGCGCGGCCAGGGCCTGGTTGATGGCGGCATTGAGCTTGTCGATCACTGCCTTGGGCGTGCCGGCCGGTGCGAGGAAACCGCCCCAGGTGCTGGTGTCATAGCCCGGCAGGCCGGCTTCCGCCATGGTCGGCACCTGCGGCGCGATCGCCGCGGGCTTGGTGGTGGTGACGGCCAGCACCCTGACCTTGCCCGCCTTCACCTGCGGGCTGATCGCGGCCACGGTGTCAAACATCAGCGAGACGCGCCCGCTGGTCAGGTCCGGATGCGCCAGCGTGCTGCCTTTGTAGGGCACATGGACCATGTCGAGGCCGGCCATGCTCTTGAACAGTTCGCCGGAAAAGTGCGGCGCCCCGCCCGATCCGCTCGACGCAAACGACAGCTCGCCGGGATGGGACTTGCCATAGGCGATCAGTTCCTTGACCGACTTCGCGGGGACAGAAGGCGACACCACCAGCATCAGCGGCACCACGTGCGTCTGCACCACGGGCTCGAAGCTCTTCACCGTATCGAACGGCAGCTTGCGCACCATGCTCGGATTGATGGCATGGCTGCTGGCCACCAGCGCCAGCGTGTAGCCGTCCGCGGGCGCCTTCGCCACCAGGTCAGTGCCGACGATGCCGGTGGCACCGCTGCGGTTATCGACAACGACCGACTGGCCCCAGGCCGCGGTCAGCTTTTGGCCAACCAGCCGCGCCACCAGGTCGATGGCGCCGCCCGGCGAGGCGGGGACGACGATGGTGATTGGTTTGGTGGGATAGGTTTGGGCATGGGCGGCGGTGGGTGCGAGTGCGAAGAGCGCGGCCGCGGCAAGGATGGTGGCCAGGTATGAGTATTTCGGTGCGGTGGAATGAAGGGTGGTTTTCATGGTGTCTCCTGCCTGTGAGTTCATTTTGCAAATGTCGGCTGACGGCTGACGGCTGGCGGTTTGCTCCCTCTCCCGCTTGCGTCGCGCTTGCGGGAGAGGGAGTACACATTCGGTGGTTCAAGACCTTGGGGCTGCACGACAGCTTGGCATCCCGGGACGGTCTGATGCCCCTTCCTACCCACCTACTCCGCTCGCGCCCCCGACTTCTTCACCAGCGCCGCCCACCGCGGAATTTCCTTGTCCATCAGCGCCGACAACTCGCCAGGCGTGCTGCCCACGATTTCCATGCCGAGCTGCTGCGTCAGCCGTTGCTGCACGGCGGGCTGCTTCAGCGCACGCACGACTTCGGCGTTGAGCCGTTGCACCACCTCTTTCGGCGTGCCGCGCGGGGCGTACAACGCCTGCCACGAAACCATCTCGAAACCGCTGACACCGGCCTCCGCCATGGTCGGCACCTTGGGCAGCAGCGCGGAGCGCTTGGGCGAGGTCACCGCCAGCGCACGCAGCTTGCCGGCCTTGATCATCGCCTCGCCCGCAGTGAGCTGGTCGAACAGGAACGGCACGAGGCCCCCGGCCACATCCTGCACCGCCTGCGGGCTGCCCTTGTACGGCACGTGGGTCATCGGCACATGGATCAGGTCCGCGAACAGTTCGCCGGCCAGGTGGGTCGACGTGCCCGCGCCGGAAGAAGCGAAACTGAGGCCGTTTTGCTTCTTCGCGTAGGCAATCAGTTCCTGCACGTTGTTGACCGGCAACTCAGCATTCACCATCAGCACGTTCGGCACGTACCCAACCAGGCTGACCGGCTCGAAATCCTTCACCGGGTCATACGACAGGTTCTTGTACAAGCTCGCATTGATGGCATGCGTGCTGATGGTGCCGCCGAACACCGTATAGCCATCGGCCCTGGCACGCGCCACATACCCCGCCCCCACGGCACCGGCCGCGCCGGGCCGGTTTTCCACCACCACCGGCTGCCCAAGCGCACGCGAGACTTCCTGCCCGATGGTGCGCGCGACGATGTCGGTCGAGCCGCCGGCGGCGAACGGCACCACCCAGGTGATCGGGCGCGACGGCCATTTGTCCTCGGCATGGGCCGGCGCACAGGCTGCGCCGATGCCGAGCGCCAGGCACGCGGCCAAGGCGCGGACGCCGCGTGTCGCGGCGATAAAGCGTTGTTGCATGTTGTCTCCTCCCGTGGCCGGTCGTGCCGGCCTGTCTGTGTGGTTGGCGTGCGTGCGATCACCGCCCCGTAGCCTCGCGCCAGGCCGCGAAGTCTTCGCGCGCCTGCTCGCTGGTGGGCGGATACAGCCCGATGATCGAGCGCCCCTTGTTCACTTCCTCGGTCACGAAGTCCTCGAACGCCGTCATCTCCACGGCCTCGGCGGCGATGTCTTCAGCGAGATGTGCGGGGATGATGATCACGCCCTCGCCGTCGCCCACCACCACGTCGCCGGGGAACACGGCCACATCGCCGCAGCCGATCGGCACGTTGAATTCCAGCGCCTGGTGCAGCGTCAGGTTGGTCGGCGCCGACGGCCGGTGGTGATACGCGGGAATGGCCAGCCGCGCGATCTCGGGCGAATCGCGGAAGCCGCCGTCGGTCACGATGCCCGCGCCACCGCGCTGCATCAGGCGCGTGACCAGGATCGACCCTGCCGAGGCCGCGCGTGCGTCCTTGCGGCTGTCGATCACCAGCACCGCGCCCGGCGGGCATTGCTCGATGGCCTGCCGCTGCGGATGCGCGGGATCCTGGAACACCGTGATCGGGTTGAGGTCCTCGCGCGCCGGGATGTAGCGCAGCGTGAAGGCCTCGCCCACCATGTTGCCGCCCTCGGGGTTGAGCGGACGCACGTCCTGGATGAACTGGTTGCGCAGGCCGCGCTTGAACAGCGCGGTGCACAGCGTGGCGGTGCTGACGGTCTTGAGCTGTTCACGTACGGAGGGGCTGAGTTGGGTCATGGTGGTCCTTGCCGGCGGCCGCGCGTGGCCGCGTCAGTAGATGCTCGGCTCGCCGGTGGGCGCGCCGAAGTCGGTTTGCAGGAAGTCGAAATCGCAGCCTTCGTTGGCCTGGCGGATATGCCGGGAGAACATCCAGCCATAGCCGCGCTCGAAACGCGGCGGCGGCGGCGTCCATTGCGCGCGGCGGCGCGCCAGCTCTTCATCGGACACTTCCAGGTGGATGCTGCGCTGCTCGATATCGACCGAGATCAGGTCGCCGCTTTGCACCAGCGCGAACGGCCCGCCGAGATACGATTCCGGCGACACGTGCAGGATGCAGGCGCCGTAGCTGGTGCCGCTCATGCGCGCATCGGACATGCGCAGCATGTCGCGCACGCCTTGCTTCACCAGTTTCTTCGGGATCGGCAGCATGCCCCACTCCGGCATGCCTGGCCCGCCTTGCGGACCGGCGTTGCGCAGGATCAGCACATGGTCGGCGGTAACGTCGAGGTCGTCGCGCTCCACCGCTTCCTTCATCGACGGGTAGTCGTCGAATACCAGCGCGGGGCCGGTGTGCTTGAAAAACCGTTTCTCGCAGGCGCTGGGCTTGATCACGCAGCCGTCCGGCGCGATGTTGCCCTTGAGCACGGCGAGCGCGCCTTCCTGGTAAAGCGCGTTCTCCGGCGTGCGGATCACGTCGTCGTTATAGACCTCGGCCCCGGCGATGGACTCGCCCAGCGTGCGGCCGGTGATGGTCGGCGCGTCGAGATGCAGGCGGTCGCTGATGCGGTTCATCAGCGCGGGCAGGCCGCCCGCGTAGAAGAAGTCCTCCATCAAATACTTGTCGCCGCTGGGACGGATATTGGCGATCACCGGCACGCGCCGGCTGGCGGCATCGAAGTCCTCCAGCCCGATGTCATGGCCGGCGCGCCGCGCCATGGCGATGACATGGATGATCGCGTTGGTGGAACAGCCCATCGCCATGGCCACGGCGATGGCGTTCTCGTACGACTGGCGCGACTGGATGCGCTGCGGCGTCAGGTCTTCCCACACCATGTCGACGATGCGGCGGCCGGCCTCTGAACACATGCGGATGTGATTGGCATCGGCGGCCGGGATCGACGAGGCGCCCGGCAGCGTCATGCCGATCGCTTCGGCGATGGCCGTCATGGTGCTGGCCGTGCCCATCGTCATGCAGGTGCCGTGGCTGCGCGCGATGCCGCCTTCGATGCCGGTCCACGCCGCCTCGCTGAGATTGCCCGCGCGGCGCTCATCCCAGAACTTCCACGCATCCGAGCCCGAGCCCAGCACCTTGCCCTTGTAGTTGCCGCGCAGCATCGGTCCGGCCGGCACGAAGATGGCCGGCACGCCCGCGCTGGTGGCGCCCATCAGCAGGCCCGGCGTGGTCTTGTCGCAGCCGCCCATCAGCACGGCACCGTCGACCGGATGCGAGCGGATCAGTTCTTCGGCCTCCATCGCCAGGAAGTTGCGATAGAGCATGGTGGTCGGCTTGACCGAGCTTTCCGACAACGAGATCGCCGGCAGTTCGATGGGGAAGCCACCCGCCTGCAGGACGCCGCGCTTGACATCGTCAACGCGCTGCTTGAAGTGGGCGTGGCAGGGATTGATATCCGACCACGTATTGATGATGGCGATGATCGGCTTGCCCATCCACTCGCCCGGCGAGTAGCCCATCTGCATGATGCGGGAGCGATGGCCCGATGAACGCAGGTCATCGGGAGCGAACCAGCGCGCGCTGCGCAGCGCGTCCGGCGTCTTCTTGCGAGCCGTCATTTGTCTCTTCCACCTTGTTGTCAGATGCCCCGTGCATCGGGCCGGGCTTAATGAAAAACATTAAAGCACTAATATATTAGTACGTCAATTCGAGACGAATCCCTTAGAATCCCGACCATTCGGGACGCACCAGGACCGCCAGTGTGGCGGTTCAGGCGCCCCGGCCCAGCTTCATGCCATGCCAGCCGCACTTTCCTCGCCTGCCCGCTTTCAGTTCGACCGCACCCGCCATGCCGCCCCGCAGGTGTTCGAACACCTGCGCGACCAGATCCTCTCGCTGGCCCTGCCACCCGGCACCATCCTGTCGCGCCCGGAACTGGCCGAGCAGTACGGGACCAGCCAGACGCCGGTGCGCGATGCGCTGATCCGCCTGGGCGAGGAAGGCCTGATCGATATCTTTCCGCAGCACGCCACGGTGGTCAGCCCGATCGACGTCGCCCTCGCCACGCAGGCGCACTTCCTGCGCCGCTCGGTCGAGCTCGAGATCGTGCGCACGCTGGCGCAGCAGGCCGACCCGGTGCTGGTCGAACGGCTGCGCGCCACGGTCGCGCGGCAGCGCATGATGCTCGAGCTGCAGGACCTCGACGAATTCAGCGTCACCGACCAGGCCTTCCATCGCGAGCTCTATGACGCCGCCAAGGTGCCGGACCTGTGGGGCCTGGTGCGCCGGCAAAGCGGCCACCTGGACCGGCTGCGCCGCCTGCACCTGCCCATCCCCGGCAAGGCGCTGGCCGTGCTGCGCGACCACGACGCCATCGTCGACGCGATCGCTTCCGCCGATCCGGCGCGCGCCGAGGCCGCGCTGCGCGCGCACCTGTCCGGCACGCTGGCCAATATCGACGACATCCGCGCGCGATTCTCGGACTATTTCCGCTGAGGCGGCCCCTGCGCCGGCCCGCGTCACCGTTCCACCCACATCGC
This sequence comes from Cupriavidus necator, assembly GCF_040578825.1. GTDB lineage: Bacteria > Pseudomonadota > Gammaproteobacteria > Burkholderiales > Burkholderiaceae > Cupriavidus > Cupriavidus necator_E. Next base: position 71,400 of record NZ_JBEFLI010000017.1, on the reverse strand, counting down.
CGGCGTGATCTGGCGCGGATCGGTCACCAGTTCGAGCAACGCCGGCGTGCCGGCGGCGCGGGCGCGTTCAAAGGCAGCGGCAAACCCGTCGGCATGCTCGACCCGCTCGGCCCACGCGCCGCAAGCGCGCGCCATCGCCACGAAATCCGGATTGCGGATGCCCGTGCCGCTGACGCGCCCCGGATAGCGCTTCTCCTGATGCATGCGGATGGTGCCGTACATGCCGTTGTTGACCAGCACGACGATGACATTGGCCCCCGCCTGCGCCGCGGTCGCCAGTTCCTGCGGATACATCAGGAAGCAGCCGTCGCCGGCAAGGCAGACCACGGTCCGTTCAGGATGTCTCAGCTTGGCGGCGATCGCTGCCGGCAGGCCGTAGCCCATCGCGCCGCAAGTGGGAGCCAGCTCGGTGCGCGGCTGCCGGTAGGCATAGAAGCGGTGCAGCCAGACGGTGTAGTTGCCCGCACCGTTGCTCAGGATGGCATCGTCGGGCAGCGTCTGGTTGAGATGCTGCATGACCTGGGTCAGGTCGACACCGCGCAGCTTTTCGTTCGGCGCCGGCGGTGCGGCGAAGGCCAGGTGGTCGGCGCGCGCGGCGCGGGTCCATTGCGCCCAGCGCGGCGATTCGGGGGCGGCCAGGCCTGCGAGCATGCGCGTGCCGGGCACGATGCCGGCCTGGATCGCGAGTTCGGCCTGGTACACGCGGCCCAGTTCCGCGCTGTCGGCATGGACATGCACCAGCCGCTGGCGCGGCCGCGGCGGCTCCAGCAACTGGTAGCCGTCGGTCGCGATGTCGCCCAGGCGCGTGCCGAATGCCAGGATCAGGTCGGCATCGCGCACACGCTGCGCCAGGCGCGGGTTGACGCCCAGGCTCAGGTGGCCGGCATAGTTTGCATCGCGGTTGTCGAAGACGTCCTGGCGGCGGAAGGCGCAGGCCACCGGCAGGTCCCATGCCTTGATGAACGCGGCAAAGTCCCCGGCCGCATCCGCGGTCCAGCCCGCGCCGCCGGCGATCAACAGCGGGCGTTCGGCGCCGGCCAGCGCGGCGCGCAATGCCTCGGCCTCTTCCTGCGACGGCGACGCCGTGACCGGCCGGTACGGTGCCGCATCGGCGCATTCGCACAGTCCATCGAGCACGTCCTCGGGCAGCGCCAGCACCACCGGACCGGGCCGGCCCGACGTCGCGCACTGGAAGGCCCTGGCGACCAGTTCCGGGATACGCGCGGGATCGTCGATCTGCGCCACCCACTTGGCCATGCCACCGAACATCGCTACATAATCCACTTCCTGGAACGCCTCGCGCCCCATGTGCTGGCGCGCGATCTGGCCGACAAACAGGATCATCGGCGTCGAATCCTGCGCGGCGATATGCACGCCGATGCTGGCATGGGTAGCGCCCGGCCCCCGTGTCACGAAGCAGATGCCGGGGCGGCCGGTCAGCTTGCCGTCGGCCTCGGCCATGTTCGCCGCCGCACCCTCATGCTTGCAGACCACCAGCTCGATGGCGGGCTGGTCGTGCAATGCGTCCAGCACGTCGAGAAAGCTCTCGCCCGGCACGCAGTAGATGCGGTCGGTGCCATGCAGGCGCAACGCATCCACCAGCACGCGGCCGCCGGTGCGCTGTGCTGGCGTGTGGGGTTCGGAGGAATAGGACAAGGCGGATTGAGGCGTCATGGCGGGTCAGCGGATACGATGGGGATGCACAGCGCAGATTGTTGCCTTGCCTCCGCTGCCACTGCCCGCGTCTTCCTGCATGCCTGCTATGCAGAAAATGCAAGGCTCGATCCGCTGCTGAACGGTAGATTGCTGGCAGCCCGCAGCGTCCGGCAGCCAACCAACTCTGCAGACCATCCCAGAAAAAGACATGAGCGAACACCATATTCCGACTGAAGGCCTGCACCGCTGGGTCAACAATCTCTGGCTGGCAGCCGGCTCCGACGCCCGCGAAGCGCGCCTGACGGCCGATCACCTGGTCGCCGCCAACCTGACCGGCCACGATTCGCACGGCGTGGGCATGATCCCCAAGTACGTGTTGTCGTGGCAGGCCGACGAGCTGCAGCTCAACCGCCACGTCAGCGTGCTGCACGACACCGGCAGCATGCTCAGCCTCGACGGCAACCGCGGCATGGGCCAGGCCGTCACCGAGGAAGCCATGACGCTGGCCATCGAGCGCGCGCAAGCCCATGGCGTCTGCGTGATGGGGCTGCGGCAGTCGCACCATCTCGGGCGCGTCGGGCACTGGGCCGAGCAGGCGTGCGCGGCAGGCATGATCTCGATCCACTTCGTCAACGTGCTGTCCAGGCCCATCGTCGCGCCGCACGGCGCCAGCGAGGCGCGCTTTGGCACCAATCCCTTCACGATCGGCGTGCCGGTGGCCGGCGCGCCGCCGCTGGTGCTCGACTTCGCCACCAGCGCGATCGCGCTGGGCAAGGTGCGCGTAGCCAACAACAAGGGCGTCGACGTGCCGGCCGGCTGCCTGCTCGATGCGGATGGCGCGCCGACCACAAACCCCGGCGTGATGTTTCCCGCCGAAGGCGAGGCGCACGGCGCGCTGCAGGCATTCGGCGGCGAGTCCGGCGGCCATAAGGGCTATGCGCTGGCGGTCATGTGCGAACTGCTCGGCGCCGCCGTCACGGGTGGCCACACCATCCGCCCGGAGACGCTGACCCACCGCCACGCGGTGTGGAACAACATGCTGGCGATCGTGTTCGACCCCGCGCGGCTCGGCACCAGCACCAGCTTCGGCGATGAAGTGCTGGCCTTCGCCGACTGGGTGCGGTCGTCACGAAAGCAGGCAGGCCATGACGGCATCGCCCTGCCCGGCGAGCCCGAACGGCAGCGCCGGCGCGAACGTGCCGAAGCTATTCCCGTGGACAGCGGCACGCTCGCCCAGCTCGATGACGCCGCGGCGCGCGTGCAGGCAGCACGCGGTACCTCGCCCGGGCCGCTGTCGCGCCTCGCGGCGTAGCCCGCCCCCATCCAACCCAACCTCTTCCGCTTCGCCCGCCCATGACGCAATCGCCTGCAGGCCGAGATCGCGCGCATCTTTGCGGCCGCGCAGCGGGCCGGCAAGGCGGTGGGCACGCTGACACCGGTGGAAGCCGACGCGCGGCGCTACCTGGAGATGGGCGCCAGCTTTGTCGCCGTCGGGCTGGACCACGTGATGCTGCGCCAGGCCACGCAGGCGTTGCGCGAGCGCTTCACCAGCTGACGAAAGAAGAAGCCCTCAGACCAGCCGCGCGCCCGGCCAGGCCCCCGACATCACCGTATTGCGGACCGACTGGCGCACGGTCTGCATGATGTCCCACAGTTCCGGCACCGGCGGCCGGTTGCGCGCGGTGGCCAGCGCCACCTGCCGCGTCACCACCGGCTCGATCAGCCTGGCGCAGCGCAGCCGCCCCTGCGCCACGCGGTCCGCCACCGCGGCGAAAGGCAGCAGCGTGGCGCCGCAGCCGTCTTCCACCAGCCGCATCGACACGGTATTCGACGCATCGCACTCCATCGCCATGTTCAGCGACTTGCCCGCGCGCGCCACCAGGTTCTCGGCCAGCACGCGCAGCCCGTGACCGGTGCTGGGCAGGATCAGCGGCACTTCGTCCAGACTGGCACAGCGGAAGGTCGGCCCGATATGGCCCCATGAAGTCGGCGTGACCAGCGTCAGGTCTTCCTCCAGCAGCACGTCGACCTTCAGCGCGCCGTGCTGGTCCGGCAGGTAGATCAGGGCCACGTCGACCTCGCCGGCGGCCAGCCATCCCAGCAGCGGGCTGGCCAGCCCTTCGACGAAGCGCACGCGGGTGGCGGGGAAACGCTGCTTGACGGCGGTCCCGATGCTGGCGAACGCGGTGTTGGCGATGGTCGGCATCGCCGCGATGATCAGTTGCGCCGGACCTTGCGCGGTCGATGCCCGGATCGCCTCGCGGGCCTCGGCGAGTGTGGCCGAGACCTGCCGCGCATAGCCGAGCAGCGTTTGCCCCGCCTCGGTCAGGATCATGCCGCGGCCGGTGCGATGGAACAGCCGGGTATCGAAACTGGCTTCCAGCCGGGCGATCTGGCGGCTGACGGTGGACTGGTCGGCGCCCTGCTCCAGCGCCGCGCGCGAGATGCTGCCCGTGTTGGCAACGCAGACGAAACAGGCCAGGTCTTCAGAATTCAATGGGGCGGGAGCATTCGCGCTCATGGGCGTTGCGCATTCCGGTCAGCGTGCGGGTCAGCGCCGATTCTAACCGTCGGCGCGCCGATGGCAGCCCGGTCGCGCGCAGCGCCGGTCACAAAGTCCAACTCTGGAAAGCACTTCAGCGCGGCGCCGTTGGGCTTCGTGCACGGCACCGCGCCAACCTTTTTCCGCTTCTCAGCGTAAACCCCGATGACCAGGCCGGCACATTGACAGTTAGCTGACAGCCTTCCTCTCCTAGAATCTGGCCCCTGGTTTGCGGGAACGCGCCGAGCGCATTGGCCGGCCAGCCGACTCACACTTCACGACAGGAAAGCAAATGGAAAACGGTGCTAGCAATCAGATCCCGGCCACGCTGATCCCCGGCGACGGTATCGGTCCCGAAGTGGTGGATGCCACCGTCAGGGTGCTCGATGCGCTGGGCGCCCCGTTTGCCTGGGATGTCAGGCATGCGGGCATGGCCGGCGTCGAGTACAGCGGCGATCCGATGCCGGACGACACGCTGGACAGCATCCGCCGCACCGGCCTCGCGCTGAAGGGGCCGCTGACGACGCCGGTGGGCGGCGGCTTCCGCTCGGTCAATGTGCGCCTGCGCGAAGCGTTCAACCTCTATGCCAATGTGCGCCCTGCCCGCACGCTGGTGCCGGGCCGCTTCGAGAATATCGACCTGGTGCTGGTGCGCGAGAATGTCGGCGGCTTCTATGTGGCGCATGACTACTACATTCCGGTCGGCGACGATCCGCACGCGGTGGCGGTGTCCACCGGCACCAATACGCGCGACGCCTGCCGCCGCATTGCGCGCTTCGCGTTCGAATACGCCGTGAAAAACGGCCGCAAGAAAATCACGGTGGTGCACAAGGCCAATATCCTGAAGGCGCTCACCGGCATCTTCCTGGAAGCGGCGCGCGAAGTGGCGAAGGACTACGCCGGCCGCGTGGAGATGGACGACATCATCGTCGACGCCTGCGCCATGCAGCTCGTGCTCAATCCGTGGCGCTTCGACATGCTGCTCTGTACCAACCTGTTCGGCGACATCCTGTCGGACCAGATCGCCGGGCTGGTCGGCGGGCTGGGCATGGCACCGGGCGCCAACATCGGCGACCATGCCGCGATCTTCGAGGCGGTGCACGGCTCGGCGCCCGACATCGCCGGCAAGGGCATTGCCAACCCGATCTCGCTGATGCTGGCCGCCGGCCTGATGCTCGACCATGTCGGCCGCCAGGACCTGGCGACGCGGCTGCGCTCGGCTATCGAGCTGACGCTCAGCGAAGACAACGTGAAGACCGGCGACCTGCACGGCACGGCCACCACGCTGCAGTTTGCCGACGCGGTAGTCAAGCGCATCGCGCCCGGCAGCTGATCCACGCCCGCTGCGGCAGGCGACGCCTGCCGCGCGGCGCGACCAGTCTTGCCGGCGCTGCCCGCACGGGCATGCGCGCAAGACTGCCACCCTCCGCGGTCCATCCATATCCCGGCACGCACTGGCGCGCCGGCGGGATCGGCTGCGCCTTTAACCTCGTGCGCCCCGACGGACGCACGCCTTCACCGAGTCCCCGGTCGCCCCCGTTGGCGCTCCACTCGGACCGACCCGCAAAAGAGATATAGAAGACGATGTTGACCCTGCTCGCCTACTCGATGGTGATCGTGTTCATGGCACTGATCATGACCAAGCGGCTTTCCGCCATGGTGGCGCTGATCCTCGTTCCGATCGCGTTCGGCGCGATCGGCGGCTTCGGCCCCGAACTCGGCCCGATGATGCTGGACGGCGTCAAGAAGCTGGCGCCGACCGGCGTGATGCTGATGTTCGCCATCCTGTATTTCGGGCTGATGATCGATGCCGGCCTGTTCGATCCGGTGGTGCGCGCGATCCTGAAGGTAGTGGGCGGCGACCCGGTCAAGATCATCATGGGCACGTTCGTGCTGGCCGTGCTGGTGTCGCTTGATGGCGACGGCTCGACCACCTACATGATCACCTGCGCTGCCATGCTGCCGCTGTACAAACGCCTGGGCATCAGCCGTCTGGTGCTGGCCTGCGTGATCATGATGGCCGGCGGGCTGATGAACATCCTGCCCTGGGGCGGCCCGACCGCGCGTGCCGCCAGCGCGCTGGGCGTCGACGTGGGGTCGCTGTTCGTGCCGATGATCTTGCCGATGGTGGTCACCGGCTTCTGGGGCCTGTTCGTGGCATTCCTGCTCGGCCGCCGCGAACGCAACCGGCTCGGCAGCATCGCGCTGATGAGCGGCGGGGCCGGGCATTCCGCTCAGGCGGGTCATTCCGGTCATGCGGATCACGCCGAGCCCGAACTGATGGCCACCGATCCGAAGATCGCCCGCCCCAGGCTGCTGTGGTTCAACCTGCTGCTGACCCTCGGGCTGATGGCGCTGCTGATCCTCGGCACCTTCCCGCTGCCCGCGCTGTTTATCGTCGCCTGCGCCATCGCGCTGATGGTCAACTACCCCAGCCTGCAGGAACAGAAGGCGCGCATCGGCGCGCATGCCGCCAACGTCGTGCCGGTGGTGGCGCTGATCTTCGCCGCCGGCATCTTTGTCGGCATCCTGTCGGGCACCAAGATGGTCGACGCGATCGCCAACAGCGTCATCGCCGCCGTGCCCGACTGGATGGGCCCCTACATGGCGCTGGTGACCGGCGTGCTGAGCATTCCGTTCACGTTCTTTATCTCGAACGACGCGTTCTACTTCGGCATCCTGCCGATCCTGGCCAAGGCGGCCGCGGTCTATGGCATCGGCGCGGCGGAGATCGGGCGCGCGTCGCTGATCGGGCAGCAGGTGCACCTGCTGAGCCCGCTGGTCGCGTCGACGTATTTGCTGGTGGGACTGGCGGAGGTCGAGTTTGGCGATCACCAGCGCTATACGCTGCTGTGGGCGCTGTCGGCGGCGGTGGTCATGATGCTGGCCACGGTTGCGTTCGGCGTGATCCCCATCGTCGGCCGGGCGGCCTGAGGCAGAACCTCGCTACACCACCCACACACCTGCGCTGCGCTACGGCATCGACGCCCGCTTCAGAACCCCGAGAAGCGAATGCCGATCGAGCCGTAGCCGTAGTATCGGTCCAGCTTGCCCGCGGTCGCGGCGTTGTAGAGGAACGGGATGGTGCCGACAAAGTTGTACAGCGACGCCTGCCCGCGCAGGAACACTTCAACGTTCTTCGTGACCCCGTACGCCAGCTCCAGCCCCAGCGTATGGTTGGAGCGAATCGGCGAGAAGCCGTAGCTGCGCGTGCGGCTGTCGACATTGCTGCGCAACAGGTACTGGAACTGGTAGCCCAGCCGCGCGCTGAAGCGCTCGTACTTCCAGCGCCAGGACCCGCCCAGGTTCAGGTAGCCGGCCGTGTAGTTGAAATCGTCGTTGAAATCGAGCCCGAACTGGCCGGCATCGGTCGAGAACGAGGCCGACTGCAGCGTGACGTTGCCGGCGGTACAAGGCGCGGCCAGCGAGCCATTGGCGATATTGTCAGCGCCGATGGCGACATTGAAATTGCAGTTGCCTCGCTGCAGCCGCGTCTGGATGCTGTCGATGGTCACGCGGCTGACGCCCAGGCCGATAAAGCCCGTGAGCTGGTTGCGCTCGGTCAGCTCGCCCGAGAAGATGACATCGGCCTGCGCCTGGATGTCATTCGCGCTTTTTACCGTGAGGCTGTTGAAGGTCGTGTTGCGAACCGTGACCGGCGACGAGCGGTCCAGCGTGCCGGCATGGTTGCCCCATACCGAGAAGCGCACCATGACACGATCGCGTGCCCCGGGCTCGGCGAGCGGGTCGTAGTGCAGCGCCAGCATCCAGCTGTCGATCTGGTTGTGGTCTTGTCCGTAGTCGATGCCGCGGCGCCAGTAGGTGGCCGACGTCGATATGTACGGCGAGAACTTGTAGCCCAGCATCAGCTTGCCGCCGCGATAGTCGCCGGCGTTGTCCGACACGGGGCCCTGCCGCCCGCGCAGATTGAAGATGTCTACCGTGCTATTGACCATGTCGTAGCTGGCCTCCACCCGCACCGAGGTGAATTCGCCCGTGGCGGGCTCGGCCTGCATGAAGACATCGTCCGGCGCGGCGCTGGCCGCGCCTGCGCATGAAAGGCCCAGCATCAGGGCACACGCCTGGTCCAGCCGGCGCTTGCGAAACAGCTGCATAGGAAACTCCGAAGCCGCGGGGCAAGCCTGATGCTTGGCGCGCCCCGGAGGCTCGACGCGGACACAAAAGAACCCGGCCACCCGCGGTGCTTGCCCTTGGGCATGCGTGCGGATGACCGGGGCGTCGCCTTCCCCCAGGCGAGGGAAGGCAGCACTACGCGCCGGTCACGGGTTGAGGGTGACCGTAGTCCTGATGCCGTCGCCGGTCACCTTTGCCTCGCCACTCTTGATGTTGACCGTCTTCGCATTCTGCACGCTGCCATCGACCAGCATACCCAGCTTGACGTCCCTGCCGCTGATCCCCGTCGTCGCAAACGACAGCGGGAACGTGCTGACCGCGGTCGGCGTCAGCGCATCGATCTGCGCCTGGCTCAGCGCGCCAGCGGCCCTGAGCTTGCCGAGGAACACCGTGAACGGCAGGTTCAGCGAGCCGCCGTTGACGCTGGAGAACAGGCTGTCCGCCACCTGATTGGTGAGGGTTGCCTGCGCCGACACGTTGCCGCTGATCTGGAACGAGTACGTCGTGTTGGCCGGCACCACCGCATCGACCAGTTGCGAGCCGTTGAAGGTCAGCGTCACGTTTTCGATAATGACATCGACCTGGTTGCCGCCGTAGGTGTAGCTGAGGGCGGCGCGCACTTGCGACGGGCCACCCGCAAAGGCATCACCCTGCTGCGACACCGCCACCTGGATCGAGCTCAGCGTGCCGCCCGTGACCGTGACCGCGTCTTCGATCGGGTAGGACAAGCCGTTGATCGTCAGGTTGGCGAGCTGGATGTAGTTGGTCAGCCTCACCGCGTTCGCCACCGCGTCGATCGCGTTGCCGTTCACCGCGTTGCCCAGGTTCGCGGCCGCCTGATCGATCGCCGCGACATCGCCGGTCGACACGGCATCGCCCAGCGCGGCCAGCCCGCTCGCGTTCGACGCATCCGTCAGCGCGGCCGGCGTCACGGCCTCGACCAGGTCCGTGGTCGTCGTGGACGCGTTGCTTTCCGACACGACGTTGAGCGCCCCGCTTGCCTGCAGGTCCGCCAGCGTATCGGCCGGGTTGCTGCCCAGGTCGATGCCTTCCATCGCCGCGTCCACGCTCGTTACCTGGGCCGTGATCAGCGGAGCGGCCAGTGCGGCCACGTTGGTGGCCACGGCGTCAATGTTCGACTGCAGGTTCGCGGGCAGATCGGGCTGGGCGTTGTGCACAGCGGTGGACACCACAGTCGTCACCAGCGCGCTGCTGGTCAGGTCAGCCGTGCCCGTCGCGCCGGCCACGGTGGTGGCGACCGCCTTCGCCGCCGCCGCGGCCGCTTCCTCGGCAGTCAGCGTGCCGCCCGGGGCCAGCCCTGTCAGCGTCTTGCTGACCTGATCCACCAGTTGCTGTACCACGACCGCGGCCTGGAGTGCCGCTGCGTCCAGCATCGGATCCAGCGTGGCCAGGTTCTTGCCTTCCAGGCCGAGCCTGGTCGCCAGTGCCGCGGCCTGCTCCGGGCCCAGTTGCGCAACCAGCGTGGTCAGCGGCGAGACCACTGGTGTCACACCAGCCTGGTAGTCCACGGCCGGTGCCTGCAGCACGCCGGTGAACGGCTGGTTGGTCCCGATATCGGTGCCGCCAGTCACGCGCAGCGCGCTCCTGGTGCAACCGGCCGGGAAGGTGAAGTCGCCGGTCGCATTCGTCGTCGCGGTCTTGCTCTCGCAATCGGTGAAGGTGACAGTCGCGCCAGCCAGGTAGAAGTCAACCGCCTTGCCATTCACCGTGGCGGAAGGCGGCGGCGTCGTGGGCGAATCGTCGTCGCCCCCGCCTCCGCAAGCAACCAGCGCGGCCACGGCGGCAGATACGATGCCCAGAGTGAAGATGTTTCGGGTTTTGGTTTGCACGCTGCTTTCTCCTCAGATCGATACTTCGATACGTCGATGGATGGTGTGGGAATGCTGCGACGGGATCCCGCTGCGCACGGTTTCCAGCGCCCTACGCTGCCTGTCGTGCCACGCTTGAATTGGCGGAACGGATCCTGCGGCAGCAGCTTGCAGTTCACGCCAGCACAGAGATAAACAAATACCCAAATCGGTGTCACCCCTACTTGGCGGGGGAAAGTCCGGCCTTGCGTGCAGCCTTTTAGCCGCAAATCGCGGCATCGCGAACACGCGCTCACGCTCACTCATTGCGACCTCGCCATCTGTCTGTCCGCACTGGCGCAGGGCGCGGGAAAGTCTTTCGGCCTCAGCCAGCGCGCGATGTATTGCCCCATCGCGTCAAGCAAAACGTCAGACGTCAGTCCCGCTGCGCCGGCCAGTGCCGGGCAGATGATCCACGTGGTGCTGTCGTGCTCCAGCACGCGCAGTGTCTTGGCGAGATCAGCGGGCTGCAGGATGTGATCGGTGGCACGGACCTGCTCGAGGCCGAACGCATGAATGAAATCGTCGGTGTGCCGCTCGCCCAGGCATACCACCACCTTTGGCTTCCAGAGCCGGCGGATGCCATTGATGAACGCGAAGCGCTTGCCGTCCCGGCACAGGTCGAGATACCGCTGCTTGGGCACCAGCTCGGGCTGGCCGCGGAATGCCTTCGACCACGGGATCTCGTTGATCAGGCGCGCTGGCAGCGGAAACAGGCTGAGCTTGAACTCCGCGCCATGCGGCTCGTACAGGTGATGATCGAAGTAATCCTTCCAGTCGCGCTCGCCCAGCGAAGCGTTGAAGATCTGCGCGCGCGCCGCCGCCATGATCCGCGCGATCTTCTGGTGCGACTGCCAGCGCTCCATGTGGTCGCGGTGCTTGTCGCGGTACGCATCGTCCCACGCACTGGGACACGCCTTCGGCACCAGTGGCGCTACGAGCGACACGGCCTTCGGATGCGGTGAACTGTCACAGAACCAGACTGCCGCGTCGGGATTTCCCCCTTCCATCCCTACATACGACGCGAAATACTGGTCCAATTGCTCACGCGTAAATACAGAGTTAAGTTCTGTTTTCATGCCTCTCCCGCGTGGTTAGTGAAGGATGCCAAAACGCTGAGGCCTGCTCAGCGTTTTGTTGCACCACAACAAACTAGGCAGCGGCCGGATTCTGCGCGCGAATCCGACTGTTTTCTCCCCCCATTCGAGGGAGGCGTTGTCATCTCGTTTCCCTTCTTGAGCGGGGTAACGCTGAGCGCGATACCAAGGCAAATACGCGCGCGGGATACGGCCCCAATGAGCGCGTAGCAAGTCAAGCTACAAACGTGCCCGGCTGTCACACATAGGTAGGTGCCTTTGGGTTAAAGTAACCCTCACATGCCAATGCTCTGTACCGTCTGGGAACAGTCATCAAGCTTCGCGTCCTCGATCGTGCAAAACGACACTGCCCCATCGCGCCACCATGCCCAGCTCACGCGCAGCGAACCTGAACGATTGCCGCACAGCCACTTCGAGGTAGGTGCCGATGGATCGCAGGCCGCCAAGGGTCAGATACTTGCGTGGCGACAACGCGTCGGGCACGTCATGGACCTGCAAGTCACGCGCGATAGCCTGCTTGCGCCCTTCCACGCAGCCATCGACCGCTATCTGATCGCGGACATGTCGTTCACGGACTGCCGCTGTGACGGCGTCACGCTGCAACGCAGCCTGGCGCGTATCTCGACTGACTCTGCACGGCACCACGCGATACAGGTCTTCGTCGAAGGCAGCGCTGGCGTAGTGGCGGGCGAGCGCCGCAACCCACAGCCGCGCCACGGAGGTATTCTGCTGACGGACCTTGGGCAGCCTGTTGAGATGCGGCGCGAGGCAACACGCGCGCTCTCATTCTTCGTGCCGCGCATCACCATGGATGAAATTTTCATGGAAGCCGAGGCCGCGCACGGACGCATCGTGGAGACCGACACACCGCTGAGCCGACTGGCCGTCGCACACGCCGTCGCACTCAGTCACGATCTGCCAACCATGACACCGGAGGCCGCCGTGCACGCCATGCGCACCGGCGTAGAGCTGCTGGTCGGCTCCCTGCGCCAGGGCGCGGGCCTGGACGGCAACGCTCGCGCCGCGGTGCGCAGCGCTGTACTGGCACGCGCCCGTCGGCTGATCGACGCCGATCCCGGACAGGCCGGACTGTCACCCGCGCGGCTGCTGGCAAAGCTGGAAATCTCGCGAGCCACCCTTTACCGCTTGTTCGAACCCGAAGGCGGCGTGCAAGCCTATATCCGCAAGAGCCGGCTGCGCGCTGCCGCGCGGGAGCTGGTGCGCTACCCTCACCTGGCTGTCAACGACATCGCCTACGGGCTGGGCTTCAACAGCCCGTCCGACTTTACGCGCGCATTCCGCCGCACCCTCGGCATGTCACCGCGCGACCTGCGAGCCTACGCCACCGACGCCGACAACCGCGCCTTCTGGCAAGCCGCGAACGCCGTCCAGGGCAAGGATTATCAGCAATGGATACAGCGTCATGCCGCGTGATGGCAGCACGGCCGCTGTGGCCAGACGGTGTCACACCGCGGCTTCTGACTCTGCCTGCCGATGTCGCTCGGGCACTTCCGGACGCATCTGGAAATCGGCGATCGTCAGCCACTGACTGATGAAGTGCCCCATCGCATTGAGCAGGACGTCCGACGCCAGGCCGGCAGCGCCGGCCACCGCGGGACAGATAATCAGGTGCGTGCCCTGGTCCTGGTAGACCCGCAGTAGCCGCGCCTGGTCGGCCGGCTTCAGCATATGCTCCGTGTACGGCCGGCCGCGCATGCCAAACGCATGCAGGTAGTCATCCTCGTGACGCTCGCCCAGGCAGATCACCACCTTGGGGCGCTGGCGCCGGCGCAATGCCCTGATGAAGCGAAAGCGCCCGCCGTTGCGGCACAGTGACAGGTAATTGACCTTCGGGTTGAGCTCGGGCTGCGCGCCATACAGCCGCTTCCAGGGCAGCCCGTTGTCCGCGCGGATTGGCAGCGGAAACAGGCTCAGCTTGAATTCCCAACCGCGCGCACGGTAGAGATACTCGGCCAGATAGCGCTGCGAGCTACAGTTATCGCGCCGGCCGAACAACACCATTTCCCAGGCGGCCGACATGATGCGCGCGATGCGCTGGTGCGTTTGCCACCTTGCCATATCGCGTGCGTGAGCGACTCGAAAGTGCGCGTCCCAGGCGTTCGGCAATCGCTGCGGAGCCAGCGGCGCCGCCAGCGGCAAGCCCACCGTGGTGGGCACATGATCGCAAATCCAGACCGCTGCTGCAGGGTTGCCTCCCTCCATCCCTACGAAGGACGAAAAATAGGCGTCCAGCTCATCGCGGGTAAAAGCGTTCCCTTTCATGTCTGCTGCATCCTGCGGAAGAATTGCCGTGACACCGGCTTGAGATCGGCACTACCGCGTTGCGCGCAATGCCGACGCAAGACTCTAGCTTCGGCGGTCTCTCGCACTTGACCATGCGTCTCAAAAACCGACTGGCGCGAAGCAAAGGTGCCACACAAGCATCGCCACACTTTCCCTTCTTACGCAGGGTACCGACGGGTCACGCTGCACCGCACTATTCGCACCAGAAAGAAGAAGCACACCGGCGCCGCCAGCGCGCCGGCAGGAAGAGAGCGTTGCAGTTCCAGGGACGGCCCTCAAGGATGCGGCCAGTGGCCGGTCACCAGCTGACCGCAGCCACGCCATGAAACCGACTGCTGCAAAGCAGTCCCGCACGACTCTGCTTTGTCTGCGCCAAGAGCATGCACAACCACGATGCATGCCAAAGACGAGCCTGGCCGCCACTGTGCGTGGCCTGCAAGTTCGGAGGAGAAAAAAAGGGATGGGCACTCGCTTGAGCGCCCATTACGCCAACGCTTCGGGGGAAGCCATGGGTGTCTATCGCGATATGTTTGCCAGGCATCACGATCAGCTCGCGCTGATGGTTCGCCTGCTCGACGCCGGCGCCATCTGGCTTGCGGCAATACTGGCCAGCGAAGCGCGCTTTGCCAGCGCGCAAGCCCCGATCCACTTGTTCGTCCAGTATTTCGGCTGCGCGATCGCCTTCATCGTATTGCCGGGGTTCGACCTCTACAGCTCATGGCGCGGCCGCAGCCTGTTCTCGCTCGCCACGCGCCTGCTGTCGGCGTGGAGCCTGGTCTGGCTGATCAGCATTCTGCTGAGCTACCTGCTGCACCAGTCCGACTCCCTCTCCCGCTTGTGGATGATGTACTGGTACGCCTTCTCGCTGGCCGGCCTGCTGGGCCTGCGCGTGGCCAGCCGCGTCGTGCTCAGCCTGTTGCGCGTTGCAGGCGCCAACAGCAAGCGCGTGCTTATCGTTGGCTTTGGCCGTACCGGGCAGGAGATGTATCGCCGCGCGACCGCCAGCCACGCCACCGGATTCAAGATCAGCGGCATCTACGCTCCCGAGGGCGAGCCCACGCCAGAAGGACGCCGGCGCATCACCGATAGCGCCCAAATCGCCCAGTTCGCGCGCGATCATGGGGTCGATGAGATCTGGCTCACCCTGCCGATGAGCGAGTTTCGCCTGATGCAGGAGATCACCTTCTCCCTGCGCAATGACTTCATTGACATCAAGTGGATGCCGAGCGTGCTCGACTTCGACCTGCTCAATCACAACGTCGGCAACTTCCTCGGCATGCCCGCGGTGGAAATGAACAGACCGCCCGCACTCGGCGTGCGCGGCACCATCAAGGCCATCTTCGACCGCACCTTTTCCGCCCTCGTGCTCATCGCCCTGTCGCCGCTGTTCCTGATCATTGGCATCCTGATCAAGCGCGACTCCCCGGGCCCCGTCTTCTTCAAGCAGGAGCGCCTCGGCATGGACGGCCGCGTGATCCACGTCTACAAGTTTCGCAGCATGAAGGTCCATGCCGAGCATGGCACCGTCACACAAGCCACCAAAGGCGATAGCCGGATCACGCCGATTGGCGCTTTCCTGCGCCGCACCAGCCTGGACGAACTGCCGCAGTTCATCAATGTGCTCAAGGGCGAAATGAGCGTGGTAGGCCCCAGGCCGCACGCCATGGCGCATAACAATATGTACAAGGAGCAGTTGGACTTCTACATGCTGCGCCACCGCGTCAAGCCTGGCATCACGGGTTGGGCCCAAATTAACGGCTATCGCGGCGAAACGGACACGCTTGATAAGATGGCCAAGCGGGTGGAGCACGACATCTTCTATATCCGGAACTGGTCGTTCTGGATGGATCTGAGGATTATTTTCTGGACGGCGTTCAAGGGGTGGACGGGGCGGAATGCGTATTGATCTGTCGCAGCGGAGCCATGATGGTACGGCACTGGTCACGCCCCGGGCACGTTATGTCTCGCAGCGGCTCTCTCGTGTTCTTCCTGACCATGCTCGTGGTGGGCGGTATCCCGGGTAAAGCGCAGGCGCTCAATCGAGAGTTTGGCGACAAGCTGATGCACCTGCGCGCGTACACCTGCCTGGCGTTCTCCCGGCATCGGGCCGCGATCACGCTTTCTAGCGTTGCTCTACTAGGCGGCCTGGACGAATCATCCAGTTCTTCTTTCCATACTTGCTCACAGACGTGACGGCAGCAATACGCGCCATTGCCCTGCTCTCGCTGGTCAACAGATTCGTGAACGACGCAGGCGATTTATATCCGTCTCCACATCCCTTGAATTGCGCTCATGAAGAACACCCTCATCGGTGGTGGCTACGTACGCCTGGTCAGTGGCACATGCCTGGCAAAGTCCGGCAACGATCTTTACGGGCCGGCGGAACTCAGCCAGCTAGGTCTTGCGTATTACAGCATTGGCGGGGAAGGCGGCCTTCGTTGCCTCTGCCGCCGAAGGCCGAGGGGACGGGTCCGCCAAGGTCGGAAATTATCGCCGGACCTAGCCCAGAAAGACTGATCTTCGCAGGTGGCAGAAGTAGCACCCCGCTTCTGGCTGCGGGCGCATCCATGACCGTGTACACCTACCCCTTTCCTCATATTCATCTATGCGCAACTGTATATTCGTTACGGGCGGTGCGGGCTTCATCGGAGCCAACTTCGTTCTGAACTGGCTGGCCAATGCCAACGCCGACGGAGTAGTCAACGTCGACAAGCTCACGTACGCCGGCAATCTCAAGACGCTCGCCTGCCTTGACGGCGAGAGCCGTCACGTTTTTTCGCAGACGGATATTTGCGACCGTGCCTCGCTGAACCGCCTGCTAACCACCTACAACCCGCGCGCTGTAGTGCATTTCGCAGCTGAAAGTCACGTCGATCGCTCAATCAGCGGCCCCGCCGAGTTTATCCAGACCAATATCGTCGGCACCTTCACCTTGCTGGAGGCAGTACGCGCTTACTGGGGCGGCCTCGACGACACCGCCCGAGCGACCTTCCGCTTCCTCCACGTGTCCACCGACGAGGTGTTTGGTTCGCTCGGCCCCACTGATCGGCAATTCTCAGAATCCACCGCGTATGCGCCTAACAGCCCGTATTCGGCCTCCAAAGCGGCATCCGACCATCTCGTGCGCGCCTACCACCATACCTATGAGCTGCCGGTGCTGACCACGAACTGCTCGAACAACTATGGCCCTTATCACTTCCCCGAGAAACTGATTCCACTGATGATCTCCAACGCGCTAGGCGGCAAACCGCTTCCCGTGTACGGTGATGGACTGAACGTGCGCGACTGGCTGTACGTGGGCGACCACTGTGCCGCCATTCGCGAGGTGCTTGCACACGGCCACCCGGGGGAGACCTACAACGTGGGCGGCTGGAACGAGAAGACCAACCTCGACGTCGTACACACGCTGTGCGACCTGCTCGATGAGTTGCGTCCGAAGGCTGCTGGTTCATATCGCAACCAGATCACCTTCGTCAAGGACCGTCCCGGCCATGACCGGCGCTACGCCATCGATGCGCGTAAACTCGAGCGCGAACTCGACTGGAAGCCGGCTGAGACCTTCGAGACCGGCCTACGCAAGACTGTGCAGTGGTACTTGGATAACCAAGGCTGGGTACAGGATGTGATGTCAGGTGAATATCGCAACTGGGTGGCAAAGCAATATGCGGCATAAGGCCCCCTCAATCCCGACGCTCCTTGTAACTGGAAGCAACGGTCAGGTGGGTTTCGAACTACGCCGCAGCTTGGCGCCGCTGGGTCGCGTGGTAGCACTCGAACGCGCCGGCTGCGACCTTTCACGACCGGACGAAGTGCGGCGCATCGTGCGCGAGCTTTGCCCGGACGTGATCTTCAATTCCGCCGCCTACACCTCCGTGGACAAGGCCGAGACCGACATCGAGGCAGCCTACGCCATCAACAGTGTCGCGCCGGGCGTCCTGGCCGAGGAAGCCAAGACGCTGGGCAGCTTGCTAGTGCATTACTCCACCGACTACGTATTCGACGGCCGCAAGGACGGCTGCTATTTGGAGACTGACAAGGTCAATCCGCAATCCGTCTACGGCAAGAGCAAACTTGCCGGCGAGCAAGCCATCGCCGCGTCCGGCGCGCAGGCCTTAGTGCTGCGCACCTGCTGGGTGGCCGGCGCGCACGGTAGCAACTTCGCCAAGACCATGCTCAAGCTCGGCTGCGAGCGCGATAGCTTGCGCGTAATCGATGATCAGTTCGGTGCGCCCACAACTGCCTCGCTGATAGCCGACGTAACTGCCCAGATTGTCGCGCGCCACTGGCTATATGGTAGGCCAGCCGCGTTTGACGTCGGCGTCTACCACTTGGCGGCCGCTGGCGAGACAACCTGGCACGGCTACGCCACTGAGGTGCTACGCATGGCAGCAGCTCGGGGTGTTCCGCTGCAGGTGGACCGGGAGCACATCGAAGCGATTCCGACTACCGCATACCCCTTGCCCGCGCCACGTCCGGCCAATTCACGGCTAAATACCAGCAAGCTGCGCGAGACCTTCTGCATCCATCTCCCGGACTGGCAACAAGGTATTCGACTGCTGCTGGACCAGATCCTCTTGTGAGTATTCGCACCATGCGCAAAGGTATTATTCTCGCCGGCGGGTCCTGCACTCGGCTTTATCCGATCACTCGCTCGGTGTCCAAGCAGCTGCTGCCCGTGTACGACAAGCCGATGATCTACTACCCGCTGTCCACGCTGATGCTGGCAGGGATCCGTAACATCCTGATCATTTCCACGCCCGAAGACACTCCGCGCTTCGTCGACATGCTTGGCGACGGCAGCAAGTGGGGAATTAACCTGCAATACGCTGTTCAACCGTCGCCGGATGGACTAGCACAGGCGTTCTTGATCGGGCGCGACTTCATTGGAAACGCCCCGTCGACACTGATACTAGGCGACAACATCTTCCATGGCCACGACTTGGTGCGCCAGCTCCAACACGCCTCCGCTCAGGGGGAAGGAGCCACCGTATTCGCCTATCACGTGCACGATCCCGAGCGCTACGGCGTGGTGGAGTTCGACAAAGATTTCCGCGCGCTCTCGCTCGAGGAAAAACCAGTACACCCGCGCTCCCACTATGCCGTCACCGGCCTGTATTTCTACGACAACCAGGTGTGCGACATCGCGGCTGACATCAAGCCATCGGCGCGCGGTGAACTGGAAATCACCGACGTCAATAGGTGCTATCTCAGCATGGCGCAGCTTGACGTTGAGATCATGGGTCGCGGCTACGCTTGGCTGGATACCGGCACCCATGACTCGCTGCTAGAAGCGGCTAGTTTCATCGCCACGCTGCAAAACCGGCAGGGGCTGGTGGTTGCGTGCCCTGAAGAGATCGCATACCGCAACAAGTGGATCGATGCCGATCAGGTGGCTCGACTCGCCAGACCGCTGTCGAAGAACGGCTACGGCAAATACCTGACGCAAATCATTTCAGAAGCCATCAAATGAGCATGCATGTTACTCCCACCGCCCTACCCGAGGTTCTGATTATCGAGCCCAAGGTATTTGGCGACGACCGCGGAATCTTCCTTGAGAGCTTCAATCGAAAGTCCTTCGAGGCTGCGACTGGGCTCAAGCGTGAATTCGTACAGGATAATCATTCGCGCTCGGTGTGCAATGTGTTGCGCGGACTGCATTATCAAATTGAGCACCCTCAGGGCAAGCTTGTCCGCGTCGTGACCGGGGAAGTCTTCGATGTAGCTGTGGACCTGCGTCGCAACTCACCGAACTTTGGTAAGTGGGTAGGTGTAACGCTGTCGGCGGAGAACAAGCGACAGCTTTGGGTACCCGAGGGCTTCGCGCATGGCTTCGTCGTGTTGTCCGAGTCGGCAGATTTTCTTTATAAAACCACCGATTATTGGTATCCGGAGCATGAGCGTTCATTGCTGTGGAATGACCGCGATATCTCTATCTCCTGGCCGATTTGCGTACCGCCGATACTCGCTAGCAAAGACATGCTTGGACTGCCTCTGAAGGAAGCTCAAGCCTTCTGTTAAGGGCATATTACTTCTACGTCCGCCGTCATATCATAGAAATAATTGCCAACACAACCTGCAGCTCGCATATGCGTATGTCCTGAAATCGCTGCCGTGGATCTGACACGCGGCTATGGGCACCATCGCCTAAGGCGTTTCCAAAGCAGTTCCTGCAAGTACCGCCGATGATTCGTTTCTGCAGAAACTAAGTCGCGCTCAACGCGCTCGCGCAGTAGTTCCGCCTCGACTTTTTTGCCAATTAAGTCGATCGACTCATCGTTGCGGAACAGATTAGCAAACTCATTTAATGGGTGACGAAGGAGCGTTTCCGATGTCAAAAATACCGTTCTCATCAATCTGCACCTTTGCACGCGGCTCAACTTTTATCAAGCGATCTAGCCGGGAACGCCGCTCCCCCAGTCTTGCCCAGACCTGTCTTTCGTCATAATCTGGAGAAACGAATATTTTGTTCCCTCCCACGCGCCACTGATGTGTGTCACTGCCGCTTCCGATCCATATTGCATAATATGAGTCGCCCACAAGGATATTCTCTATCACATCACCATAACTTAGTTTGCGGCTGACCGAGTTAGCGCCCGTCATGATATGCGTGCCCCGACCTATCATTCTTTCCCGCTTGACACGCCCCCCACCAACCCACTGAGGGAAATAGCTTCTATTTCCTGAAATCTTGCCATTTCCAGCAAAATATATATGCACACTATTACACTTGAAGATGATATTATCTCTAATAGCAATACCTACATTTCTTTCGGAAACCCAAATTCCCCCAACTTCTGCGTACAAGCTGTCCGATGCAATCGCGCATCGGACAAGCACATTGTCGTGAATGTCTATTGAGGCATTAGAATTATTAACACCATGCTTATAAAAAAACTCAGAATCATGATTAACGGTATCCCTCGCCAACAATATACCAATCGCGTTTGACCTGGAAATCTGATTATAAGCAACCTCACCATTCTTCACCCCGCCCAAAAAAATTCCCCTCGCCGCACTATCAGTACATTCATTCCCCAAAATCTTAACGTTAGATGTGAGCTTTATACCCATCGTGTTGCCAACATACGACGGATCATTTCCCGTGAACCAAGTAACCGCAATAGCATCATCTCCTGAAGAGACTATGCGATTCGATGAAATCGAGACATTCTCACCGCAACCTTGGCAGGTGATGCCATCGGCCATCGTGCCATGCACATAGCTATCCTTAATTGAAATGTCCTCCGATTTATGAACCCAAATTCCAGCGGACCAGCTACCGTCGATTTCAAAATCTGAAATCCGAAACCCCCGAACACCCTCGGCATATATTGCAAAATTATTATCCACTCGCATTGTCGGCTTATTCTTGTAGGAAATTCTACCGTTTAAAATACGAATATTGGAACAGTCACCCAAACCAGATGACGATTTAAACGAAAGTCCAGAAGGTGACGGGCCCATCGGGGTAGCCCTATCTATTAAAAGGGTTGACCCGTTCAGGTCAAACGTCAAAGCCGTCGCATCGTGAATTACAATTGGCCGAATGCGATATATCTTGTTCTTCCCTGCTTTAACCTGGCGGTTAGATTTCAATGCCCCAACGAGATACTCGGTATCGTCCGCTAACCCGTCCCCTTTCGCCCCAATGATGTCCAACGAGATCGACATCGGGCCAGCTGTTTGCTGAGCACTGGCGCCCGAAAGTAGATAAGCAACCATGGGCCGGCGCTGTAGACCAAGCCATGGAAGCGCAAAGGTTCGCGCTAGTAAGCTCAGAGCTCTCCTACGCCGAGGGGGCGCTTTGCGGGTCTTATTCATCGGCGGTGTTGTATTTTCGGCTCGAGCTTACGCTGACGTTCGATCCAACAATCTTGCCTTCATGATCTCCCTCAAACGTCGGCGCCAATTTTGTGTAGCAGGCAAGATGCGCTGAAGCAATATCGCTCCACTTTGGCGCAACATTTCTCCTCGCTTGCGGATTCCATGGCCTCCATCGTCCAATCAATTCCCTCGCTATTGCCTCGGGAGATTCGTCAGCCCTTACCAGGATAATATTCTTATCCGTCAACGGATTGAAAGAAATGCCGAGTTCGGAGAACTCGCTAACGTCGTTGGGAAACGTAGAAACGATGCTCGCACCAAGCTCAAGGGCGTACCAAAAGCTACCTCTCCGGGCAGACAAGCCGTCCGAAAATAGCTGGATGACGAAATCGCATGCAAGCAAATTCAGCGCCAGGCTATCCGTATCGTCGATATATCCATAGAGTTCCACTCTGTCAGACAATCCCATCGATGAGATCTTCTGTACGAATTGATTCCGTGCAATTACGTGATCAGCGGGGAAATCCCCGCACATCAGCAATCTCGCATCATAGCCTGCGCGAGTTAACTCGGAGAGAACCGTTAACATCTTCTCCGGTTGTTTCCACTCGTAGATAAAACCGAAATAGCCCAGCAAAATTTCATCGGGCCTCCCACCATCATTTCCTTTCACGGTACTCGACAATTCCCGTCTTAGCACTTCCTTCCTCGCGGCCACGATATCGTCAGCCTGCACGACAGGAATGTCCACGTTCACCGCGATCGGAATGAACTCTCGCAGTTGCCCGCGCCGGGCGAACGCAGCTACCTTCGAGCAAGAGAATGCTTCCCGCTCCCGCGCGGAAGCGAAAACTAAGGCATCCGCGAGCAGGGCCACAAACGTAATGCTCATTCGCCGAAGGAAATGCATGCTTCTCCATTCATGCAACGTCACTACGAGCCTCGTCGACGGACACAGGACGCGAGCGATGGCGGGAAGGAGTCCAGGCATTATGGATCTCCCCCAGCCCTCGACTGGGTATTGAATATGTATGATCTTTCCCGGCTTGAAGAAGCCGAAAATACGCAGCCATTCGCTCAAACCACGAGGCTTAAATCTAAGATGTCGAAATACGAATGAACTATCCATTCGCATCTTGCCGCTCAATGCCTCCGCCACCTTTTCTGAGTAATCTCCCACCCCATCCCGGTCTACCGCAGGATCGTGTCCAACTATGAATTCTAAGTCGATCATTGTAAAACCTCTGTGCTCAAAATACCTGCGAGCGTTAATTCCGGTCCTCTAGTTGTTCACTGACGCTTTGATACATCGCCAAGGTTCGTTCGTTCATCCTTGTTGAGGTGAACTCACGGATATATTTATCTCTCGCGTCCTTTCTCATTGCGATCAACTCGTCAACCGTCATCCTGGAAAAAAAACTAATGGTTTCCCTGATATTTTCAAAGTTAATATGGTATCCACTAACGCCATCTTCCACGATATCAGGCAATGCGCCCGCAGTATTGCAAAGTACAGGTGTACCTGATCGTAAGGCTTCAACGGCCACTAATCCAAAGCCTTCCCAGCGCGACGGCATCACCAAGGCGTGAGCGTGCCCGTAATAATGATCAAGCTCCGCACGTTCTTTCCACCCGGTCATAACCACATTTTTCGGTGCTTTCGACCGAACGTTATCCCACCATCGCGAGCTTAGTACCGGCTCGCCGATAATTGTCAACTCGATATCATCCCGTTGCACAGAACCCAGTGCATCGAACAGCAAATCGATGCCCTTCTGATAGTCAAGCCTACCCACATACAGCAAGCGGACAGCGCTACCCTCTGGTTCACCAACACTAAACGGACTGCCCACATTATTTGATATGTCCGATACTCCGCTAGAAATTAGCTCCAATTTGGATACTGGTATGCCTGCGTTTAGCGCAAGATTGTATTCATGCTTTGAAATACATACGATTCGCTGACAGGCACGGGCTAGTATTCTCTCTATTGCGCGCCATAACCAATTTATCGGCAGCACGCCTTTTCTGGCGAATGACCATCCATGTGGGCAATAAATGATCGGCTTACGTCTCCCGAACGCTAATAGAGTAAGCCGGCCAAAAGCACCGGCGAACGTGCTGTGCAAATGAACAATATCCGGCGCTTCCTTGTCTACCACCGACACGATAAACTTTGCGAATTCCAGAAATGCCCTTGGCGAACGACCGTTTCTCTCAAATCTCCATGTCGTTGCGCTAAACATTGCCTCATCTGCGCCACTCAAACCTTCTCGTGGGACAATGAGATGAACATTTTCGCTTCCATATCGCTCCACCTGAAACGGTACGAGTTCCGCAAGGTACGACTCAATCCCGCCCTTTAGCGTCTCACAAATATGAACGATCTTCATTCTATTTTTGGACGGCAGTCGCGTTCAGAAGCGCAATCTGCTGGCGGATATAGTTCTTCGATGTGAGATCCTTCGATGCCGCTCGAAGCTGAGCGGCACGACAATAACGGAGCCGAGTATTCGAGTCTTTCGCCATCTCCACCAATCGTCTACGCAACGATTGATGATCACCCACGGAGTAGTACAAAACCTCATCTGCGCCGAAATAGTCAGTCAGTCCACCCGCATCAGCCGCGATCACCGGAACGCCCAGGAACGTCGCCTCCAAAACGCAGGTAATTCCCGATGCGTGCATGTTTTTCTTAAGAGGAACCACCACTACGTCGGCCCATTTATACGCTTCCTTGACTTGTCTTAGCGACGATGCGCTTTCCACTGACCACGTGTCAGGAAATGACTGAACAGTTCGCTGAAATGTTTTGCTGAGAATTTTAACTGAAACGTCATTGAAGTCATTCAAAGCGCTTGCGAACGTAACCCAATCTCGATGCTCGTCATTTCCGATGGCTAAAATATTTAACGTATCCCCATTATTCTGACTGCCGGCGTGCTGCCGTGTAAAGCTGTCGCTGGATATACCAAAATGAACCATCTCGACATTAGCCCATCGATTAACTGCTTTTATCCATTGCGCATTAATAGACGAAAGAGTCGTCACCAGATCGGCTTTGCCGAGAAGTAGCCCAGCAAGTTTCGCTTTGATACCCTTACTTCCATTTAAGCGGTCTGCCGTCCAGATGATCTGACAAATTGTCCTTCCCCTTATGCGCCCGGGGAAAAGCGCCTTCAAAATTAATATGGCGAACGATTCTCTATCCGTATGAGTAAGTATTACATCTGCACAGCATAGATCAGTGAAATGCCGCCAGGCATGGACCAAGTCAGCGCCGAGAAATTTCGAAATAATTTTTCTAACAATGAACGCTACGCGGCTTTCTGCATCCTTTTTTCTTGAGAAAACCACTTTGTAACCAAAATCTCTTAAATAGTGATAACCGTAAGGAGAAACGTCCGGCACGTCTCCAGCATAATACTTTCGCTCCCACTCTTCGGCCGAAATCTCTGCCCAGAGTAAAACAAATGCGTTTTTCTTCATGTCTCACTTCCTATTCCGCGAAGGTGACATTGCGCACCGATTTCGTCCAGCAGTCGTAGTAGCCGCGATTCTTGCCATACGAATTATCGAAAAGGGTTATGTGTTTATCTAACAGCGCCCCTAGTATATGACCGTGCAATCGGGACGTAACAATCCTCTCGAATTTCGAAAAAAAATCAACACTGGCATCGATCTGTGATCTAACGAACGGAATATATGTCTTCCACGGCTTGAAGGGTCGGAACGGCATCACTCCTGCCGCCCGATGATACTTTGCCATGACGTGCTCCATGAGGACGTTTGAAGGCGAGCGTATGTCTCTCCAGTCACCTATGAAGTCGTACTCTGGGTGGAATCCTTCCAAACTGTTGGATTCGCCTAATCTTTCCTTATCTCCGCGCATCAACCACAACGTTCCTCTGGCTGCATTCTCTGCCACAACTGAGGAACGAATATGGCCGTATAACCAGTGGGCCATATCTGGCATCAAACGGACATTTTCCCGGTTATGTGACAGTTCAGTGCTCGCAAAAGCTTGACTTCGTTCATCACGCACGAAGATATGTAAATCGCGGTGCTCTCTAAATACTTTCCCGGCGCGCTTCGCCTCACGGTCATTTGAAAAGTGTATTGTCTGGGGAAGAAGTACAACTCTGTTACCAGGAAAGCTTCTTACAACATGCTCTCTAAATGCTTGATGCCATGGATAAAGGTCGCCAAAATTACCCCCTCCCTGCAGCACGAGCACCCTGTCCCCTATCCGCCGACGAGACAATGCCGACGCCTCTTTCAAGCTAAATCTCTCAACGATATTGATATCGTTATCTGAGAAAAATCTTTCGGCCCCCTCAAAAATCAACAAGTCCCCGATATTGCTATATACTGGATAGTCCAGATAGACAATTTCCGAACCTGGGGGTATCACCAACAGCAAATCCAAAAGCTTAGTTTTCAGATTATTCATTTTGCTAGCCTCATCTTTACTGCTCCGACTATGGAATCCAAATCGTTCCTTGCAGGCAGTAAATCTCTGCCGCGTACTCTGAAAGTACTTAGAAATAGCCAGAACGCCACCGCGAGTTTTATAAAAGACGCCAAGAGCAGTCCCATGGCGACGCCGTATACACCCCAGATACCGCCGAATAGATAAGTAAAGATCGTCGCGCAGACCGCACCGACCAACTGGCGGATAGCTCCCCGTTGCGGCTCGCCGATCGCACTGAAAGCTTGCGAAATGAGTGCACTACCGCCTGCAACACAGGCGTCAACAGATAGAACTCCCAACACAATGGAGAACTTTAATATGTCACCCTGGTTAAAGATTGACACCGCCATAGCCCCTAAAGTCGCGCTAAAGGCAACCAGAGCGGTGAATATCAAGATAATACGTACACTAGCAGAAGTCTTCTCGGCGACAGCGGCCTTGGTACTCCCCATGGCTTTTGCCAATAATGCCTGCGCCATTGATATCGGAATCTGCCCGATACCCCGGGAGATAGCAGAAACAATTGTATAGATGCCCAGATCCTTTAAGGGTAGGGCTAGAGCGATCATCACAATTTTGTCTACCTGCCACACGAGAACATTAAGCACATCACTTATCCAAAAGCGTATGCCAAGCGCGCTCAGAGTTCGAAGCGACCTTTTGGATACGGAGCCAGTCAACTTATAAACCTTTCCGCATACAAACAAAGCGTATATGGCACTAGCTCCGAATCCCGCAGCGTAACAAATCAGATACGGCAATGGGGACTTCTGTCCAGTAACTGCTACTAACGCAACGAGCAGTATCGTGCAAGCCGGCGCTAGTATTCTTGCTATATTGAATTTTGAAAAAGTTAGATTGGTCTGACATGCGCCAGAAAAGATGGCGGATACCAGTGTGCACAACGTAAGCAGAATCGTTATATTTCTAACAGTCGCGACGTCTAGAGCTAGCTTACCTGCTAAATATGGTGAGATAGCTATGCTGGCAACAACAGCAACCACGAGCATCCCGACGGAGCTCAATAAAAGACATTTGAAATAGTCCTCTGCATCCTCTGGGATACTTTGCGCTAAATATGCAAAAGATGCGTGGAGACCTACACAGCATATCGATGCTAACAATGGCGGATAACCAAGCAGTGCCGTGACTGCACCACGGGATTCTAAGCCCGCAGACGCGGAGGTCAATGCAACGCTGAGAAAGTTGAGGCCCATGATGGCCACATTGGATAATAATGCTTCGCTAAAGGAGCGTTTCAAGCTGTGAATCATCGCTGACTCCACGCCCTACGGAAACCAGAGTAGCGGTATCGTCTTTTTGACAGGACATACTCTGCCAGCGCTACTGGAAGCACAAGCAGGAGATACCTGTTTGTGTAGAAAACAGCTAGTACTGGGTCGCCGTTTCGAAACAAAAACCAGCAGTACATGACAAAGAACATATATGCACTCATATAGATCCAGTGTTTCCGCATACTGCGCTTCAGCCAACGGTCAACGATCCCAAGGGTTAGTCCCAAGAACAAGCCATAGGGTATCAAACCTGGCCAATCAGCCACGATTAACGCATATCCGAAAATCGTAGGCGGAATCCCCCAACCGGTAATGCCAATGGAGCGCTCGACGAGGATATGGTCCAAAGGCTTGTAGTAGTCGAACGGTATAAATGGTGAGATCAAGGCCAGTAAATGGCGCCACCCATAATCAGCGGGGATTAACCTATCGCCATTTTGAAATACGTTTACGATCTGATCAAAAACCCAAAACTCAGCCGTGTCGAGAATACCGGATGGTGCCGTCGATATATCACTGATATTCAACCCTGATCTGACGACAAATAGCAGGAAAAGTGTTATCGCTGCGCATGAACCAATCATAACCAACGGCTTTAAACTTGAAACCCTTCTACTCACAACCAAAGTTACGATAGTACTAAGCAATATATCAAATGCATATTCCCTCTTGATAAAGGCGATCGCAACTATTAATGCACTTAGTGACAATATCGCGTAACGTAGACCACCCCACCCTCTTTCTTTTGATGAAAAGGACGAGGCGCTTAGCATTGAAAATCCTGAAATCAGAAAATATATCGACGCATTCTTACTCGCCGAACCGACTTCATCTTGCGTAGCAGTAAAGTATGTGTCCGCGCTGTAGTTAAGAATAAGTCCCTGCAATCCGCCAATCGAATTTAGATATCCGATGAAGAAAATTAGTGAGAGACCCAACATCACCCATGATGCAATTTTCGTGATTTTTGTAGCTGGCGGCGGCGCGGTAAGCTGCCTTTTGTTTGCCCCACTGAGACTGTTACCGAACAGCAATGCGTAGACAAACATTACTATCCCGATTAGCCATTCATTGTTATTATGACTAATTTGGAAGCCAGAAAACGTATGCATAACACCCAGCAAAACCAAACTAGCCCGGGGTAGCACATATAGTGAGAACACGATAAGCAGAACAAACATCGGCCCCGCAATATTCCTCTTTGCGCTGTTGAGTAGCGAGTACGCAACTATGCAGAGGCATACAACGCCCAATGCTGGCCATTCTTGCGCGGCGATTGCGGTTAGAAGTGCTAACATCGCGACGATCGCCCCCCGCGGCGCAGCGTGCTGGCCGGTAATTAAGGTTTGATAGCTATGCATGTCCGCCTTAGCTGGGTCGTTGGAGCTTTCCAGCTACTCCGTGCAGCGTACCCTTCAGTATTGCTCGTGCACCAGCGAGATTCTTGGTGAATAAGCGCCGAACTAGTCGGCCTCCTAGAGAAATCAATAAAGGCACCGGCCAGTGGTACTTGAAATGCTCGCGCACGAAAATCACTGAAGCTCGCGAGAAGAAGTAATCAAACCGAGTGCTTTTTTTTCCAACGGTTGTTGACTCCGCGTGATAGACAACAGATTCCTCCGCCAGGGCAAGGGCCCAGTTACTTCGAGCAAGGCGAGCACAGTAGTCCGCATCCTCCCAATAAAGAAAATAGTCTTCTCGAAGTGGGCCTACGCTTACTATAGCCCTCCAGCGAATCAACAAGCTCGCGCCGCAGATATAGTCCAGGCTTAAATCCTTCGCATACGCTGTTACATGCTGGGATACGCCGGTCAGACAACTAATTAGCCCACCACCAACGCACAGCACCCGGGAAGTATTGGAAAGATCTAGAATCTTTGAGCCAACGGCGCCGATATGTGTGCCGCTCTCCGCCTTCGCGACCAAATGCGCCAGAGCGTGTTCATCGACTACGGTGTCATTGTTCAGAAGCCAAACATATGATGGCGCTTGCGACTTCAAGAAATCTATCGCCAAATTACATGCCGCCGCAAATCCAACATTCTGGTCTGATCTCAATATAGTGACTGGCACCGTTGACTCTTTTATCAGCTCATACGAACCATCATTGGATGCGTTGTCGACGACCACAACCATGTGTTTACCATACGACATTCGGCTAATCGAACCGATACATCGCAACGTATCCTTTGCATTTTTGTAGTTGACAAGAATTATTGCAACGTCCGGCTTTAGGACGGGCGTTTCCGTTTGGATAGATCTGCTCGATCCGGTCATTTGCAACCGCTCCTTAATTTTGCCGTGCGTGACTGCATATATTAAGACGCCATTAGTACAAGAGATCTAATTGGATATCGCGAATCCAGATGCATCTGTGTTGATCGGTAAATAGGGCAATGATTTTCAAGACGTGCCGCCCATAGCTCTAATCAACTCGACTTCACGCGTCTGTATATTTCCGGTACCAGGACGGTCAGGCAATCTTATCTCCGGTGGCGGGAGCGCGACCGTATGCGTCGTCAAAGCGGACGATGTCGTCCTCGCCCAAATAGCTTCCACTCTGGACTTCGATCAGTTCCAAGGGGACGCTGCCCGGGTTCTCCAGTCGGTGGACCGTACCGAGCGGGATATAGCTGGACTGGTTCTCGCTGAGTAGGAAGGTGTCGTTGCCACAGGTCACGCGGGCGGTCCCCTTTACTACGATCCAGTGCTCCGCGCGGTGATAGTGCATTTGCATGGAGAGCTTGGCACCCGGCTTGACCGTAATCCGCTTGACCTGATAGCGCTGGCCTTCGTCAACGGAGTCGTAGCTGCCCCACGGACGGTAGATCTTCCGATGGTCTGCGGCTTCGCTGCGGCCTTGCTTGCGCACGATATCCACGATCGTCTTGACGTCCTGGCATTGGTCCTTGTGCACCACGAGCACGGCATCGGGCGTCTCCACCACCATCACATCCTCCAAACCCGCAACGGCAACCAGGCGGTGCGATGCATGAACCAGGCAGTCCTTGGCGTTGTGCATCAGGACGTCGCCTATCGTGACGTTACCATCAGCCTGCTTTGTGCCGAGTTCCCACACGGCATCCCATGCGCCAACGTCGCTCCACTCGGTGGCAAAGGGCACCATCTGCGCGCGCGTAGTGTGCTCCATGACGGCGTAGTCGATGGAGTTGCTCGGGCAGCGCGCGAATGCGGCTTCATCGAGACGGAAGAAATCGAGGTCTTTTTGGCCGAGGCTGACGGACTCCTGGACCGCGCGCAGGATCTCGGGCGAATAGGCTTCCAGCTCGGCAAGGAACGCAGAAGCACGGAACAGGAAGATACCGCTGTTCCAAAAGTAGCCGCCCTCCGCCAGGAACTGGTTCGCGCGCGGGAGAGATGGCTTTTCTTCGAAGCAGGCAACCTCGAAGCTAGACTCCGTCCGGCGCGCACCTGCCTTGATATAGCCGTACCCGGTAGCGGGCGTGGTGGGCGCGATACCAAAAGTGACAAGTGCTCCGGCTTGCGCAGCAGCAACGCCTTGCGTCACGATGTTTGCGAAGGCGGACGTGTCCCGGATCAGGTGGTCCGACGGTAGCACCAGCATCAGCGAATCCTGCCCCGCGGCCAGCGCGTGTAAAGCAGCAGCAGCCGAGGCAGGTGCAGTATTCCTGGCATGTGGTTCCAGCATGAATTCGCCATCGCTGATGCCGATCTCGCGGGCTTGTTCCGCCACCATGAACCGATGCGCATGACTGGTGACAAGCAATGGTGCGCCAATCCCCGGGATCTCCTGTACACGCAGCAACGTATCCTGCAGTAGCGAGCGGTCACCTAAGAGCTTGAGGAATTGCTTTGGATAACCCTCGCGTGACAGGGGCCACAGGCGTGTTCCGGAGCCACCACAAAGAACAACAGGAACAATCAAGGCTGGCTCTTGCATCCGACCTCTCCTTCTGCCAATTCAAATGTCAGTCAGCCCTTCAGCGTCAGCAAGACGAGTGAGGGCGCGCCGCCAGGTGGCGACGGGTTATCCCTGCAACTGGAAAAATCCCTTCGGCCAGCGGGATCGCCGCTGCTGCAGCGATCCCGCTGGCCGGATGATCGGTGGAAAGGTGGTAGCCAGACGCGCTCCAACGGATCTGAGCCTACTACCCATCTCGCGAAATCACCCGCTTCCTTAAGCGGGCTGGTATATGGCCGGGTTCTATGCCGGCTCAGTCGTCGGTACATTCCCCCGACGTAGCACTCTATGCCCCTACTAGTTGCTCAGCTGGTCACGTGCCCTTCACTTGCTTGCTGCCGGCAACTCCTGCGTCGCGGCGTCCGATGCGTAGCCGTAGTACGCATATCGATACCGTCCATACTTAGATCCATAGCCGTAGCGATACGCATTCGGATCCAGGCCATTGAACACCACGCCGTTCACATCGGCATGAGCCTGGCGCAATTGCTTGGCGGACTCGGTCACTTCGCCGATGGTGGTCTTCTCAAAGCGCGTCACCAGAAACACCGTGCCGCAGCGAGCGGCGAGGATTGCGGTATCAGCGACGGCCAACACTGGCGGCGTATCTATCAGGACCAGGTCATAGTGGTGACCCAACTCATCCAGAAGCTTCACCATCCGATCATTTAGCAGCAACTCAGCGGGATTCGGGGGCAGGCCGCCGGTACTGAGAAAGTCCAGGTTCTCAAAGACCTCGCGATGTACTGCCTCGTCAAAGCCCACCTTGCCGAGCAGCACATCCGCCAGCCCGTTGTTCCGGCCCTTGCCGAAATACTGGTTCAGATGGCCCTTGCGCATGTCGGCATCGATCAGCAGCACGCGCTTGCCACCCGAGGCCATTACCACGGACAGGTTGGCCGAGATAAATGACTTGCCGACGCCCGGCGTGGGGCCCGTCAGCAACACGCGCTTATTGTCCGCGTCGAGCATGGCAAATTGCAGAGCAGTGCGCAGACTGCGCAGACTTTCAATCGCAGGCTCATTAGGATTGCGCTCCGCGAGCAAGAATTTGCCGCGCTTGCGCTGGCGGATGTCTTCGGTGAGGAGGGCCTGAGCGCTCGACAATGGCACGGTAGCGTAGACGCTCAGACCTGCGTGCTGTTCAATGTCCTGTGAATCCGTAATGCCGCCATACAGCGCGTTGCGCACGAAGGCCGCTACGACACCAATCAGTACGCCGAGAAAAGCTGCCAGCGCTATGACCAGTGCCTTCTTGGGCTTAATGGGCTCCTCGGGATTCCGAGCGTTGTCGAGCAGGCGCACATTGCCGACCTTGCCTGCCTTGACAAGCTTCAGCTGCTGCATGTTGTTCAGTATGCCAACATAGAGATCGTTATTGACCTGCACGTCGCGCATCAATCGTAGTGTGTCTTGCTCCACACTTGGGAAACTCTTCATCCGACCAGCCATGCTGGCCACCTTTGCGCTCAGGGCAGCGATTTGCTGCTCCACCGCCTGCACAGCCGGATGGGAAGCCGCAAAGCGCGTCTTCAACTCTGCGCGCTTCTGCTTCAGTTCGAACAGGCCGGATTCGGCGGTCACGCTCTCCTGTAGAAATGCTTTGCCTTCTTCGCTGAGGTTGAACGTATTGCGCTTATTGCGCATCTCGTTGTACTTGATCTCAGCCCGCTCCAGCTCGCTCTTGAGTTGGGGCAACAAGTCACCTAAGAAAGCCAGCGATTTCTCCGCTTCGGCGGCCTTTCGCCTGATATTCTGGGCTACATACTCTTGGCCGATTTCGTTCAGAATGCTCGCGGTAAGCAACGGGTTGGTGCCATCGAGCGAGGCACCGATGATGCCGCTCTGCTTGCCCTTCTCAACGATCTTGAGGTCATCCTGAAGCTTTTCGATCGTCTTGAGCTGAGAGTTCCGCACAATGTCAAAGACAATCCCCGGCTTTGCCTTGATATCACTCACTATCAGCGAGAAGCTACCCACACTCTGCGCTGCTATCAGGGGCTGCCCCACACGCCCCTCCAGCGGAGCATCGAGGCTGGATTGATCCAAAAGGTAGCGACCATCCTTCAGAACCGTCAGTGTGAATTTTTCACCCTCAAGGGACTCCGGCACGTCAAATAGTTCAACGTTGATGGACTCCTTGGCCCATGCGAAGCCACCGAAGCCAAACAGCCCTGGTTCGGACAGTCCCTTGGCGCGATTGGCGATCCAACTGCCGACAAAAGGAAAATATTTCGGCTTTGCCGTGATGTAAAGACGCAGGTTATCCACTGCTTTACTTACGACCATTCGAGAGCGAAGGATCTCTATCTCCGCCGTGGCCTGGGCCTTGACGTCGAATAGGCTGGAAACGTCTCCCAACAAACTATTGGCACTATTCGGATTGTCCTCAACCTGCACCAGGATATCGGCCTGATACACCGGCCGAGCCAGGAACGCGTAAGCTACCCCGAGCGCCAGCACTATGCCTGCAATCGACGCTATCAGCCAACGGCTGGCAAGCAGCACATCAAGGTATCGGACGAGGTCAATCTCGTCATCCGGAGGCGCAGCGACAACAACTGGAGGGGGAGTCTGGTTCATCTGCATTGCTGAATCAGTTATCGAAGCGCCTGGATACGCGGCACCCAGGCTTCCACGCCGCGTTGGATTAACCGCAGCACGTTTTCGAAGGACGGACGAGCCTCGCGATAGGGATCTGGCACGTCGAACCCGGCAAGCTCACCGATGCGAAAAACCCGGCCCGTGGTGGCCGGGTGCAGGTGCTGGATGTCTTGTCGCTGGGCGTTGTCCATCACGAGAATGAGGTCAGCATGCGTGGTCATGGCGCGGCTCAGTTGCTGGGCCCGATGTCCCGTGATATCCACGCCAATCTCGTGCATGACGTCGATGGCGTGCGCAGCGGCGGGCTGGCCCGTAAGCGCGCCAAGGCCGGCGGAGATGATGTTGGCATCCGGCAATGCCTGCATGAGAAGCCCCTGCGCCATCGGGCTCCGGCAAATATTGCCGATGCAGACCACGAGTACAGT
The DNA here is from genome assembly GCF_040578825.1 of Cupriavidus necator. Lineage (GTDB taxonomy): Bacteria > Pseudomonadota > Gammaproteobacteria > Burkholderiales > Burkholderiaceae > Cupriavidus > Cupriavidus necator_E. The sequence continues at coordinate 37,234 of NZ_JBEFLI010000017.1, read as the reverse complement.
CTTGATCATTTGACCGCGTTCGCCGTGGACGTGAAGAAGTTGCCGCTCGGCAGCAGTTGGTTGATGACGCGGCTCCAGCGGACCACACCAGCGGCATCCACGTAGACGACGTCCCTCGGCTTCAGCTCGAACGATTCAGCCAAAGCAAAGGAGACAGGGGACTTACCGTCGAGGTGGAAGACTTCGGCGTCGCCGTCGCTGCTCTTGCGGATGACATAAAGCTCCTTCGCGTTAGCCGAGTTCGGGTTGACACCGCCGGCTTCACCAATGGCCTCGCTGAGCGTCAGGCGCCCGTTGCGCGGCATGACGGCGACAGGACGCAAAACTTCGCCGGTGACGAATACCTTGCTGTCCTCGCGTTGTTCCACACGCACGATGTCACCGTTGCGCAGCAGGATGCGAGTGGGGTCGATGCCCTGCTGCAGCAGCGCAGGCATGTTGACGAGGTAGGTCTTGCCCTCGCGGGAAACGCGGATGCGGCTGTTGTCGCCGGTCAGGACATTGATACCCCCGGCGCGGTTGAGCGCTTCGACCAGCGTCATGGGTACGTCGTCGATGTTCTGGGGGCCAGGCGTCTTCACTTCGCCATCCAGGTAGACACGTTTGCTGCGGTAGGCGAGCACGCGTACGGTGACCTGTGGCATGTTGACGACAGGCTTGAGCTGGGTGCTCAGCTGTCCGCGGATCTCGTCCGGCGTGCGGCCAAGAACCTTGACCACACCGGCATAAGGAAACTGGATGGTGCCCGCGGGACTCACGACGTAGCCCGGGACGTTTGCGGCACCACTGTAGCTCGGGATCTCGTAAGCAGTGCCAATCGAGTACGTTTGCGTGGGGAACACCAGTTCCGGGTGGTCCCACACAACGATCGAGAGAATGTCGCTCACGCCTACGGTATAGGGCTTCGGGTCTGCGAACAGCTCCTCCACCCCAGCGTTTGCTGGCTGTGTGGATGCCTTCAGCGTACGCACCAGCGCCGGCGTGATCTGCGTGATTTTGGGCACCGATTGCGGGTCCTCCGGATCGAGCGGACGCTGCGGATCGAAGCGCATCCCGGGCGCGAGCGCACAGGAAGCCAGCAACGGAACGATCCCCAGGCACATTACCGCCCTGCCAAACGTCAGCCTGCTTGTGAGCTTTAGCACGTCTCGATTATTCCCTTGTTTCAAGAAGGTCCGCGTTGTCCGCCGTCTCCTGAGCGGGTTGTGTAGCGGTGATTCCGCTTGTCCGACATGGCACATGCTGCTGCCTTTCCGCTTATTTGCACTGCTTGCGGATTGAACCTGGCGGTGTTGGCTTCGTGGTGCCCGGCGCAGTGGCGCGCTCTTTTTGCACTGCGTCATTACGCGAATGACCGGCGAAGTGTATGGCTCCGAAGGCTACATCTTCAAGGCACAAATGGCATTTTTAGCGAGTTTTCTATCCCCCCATAAGAGTGGATCCGCAAAACGGAGGGATGTCTGCGAAGCGGTTTCGAGCAAGAATGCGTGCCTCGTTGAGCGTGGGAGCATCCGTCACGCTGCTGGTATTTCATCCCGAGCCAGCCGGCTTGCTGTTGTTCTTTTGGCCGTGCTCCTGGGCTCGTCGAGGTTCTGATCCGGGGCATGCTTGCCCGCCGGATTTCCGGGCGCCTCTATACTTGCGGCCGCCTTCCCGCAGCTTGCCAAAGCACCAAAAAAAATAGGGTGTAGGCGCAGGGAGGGCCTACACCCTAACGGGAACGGCAAGGGGTCAAGCTTGCCGTGGTCGATTATTGATGGGGGTGCAACTGGGTCTTACCCTGCTTCGGTGGGCCCCACGCTTAGGTGGGGAAAGGTATAAAGAGGAGCATTGAAGGTTGAGGATGGGGGAAGGAAAAATTCAGGCAAGCGAACTCCGAAAGACTGTCGTCGCAACGTCTCTCGTCAGTGGACTGGAAACGTTTGACTTCACCGTATTCGGATTCTTTGCGGCGATGATCGGAGACCAGTTCTTCCCGGCGGAAGATCCGCTGACTTCATTGCTGTTGGCAGTGGGCACGTTCGGCGTTGGCTTTCTCATCCGGCCGCTTGGCGCGATGATGATCGGTGCCTACGCCGACCGTGTCGGACGCCGCGCGGCAATGACGAGAACCATCGTCCTGATGACCATCGGGACGGCTGCCATCGCCCTCTGCCCGCCGTTTGCAATGATCGGTGAAGCTGCGCCGCTCATCGTCATTATCGGTCGGGCGCTGCAAGGCTTTGCCGTTGGCGGCGAAATCGGCGTTGCCGCGACATACGTGATGGAAGCTGGACCGGTGTCGAGTCGTGGCCGCGTGGTCAGCTGGCAGTTCGTGAGCCAGGGCGCGGCTGCGTTGCTGGGGGCATCCCTGGGCGCGCTTCTCACGAAGGTGATGTCGCCGGAGGATCTGGCTTCCTGGGGCTGGCGTGTTCCGTTCCTGATCGGACTGCTGATCGCGCCAGTCGGCATCTATGTTCGGCGCCAGCTTCGCGAGGCTCCGCGCGTCGACACAAAGGCCACAGATGCCGCCACGCCGCTGTCCGAGCTGTGGCGCGAGCATCGCAGGACCATGCTCCTGGCGATCCTGATCAGGATGGGACCAACGATCCCGGTCTACGCCATCGTCTACTACATGCCAAGTTATCTGCATCGCGTGATGCACGTTCCTGCCATCACCGGGTTCCTGTCATCGACGGTGTCCGCGCTGCTGCTGACTGTCATCCCGCCGCTGTCCGGCCTGCTCATTGACCGACTGCCCCGCCGCAAGCCGCTGGCCCTCTTCACTGCAGGATGCACAGTGCTGCTGGTCTTCCCGGTCTTCCTGATGATTGTGCGTGCAGACGGAACCCTGCCAGTCCTGGTTGGCGTCGGGCTGATCAGCGCAATGGTGGCACTTGGCGCCGCCGTTGGCACCCTGCTTGTGCTCGAAGCATTTCCTGCACGGGTGCGCGCCAGCGGCGCCGCCATTTCGCATGCGCTGAACGTTGCGCTGTTTGGCGGCACCGCGCAGTTCATCGTGACGGGAATGATCAAGCTGACCGGCAATCCCATGTCGGCGGCCTGGTATATGGCCTCGACATGCCTGTTGAGTTTCGGTGCGGTCCTTCTGATCAAGGAGAGGCGCTCGGAAGTCTGAACCTCGCCCTCTCCGCCGGGAACAATCGCCTGCGTCCGGGTAGTACGGCTCCACCGTCAACGCCACTGACCTGCTTCAGCCGGTCCGAACTCGTCTCGCACGTCCCAACGCCTGAGGGGTACCGACAATGGTGCAATGCAACACAATGCTAAGCGGCGGCCCCGTCGCCAACTTAAGGGTGTAGGCGCATCCCTGTGGCGCCTACACCCTCTTTCTTTGCCTTCACAGCAAAGGACCTGTACGCAGCCGTTCGCCATACGCGCCTCTCGCGCACCGCGATATTTCGCCAGCAGGCGTAGTCATCCTCTCTAGTACCACCTCCACGCCAAAAGCCGCGCGCAAGTAAACGTCAACCAAAGCGTGAGCAATGCCTCAACGCCACGGCCGGTAACAAGAAACCATAGCGCCCAAATGGTACCGCCAAACATAAACACCATAACGAAAGCGACATACGCCAGCGTTAGCCAGGGGATCTCCCTGCCCTTGTCTTGCTCGTCGGTCATTGCTTCGGCCCCCAGCTTTCCTGCCCGCCCCCTGTCCTCAGCACGCTACGGCGCATAGACGCCGGCCTCCGTTCGCGTCGGCACAGTTCGACGTTTCAACCCGCTACTGACTCACACGTCCCCGCGGCGACCCCTCTCTGACTTTGCGCTGCCTCAACCTTTGCTGCAGCTTCTGATGAGCCATGTATTGTAAATACAAATCATTCCTATTACAATTTGCCCGCTTTGTTACAGCACATTACGCAATCTATTACGTTGGCCTGACCATAACTATGCATACCGCAACACGCTCACCGATCCTGGGGGCGGCCGGCCGCTTCCGGGTCCGTCCGCTCGCTCTTCTTGTGGCCGCCATCGGCGCGGGCACTCCGCTGCTGTCAGAGGCGCAGGAGGTGGCCGCAGGCGCTGCCGTGGCGCAAACCGGCACGTCCGGTGCGGGTGTAAAGCAGGACGGCCCGACGGCGAAGGCCGACGGCGGAGAGCTGAATGCGGTGGAGGTCAGGGTCGACCGGATCAAGAGCGATCTTGTCAGCCCGACCCGGCAGGTCACGGTGCTGGAGCGCCAGGAAATCGAGGAACTGAAGGTGGGTTCCAACAATCTCGCGACCATGCTGAGCAAGCTGATCCCGGGCATGGCGGACTCCAGCCGCACGGTCACGGACTTCGGCCAGACGCTGCGCGGGCGCGGCACACTGATCCTGGTGGATGGCATTCCGCTCAACACCAACCGGGATTCGGCGCGCAACCTGGCCACCATCGATCCGAGCAACATCGAGAAGATCGAAATCATGCGCGGCAGCAGCGCGATCTATGGCGCCGGCGCCAACGGCGGCATTATCGCGATCACCACGCGGCCCGCGGGCGGCGCGCCCAGCGCGGATACCACGGTGACGCTCGGCACCCCGCTGACGCGGCTGAGCAAGGAAGGGCTCAGCGCCAATGTGCAGCAGCATTTCTCCGGCAGCCAGGGCCCGATCGACTACGCGTTCCACCTGGGCGCGCAGCGTATCGGCAGCCCCTATGACGCGCATGGCCACCGCATCGCGCCTGAGCCCAGCCAGGGCGACCTGTTCGATTCCAACGTCTACAACGTGAGCGGCAAGCTGGGCTGGCGCATCGACAGCCAGCAGCGCATCGAACTGAGCGTGAGCCAGTACCAGGCCAAGCAGAACACCGACTACGCTTCCGATCCGTCGGTGGCCAGGCTGACGCCGGGCACCGCCGCGGCGCGGGCGATCAAGGGGCTGCAGCTGGAAAACCAGAACGAACTGCGCAACACCGTGGTCAACCTGGGCTACCAGAACCTGGACCTGCTGGGCAGCACGGTGTCCACCCAGATCTACTACCGCGACTACTTCACCCGCTTCCCCCCGTTCGATGCGCGCGCGGTGGCCACGCGCGGCGGCAACGTGGACCAGGTCAGCCAGAACAGCGACGTGTTCGGCGGGCGCCTGACCATCAGCACCCCGCTGGGTGCCGACAAGAAGACCAAGCTGCTGTGGGGCGCTGACTACAACCAGGAGCGCAGCGACATGCCGCTCGACGTGTTCGATCCGCGCGCCTACGACCAGAGCGGCGGGCTGGTCTTCAACAAGACCGGTTCGCTGACCTACATGCCGCCGCTCACCACCCGCAGCGGCGGCATCTTCGGGCAGCTGCAGCACAAGTTCAACGAGCAGTGGTCGATGGAAGGCGGCGCGCGCTATGAACGCGCCAGCGCCACGTTCGACGACTTCGTGCCGCTGTCGCAATCGCGGGTCAGCAACCCGGTCGCGGTCCAGGGCGGCACGGTCAACTACGGCGCGTGGCTCTTCAATATCGGCGGTGCGTACGCGCCGGTGAAGAACCAGGAGTTCTATGCCTCGTTCGGCCAGGGCTTCCAGTTGCCCGATATCGGCCTGCAGATCCGCAATGCGCGCCCCGGCTTCAATATCAATTCGTCGAGCCTTGAGCCGGTCAAGACCAACAACTATGAAATCGGCTGGCGCGGCGCGTTCGGCAATACGATGGCGAGCCTGGCGCTGTTCTACACCACCTCGCAGCTGGGCGACGTGCAGAGCTTCAACAACGGCCTGATCCTGACCCGCACCAAGGAGCGCATCGCAGGCGTGGAGGCTTCCGCCGACTACCTGAGCGACAGCGAAACCTGGGGCGCCGGCGGCACGTTCACCTGGATCAACGGCCGCGAGCAGCCGCAAGGCAGCAGCAGCTTCCAGAACATGACGGGCTATCGCATCCCGCCGCTGAAGCTGACCGCCTATGTCCAGTACCGTCCGATCAGCACGTGGAGCAACCGCCTGCAGGTGACCTACTACGGCGGCCGCGACTACCGGCTCAACGACCAGAACAGCTTCGGGCGGCGCGAGGTCAGCAGCTACACCACCGTCGACCTGATCAGCCGCTACCAGATCAGCAAGAAGGACACGATCACGGTGGGGATCGAGAACCTGTTCAACCGCTACTACTACCCGTTGTACAGCCAGTTGATGCGCAACAGCAACAACACCAGCCGCCTGCCGGCTGCGGGCATCACGCTGACCGCGATGTACCAGCACCGCTGGTAAAGCCGCCGCCGGTCGACGATGGCCTTGTCGGGACCATCGTCGTCCGGCATTTTTTTAAACTCAGATGTAAATAGTTCTCATTTACAAAGTGATACAAATTGCCCGCGCATGATGCCGGGCAACATCGAATGAGGGGTAAGCCATGGTTTGCAGCAGCATCATCGAGAGTATCGGCGGGACACCTGTGGTCCATCTGCGCCGCCTGTTCGGGGACACCGGCGCCGAGGTCTTCGCCAAGCTCGAGCTATTCAATCCCGCCGGCAGCGTCAAGGACCGCCCTGCCCGCTACATCATCGAAAAAGGCCTGGCCGAAGGCACCATCGGCGCCAACGCCCATATCGTCGAAAGCTCGTCGGGCAACCTGGCGATCGCGCTGGCCATGGTGTGCCGCCTGAAGGGCCTGCGCTTCACCGCCGTGGTCGACCCGAAGATCTCGCAGACCAACCTGACGATCCTGCGCTGCTATGGCGCCGGCATCGAGCTGGTGACCGAGAAGGACAGCCAGGGCGGCTACCTGGAAACGCGCATTGCACGCGTGAAGCAGATGCTGCGCGAGCTGCCGGATGCGGTCTGGATCAACCAGTACGGCAATCCGCGCAACTGGGAAAGCCATTACTACGGCGAAGGCGAGGAAATCCTGCGCCAGCTGGACCGGCCGGTGGACATGCTGGTGCTCGGCGTCAGCACCTCGGGCACGGTGCACGGCATCGCGCGCCGGCTGCGCGAGGCGTGGCCCGCGCTGAAGGTGGTGGGCGTGGACGCCGCCGGCTCGGTGCTGTTCGGGCATCCGCCGGGCAGCCGCGAGCTGCCCGGCATCGGCGCGAGCCGCGTGCCGGAGCTGCTGTGCCGCGAAGAAATCGACCAGGTCATTCACGTTGACGACCATGCCGCGGCCCTCGGTTGCCGGCGCCTGCTGGCGCAGGAAGGCATCTTTGCCGGCGGCTCCTCCGGCGCGGTGGTTGCGGCGATCGGCCGTCTGTTGCAGGACCTGCCGCGCCACGCGCGCCCGCCTCGCATCCTCACGCTGTTTCCTGACCGCGGCGAACGCTACCTCGACACCGTCTACGACGACGCGTGGCTGGAACGCGTCGCCGCCATCCATCGCGCGCGGACGGCTTCCGCTGCCGCGCAATCGTCCATCCCTGCCTACGGAGTAACCGCATGAACGCCCCCATCCAGACCCCCGCAGCCGAGCTGCGCTACCTCAGCCGCGCCGACCTGATCGCCCTTGGCGCCGACCACTCCGACGCCTTCGTGCAAGCGATTGCCGAAGGCCTGGCGCTGCATGCGCGCGGTGAATGCGTGCAGCCGCTCAAGCCCTACCTGCGCTGGGCCGGCGCCGACCATATCGCCGACCGCATCATCGCGATGCCGTGCTACGTCGGCGGCGACAACGCGATCGCCGGCATCAAGTGGATCGGCAGCCGGCAGCACAACCCGCAGCGCCACGGCCTGGAGCGCGCCAGCGCCGTGATCGTGCTGAACGACGCGCAGACCAACTATCCGGTCGCCATCATGGAGGGCGGGCTGATCAGCGGCATGCGCACCGCGGCCATCACCGCGGTGGCCACGCGCCACCTGGCGCGCGCGGGCTTTACCGACGTGGCCTGCATCGGCTGCGGCCCGATCGCGCGCATGCAGCTGCAGACGCTGCTGGAGCAGTTCCCCGGCATCCGCTGCATCCACCTGTTCGACCTGTCGCGCGACGCCATGCAGGCGATGCGCAGCCAGCTGGGCGCGCGTTTCCCGGCGGTTGGCTGGGAGCTGTCGGCCAGCGCCGAGGCCGCGGTGCGCGCCGCCGACGTGACCGTGACCTGCACCGTTGCCGATGCGCCGTACCTGGAGCATGCCTGGCTCAAGCCCGGCGCCTTTGTTGCCAACGTCTCGATCATGGACGTGCACAAGGACGTCTACGAGAAGGTCGACAAGGTCGTGGTGGACGACTGGGACCAGTCGAACCGCGAGAAGAAGATCATCAACCAGCTGGTGCTGGAAGGCCGCTTCAGCCGCGAGCAGCTGCATGCCGAACTGGGCGAGATCGTGATCGGCGCGAAGCCGGGGCGCGAGCGCGACGACGAGATCATCCTGCTCAACCCGATGGGCATGGCGCTGGACGATATGGTGTGCGCGCGCCATTTCTACCAGCTTGCGCTGCAGCGCGGCGTCGGCGTGCGCCTGCCCCTGCTATGACGGTGCTGCCTCACGACCCCGTACGCGAGCGGATGCTGGCGCAGGACCTGCTGGACGCGTTGTGGCAGGAGAACCTGTACGGCATGCGCGAGCACTGCCGGCTGGTAGCCGCGGACGACACGGCGCTGGTGGCGCTCGCCGTCGACCTGGGCGCGGCCGGCACGCTGCTTTGGCTGGGCCGCCGCCTTGACGGCCCCAGGCCGCTGCAGCTTGGCGCCGGCGACGACAGGCCGCCCGTTGTCCTGCAGCGCGAAGGCAGCGCGATGGCGCTCGGCGCCGCCGCGGCGCTCGAGGCCTTGCAGTCCGCGGACTGGTGGCCCGGGCGCAGCCAGCGCCTGCAGACGCTGTTCGCGCTGGCCGAGGCGCAAGCCGCGCATACGCTTGCGCATGAGCCGGCCATCCTGGACCGGCTCGCGGCCGCGCCGCGCTCGCTGCTGTCGTGGGAGGCGGTTTGCTGCCTGCGCGACCGCCCCTTCCATCCGCTCGCGCGCGCCAAGGCCTGGGGCGACGCGGCCGGGCCGCATGCCGGCTTCGACGCGGAATCCGGGCAGCCCGTCTGGCTGCACTGGATTGCCGTGCCGGTGCAGCGGCTGCGGACCGGTTCGGCCCTGGCAGCGTCCGCGCAACCGCTGGCCCGTTCGCTGCTGCAGCCCGACGACTTCGACCGCCTGGCGGCACGCGCGGAAGCCGCCGGCGCGCAGCACGGGTACCTGTGGATGCCGGTGCATCCGTGGCAATGGCAGCAGCAGGCACACGCCGCGGCCGACAGCGGGCAAGCGCCATGCCTCGATCTCGGCAGCGGCATCGGCGCGGCCTACCCCACCGCGTCGCTGCGCTCGCTGGTCATGCGCGATCAGCCGGACCTCCATCTGAAGCTGTCGCTGGGCATGCAGGCGCTGGGGGCCAGGCGCACCCTGCCCGTACGCTACCTGCACAACGGTGCGCTGGCGCAGCAATGCCTGGCGCAGCTGCGCGAGCGCGATCCGTGGCTCGGCCAGCATCTGCTGCTTTGCGACGAGCGCGACTGGTGGGCACTGCGGCAGCACGACTCGCTGATCGCGGAGCCGGGCGAGCTCGCCTGCGTGCTCAGGCGCTACCCTGCCGACCTGGCGCCGGGCACGTGGCTGTTGCCGATGGCGGCAGGCGCGGCGCTGACCGCAGGCAACGACCTGCCCGCGCTGCGCCGGCTGGGCTGCGCCGATGCCGACCAGGCCTGGGCGGCGTTCCGGCGCATTGCAGCCCTGCTGCTGGAAGCCGGCCTGCGTTGCTTTGCCAACGGCGTCATGCCTGAACTGCACGGACAGAACGTCGTGCTGGTGGTTGGCGACGAGGGCCCGCGGGCGCTGCTGCTGCGCGATCACGACACGCTGCGCATCTGCCCGTCCCTGCTGGCGGAAGCCGCTATGGACGTGCCGGCGTACGCAGTAGACACCTCTACGCCGAATACGCTGATGCTCGAGGCCCCGGCGCAGTTGCTTGCGTACTTCCAGACGCTGGCGATCGAGGTGAACCTGTACGCCATCGCCGCGGCGATCGCGGTGGCGTTCGACAGCGACGAGCGCACGGGCTGGCGCATCTTGCGCGAGGAGATCGCCGCGCTGCTGCCAGCCGGCACCGGGGACCGGACCACCGGGACCACCGGGACCACCGGGACCACGAGGACCGCGCAGATCGCACGGGCCGCGCTGCTGGAGGCGCCGGAATGGCCGTTCAAGCAATTGCTGGCGCCGCTGCTGGCGCGCGAGACCGCCGGCACCGGCATGCCCAGCGCGCTTGGCAGCCTGCACAACCCGCTGCGGGACAGCGGAGTCGCGTCATGACGCCAGCGCCGCAACCCGGCCCGTCGCGCGATATCGCCCTGCTGCTTGCCGGCCAGGCGGTGGTAACGACCGGCCTGATGACGCTGGTGCCGATCATGCCGCTCTACCTACGCGACCTCGCCGGCCCCGATGCCGCGCACTGGAGCAGCCTGGCGCTGGCCGCGCCCGGCGTCGGCGCGCTGCTGCTGGCGCCGTTCGCCGGCAGCTGGTGCGAACGCTGGGGCTATCGCCGGCCCTTGCTGCTGTCGTTGTCGGCCTTTACTGCCAGCCTGCTGCTGATGGGACTGTCCACGCATGTGGCGGGCTTTATGGCTGGCCGGCTGCTGCAGGGCGCGAGCGCGGTCGGCGTGCTGCTGACCATCTGCATCGGCCGCGTCAGCGCACCGGGCCTGCGCGGGCGCGCCTTCGGCCTGCAGGAATCGGCCGTCGCCACCGGCGCCTTGCTGGGTCCCGTGCTTGGCGGCGTGCTGCAGGACTGGTGGACGGTGCGGCCGATGCTGCTGGCCGTGGCCGCGGCCAACGCGGTGCTGACGCTGCTGCTCGCGTGGCGGCTGCGCGAACCGGTGCCGCAGGCACCGGCAAGCGCCGGCGCGCCGCGGGGCTTCGCCGCCATGCTGGCGGACGCGTCGCTGCGCCGCTGGCTGCTGGCCGGCTGCCTGACGCAGGCCGGCGCGTTCGCGCTGGTGAATGTGTTCGCGCTCTACCTGCAGCAGCGCTATCCGCACGATGCCTTGCTCGGCAGCAAGACCGGCTTGCTGCACGCACTGGGCTGGCTCGCCGCGATGCTCGCCAGCCCGCTGTGGGGCGCGCTCAACGACCGCGGCACGGCGGTCCGCGCGTTCATGCTGGCCGCCGGCGGCTGCGCGCTGGCGCTGGCGTTGCTGCCGCTCGCCGATGCCCTGTGGCAGATCGGCGCGCTGCGCATCGTGCAGGGCGCGCTGTTCGCGGCGCTCGCGCAATCCATGCTGTCCTACTGCTGCGCCCGCCTGCCCGCGAACCTGCACGGCAGCGCCACCGGCATCGCCAAGAGCGCCATGACCGCCGGGCAACTGGTCGGGCCGCTGGCGGTGATGGCATGGCTGCCACGCTCCGGTCCGGCCGGCACGTTGTGGCTGATCGCCGCCATGTTCGCGCTGGCCGCCGCGCTCGTTCTGCCTGATCGCTCATCGTTGTTTGCCACCATTCCTGATGCGAGGTAACCGCATGCTTTCCACTCTCCTGCCCCCGACCTCGGCACCGCAAGGGCGCCTGCAAGCAGGCCCGCACCCCCATGACGCGGACCAGGTCGCCGCTGCGCCCGACGCCATCGAGCGCCGCCTGATCGAGCAGTTCTTCAACACCTACTGCCGCGAAACCGGCATCGTCGACCCGCGCGTTGCCACGCATCTTCCCGCCCCCGTGCCCGCCGCCCTGCAAGGTACGCTGGCCCGCTGGCGTGCCGAAGGGCTGGAACCCGCGGTGCTGGCCCTGGCGGACCGCCATGGCGGCTATCGCTGGCTGGCCGTGGCGCTGGACTACGTCTCCCCGATCGGCTATCACCGGCTGGCGGATGCGGTGCTGTCCGAAGGCGGCGGCTTCGCCCCGCTGCGCCGCGCCGAGACGCTGGCCGATGCCATCACCGAGGCGCTCGCGCATGCCTACCCGCAGAGCGCCGCCACCGACTGGCCGGAGCGCTTTGCCGCGCTGATGAAGAACGGCGTGCAGAAGGTGCGCCTGTATCACCGCGAAGCGCCTGCGCGGCCAGCGCCGTCGCGCTTTATCGCAGCCGAGCAAGGGCTGCGCTTCGGCCATATCTTCCACGCCACGTCGAAGGCATCGGAGGGCTTCAGCCCCGACGCGCTGCAACGCTACGCGCCGGAACTGGGCGCCGCGTTCCAGCTGCACTACTTCGCCGTCGCCAGCGAACAGCTCGAGAGCGGTGCCATCGACGGCCAGCCGCTGGCGATCGACCCCGCCGTCATGGAGACGGCCGCGGACCTGCTCAAGGAAGGCGATTACCGCCTGCTGCCCTGCCATCCCTGGCAGGCCGAGCAGCTGCTCTCGCACCCGGGGATCCAGCCCCTGCTGGCCAGCCGCGCCATGATTTCCCTTGGCCCTCTCGGCGAGCTGGCATGGCCGACCTCGTCGGTGCGCACCGTGTGGCTGCCGCAGCAGCAACGCTTCCTCAAGCTGGCGCTCGATATCCGCATCACCAACTTTGTCCGCAACAATCCGCCCGAGCATGTACGGCGCGCGATGGATGCCAGCCGCGCCATCGCGATGCTGCCCGAGGCGGCGCGTTCGTCCGCGCACTTCACGGTGCTGTCCGAAACCGGCTACGCCGTGCTGGCGCTGCCTGACCACGCGCTGCGCGCCAGCACCGCGGTGATCTACCGGCAAGGCATGAGCGGCCCGCATGGCGACGCCGCGCAAGTGCTCGCCACCGTGCTGGAAGAGCCGGCGCAGGGTCCGGGCATCCTGGACGGCCTGTTGCGCGAGGCCCTGGGCCATCATTTCGGGGCGGCGCAGATCCGCCGCTGGTGGGCGCGCTATCTCGACGTCACGCTGCTGCCGCTGGCGCGCCTGTTCGCCGACCACGGCGTCAGCCTGGAAGCGCACCTGCAGAACAGCATGGTCGCGTTCGAGGGCGGCTGGCCGGTGCACGGCTATGTGCGCGACATGGAAGGCGCCAGCATCAGCCGCGCCCGCTTTGCGTGGGCGGCGCAATTCGATGCCGACAGCCCGGCGCTGTACACCGAGCAAGCGGCGCTGCATCGCTTTGCCTACTACGTGCTGGTCAACCACATCGGCCACTTCATCGCCTGCCTGGCACGCACCGGCGGCTGCGACGAAGCGACGCTGTGGCAGGACACCGCCGCCGCGCTGGACGCCGGCGGGCCTGCGCTGCGCGAGCTGCTGGCATCGCTGCAGGCGCTTGAGACCCTTCCCGCCAAGGCCAACATGCTGAGCTGCTTCGGCCGCCACGGTGAAGCGCCTGCATGGGCAGGCGTTCCGAACTTCCTCGTATCCGCACCGCAAGCCTGAATCCCCGATGAACACGACCGACTACCAACGCCTGATCCAGAGCCCGCAATACCGGCAAGCCGCCCGCCGCGTGGTGCGCCAGCTGCTGGAAGCCCTGTTGTTTGAAGACTGCCTGCGCGACGTGCAGGCCACCGACGATGGCGTCGAACTGCCCGCGGTGAGCGCCGGTGGCGCGCCCGTGACCTACCGCTGCGCCGTCCGCCGCACCGCCAGCTTCGGCCGCATCCGCATCCAGGGGCCGGTGCTGCGCTGCGACGCCAGCGCGCAGACCGAAGCCGACGATGTCGCGTTGCTGCTGTCCGAGCTCGCCGGCCAGCTCGATGCCGATCCGGTGCGGCTGCAGCAGTTCGGCCTGGAGCTGCTGTCCACGCAGATCAAGGACGCGCAGTCGCACCATGCCAACGGGCATGCGGGACAACCGCTGCGCGAGGCCGGCTACGATGCCATCGAAGCGCGGCTGACGGGCGCCCATCCCTACCATCCGGGCTATAAGTCGCGCATGGGTTTCACGCTGGGGGACAACGGCCGCTACGCGCCGGAATGCGCCGCGCCGCTGCAGCCGGTGCTGCTGGCGGCGCACCGCTCGCATTGCCGCTGGAACCTTGGCAATGCCGAAGCCTCGCCCGGCAGCCTGCTGCCGCCAGCGGCGCGCGCCGCGTTCGAGGCCGCGGTGCGCGGGCATGGCGCCGATCCCGCCGACTACCTGCCGCTGCCGGTCCATCCGTGGCAATGGGACGAGGTCATTGCGCCGGGCTACCACGGCGCGTTCGCGCGCGGCGAGCTGATCGCGGTCGGCGAGATGCCGGTCCGCTACCTGCCCCAGCAGTCCATCCGCACGCTTGCCAATGTCGACCAGCCCGATGCGCTGTCGCTGAAGCTGGCCATGAATCTGGTCAACACCTCCACCTCGCGCGTGCTGGCCCCGCACACCGTGTGCAATGCCGCCGTGCTGAGCGACTGGCTGGCGGGCCTGGTCGCGCGCACCGAATGGTCCGCACCGATGGCGGCACCCGTGCTGCTGCGCGAAGTCGCCGGCGTGAGCCACGTGCCGGCCGCACCGGTGCAGGGCCAGTACGGCGCGCTGTCCTGCATCTGGCGCGAAAGCATCCACGGCCATCTGGCATTTGGCGAGGCCGCCGTGCCCATGACCGCGCTTACGCATATCGATGTCGACGGCCTGCCGCTGATCGATCCCTGGATTCGCCGGCATGGCGTGCGCCCGTGGCTGCAGCGGCTGGTGGAGCGCGCCTGGTTGCCGGTCCTGCATCTGCTGTGGGAACACGGCACCGCGCTCGAGTCGCACGCGCAGAACATGCTGCTGCTGCATGTCGACGGCCTGCCGCAGCGCGTGGCGCTCAAGGACTTCCACGACGGCGTGCGCTTCTCGCGGCAGTGGCTGTCCGGCACCGCCCCGCAACTGACGCCGCCGCCGGCGGAGCATGCGCGCGTCAATCCGAACTCGTTTATCGAAACGGACGATGCGGAAGAACTGCGCGACTTCACCTGCGACGCGCTGTTCTTCGTCAACCTGGCCGAGCTTGCCCCCTTGCTTGCCGCGCATTACCAGCTCGAGGAAACGGAGTTCTGGACCATCGTCGCGGGCGTGATCCGCGGCTACCAGCGCGCGCACCCGCGCCTGGCCGAGAGCTTCCGGCGCTTTGACTGCTTCGCGCCCACCATGTCGATCGAACTGCTGGCCAGCCGCCGCTTCATGCCTGAAATCCGGCTGCGCACGCGGCAGGCGCCGAATCCGCTTGCGCAGGCGGAGGCGCTGGGGGCACTGGTGGAGGCGGAGGCGGCATGAGCTCGCTGAAAGCGCGTTTGTCGGATCCGGGCGGCGGCCCGGTCCACGGCCTGTTCTGTTCGACGCCAGCGGCGCTGACCGTCGAACTGATCGCCGCCGCCGGCTATGACTTCGTGGTGATCGACCTGGAACACACGTTGATCGATGGCGCACAGCTCAGCGCGATGCTGCTGGCGGCGCGCGCCAGCGGCATCGCGGCACTGGTGCGCGTGGGCGCGCCGCACCAGGTGGCGCCGGTGCTGGACGCGGGTGCCGAAGGCATCGTCTTCCCGCGCATCGGCAGCGTGGCGCAGGCAAGGCACGCGGCGCGGCTCTGCCACTACGCCCGGCACCCGCAGCTGCCCGGCGAGCGCGGGCTGAACGCTACCTGCCATAGCGGATTCGGGCGCGACGATCTTGCCGCGGCCACCGCCGCGGCCGGCGCGGCTACGCTGGTCGTGGCGATGATCGAAGATGGCGCGGCGCTCGATGCGCTCGACGACATCGCCGCGGTGCCCGGCATCGATGTGCTGCTCGAAGGCGCCGCGGACCTGTCGCAGTCGCTGGGCGTGCCATGGCAGACGCGTCATCCGCGGGTACAGGATGCCGTGGCGCGCATTGCCGCTGCCGCGCGCCGGCACGGCAAGCATTTCTGCGCGCTGCCGCGCACCCCGGAAGACGCCGCGCAGTGGCGCCGGCAAGGCACCCGCATGCTGGTGCTCGGCGACGACCGCGGCATCGCGCGCCGGGCCATGGCCGCGCACCTGCAAACCCATTCCGCGCAGTCCCCGTCATCAACATAAAGCCGCCCCCTCTTACATGAACCCGCAAATCATCAACCGTTACCTGGATGAACTCGATCCGCGCAAGGGACCCGCCTGCGCGTATCTCTATGACCTGGACCACCTGCGCTCGCGGGCAGCCGGCCTGGTTGCCGCGTTGCCCGCGGATTGCGACCTTTACTACGCGATCAAGGCCAACAGCGATGCGCCGGTGCTGCGCGCGCTGCTGGGCGCGACGGCAGGCTTCGAAGTCGCGTCGCTGGGTGAAATCGAACGCGTGCGGGCCGTCGACACCGACGTGCCGGTCGTCTTCGGCGGCCCCGGCAAGACCGATGCCGAGCTGGAGGGCGCGCTGCGCCTGGGCGTGCGGCTGATCCATGTGGAAAGCGCGTTGCAGCTGCGCCGGCTGGACCGCATCGCCCAGCGAATGGACCGGCGCGCCGACGTGCTGCTGCGCGTCAATCCGGCCTACGGGCTGCCTGGCGCCACGCTGCAGATGGGAGGACGGCCGACCCAGTTCGGCATCGACCAGGCGGAAGTGCCCGCCGTGATCGCGCTGGCGCGCGAGCTGCCCGGCGTGCGCGTGGTCGGGCTGCACCTGCACGCGGGCTCCAACAGCCTCGACGCCGACAATCACCTGGCGCTGATCGCAAGCCATATCGCGCTGGCGCGGCAATGCCGGGACGAGCACGGGATGACGCTGGAATGGCTGAACGTCGGCGGCGGCATCGGCATCGACTACGCCGATCCCGACCGCACCTTCGACTGGCCGCGCTTCTGCGCGGGGCTGGCGCAGCTGCTGCAGGCACAGCAGCCCGGCTGCCGCATCGTGCTGGAATGCGGCCGGTTTATCAGCGCCGATTGCGGATGCTATGTGGCCGAAGTGATCGACCTCAAGCACAACCACGGCAAGCACTTCGCCATCGTGCGCGGTGGTACGCATCATTTCCGGCTGCCGGTGTCGTGGCAGCACAATCACCCGTTTATCGTCGTGCCGAACGAGGCCTGGCCGTACCCGTTCGCGCGCCCGGAACTCACGGATGCGAAGCTGACGCTCTGCGGCGAGCTTTGCACGCCGAAGGACGTCTTCGCGCAGGAGGTGACGGTGCCACGCGTGCGCGTCGGCGACCGCATCGTCTTCAGGCTGGCGGGGGCCTACGGCTGGCATATCTCGCATCACGACTTTCTGAGCCATCCGCATCCGGAGAGGGTGTTCGTGGGTAACGTGTAAGGCGGGCGTAAGGCGGGCGTAAGGCGGCTGAGATCTCAGGTGCCTTTTGCGGCCTCTGCTTTGCAGCAGGGGCCGCGCGTGACCTACGATGACGGTAAGCCCCTGGCCCGCCCTCTCCCGTGAAGCCGTCCACACCCCACTCGCTGCTGCGCATCGCCACCCTCGCGCTGGCCTTGCTCTACGCGACCACCGCCACCGCCGACCCCTTCGCCCCACAGCGCGCCGACATGGTCAAAGAGATCGCCGCGGTGGCTGCCTCCGCCGGCGCCCAGGTCGGCAGGGATGCCATCGAGCCACGCGTGATGACGGTGATGGGGCAAGTGCCCCGGCACGAATTCGTGCCGGAACAGCAAAAGCTGTACGCCTATGAAAACCGGCCGCTGCCCATCGGCTATGGGCAGACGATTTCCCAGCCTTATATCGTCGCCCTGATGACTGACCTGATGATGGTCAAACCTGGCGACGCCGTGCTGGAGATCGGCACCGGCTCGGGATACCAGGCGGCGGTGCTGGCGAAGCTGGCGCGCGCGGTGTACACCATCGAGATCATCGAGCCGCTGGGGCGGCAGGCCTGCGACCGGCTGAAGCGGCTCGCCTACCGCCAGGTGGCGTGCAAGGTGGGTGACGGCTACTACGGCTGGGACGAGCACGCGCCCTACGACGCCATCGTCGTCACCGCCGCGGCCAGCCACGTACCGCCGCCGCTGATCCGGCAACTGAAGCCGGGCGGCCGGATGGTGATCCCGGTGGGGGCGCAGTTCCTGACGCAGTATCTGCTGCTGGTCGAGAAGGCCGCGGACGGCAGCGTTTCCACCAGGCAAATCCTGCCGGTCAGGTTCGTGCCGCTGGTTGGCAAGCATTAGGCGGCACATCGGCCGTGCCAGCCTGCGCCATGCCACGACCGCCCCTGTTCGCCCTGGCCCTGCTCTCCGCCGCCGCGCTTGGCTACGAGATCCTGCTGATGCGGCTGCTCTCCATCATCCAGTGGCACCACTTCGCCTACATGATGATCAGCGTGGCGCTGCTGGGTTATGGCGCGGCCGGTGCGCTGGTGGCACTGGCGCAGCGGACGCTGCTCCGCCATTTCGTGGCGGCTTTCGCTGGCGGCGCGCTGCTGTTCGGCATCAGCGCGATGGCCTGCTTCGCGCTCGCCCAGCACGTGGCGTTCAATCCCCTGGAAATCCTGTGGGAACCGTCGCAGCCGCTGCGCCTGCTGCTGATCTACCTGCTGCTGTTCGTGCCGTTCCTGTGCGCGGCCACCAGTGTCTGCCTGAGCTTTTCCGGCTTCAGCGGGGAGGTTCACCGCGTCTACAGCTTCGACATCCTGGGCGCCGGGCTCGGTTGCCTGGGCATTATCGTGGCGTTGTTCGTGCTGACGCCTGTCGATGCCCTGCGGCTGGTTAGCGCGGCGGGCATGGCGGCAGCCGCGCTGGCATGCGTCGAATGCCGCTGGCACCGGCCCTGGCTGCTGGCGCTGCTGCTGTTGGCGGCAGTCTTGCCGGCCGGCGTGCCGGGCGACTGGATTGCCCTGCGGCCATCCGAGTACAAGGAGCTGAGCCAGACCCTGCGCATCGGCAACGCGCGCGTGGTGGCGGAACGGTCGAGCCCGCTCGGCCTGGTCACGGTGGTGGAGAGCCCGGCGATCCCGTTGCGCCACGCGCCCGGGCTGAGCCTCAATGCCAGCATGGAGCCGCCGTCGCAACTGGGCGTATTTACCGACGGCGACGGGCTCAGTGCGCTCAACCGCTATGACGGCCGGCGCGAACCGCTTGCCTACCTGGGCGACCTCACCTCCGCCTTGCCCTATCACTTGCTGCGAGCCCCCAGGGTGCTGGTGCTGGGCAGCGGCGCGGGGGCGGACGTGTTGCAGGCGATCTATCACCAGGCCAGCGCGGTCGATGCCGTGGAGCTGAATCCGCAGGTGATCGATCTGGTGCAGGGCCGCTTCGCGGCGTTCTCCGGCAAGCCGTACAGTGCGCCCGGCGTGCGCGTCTTTGCCGGCGAGGCGCGCGGCTTCCTGGCGGCCAGCCCGGATCGCTACGACCTGATCCAGGTGGCGCTGCTGGATTCGTTCAGCACGTCGTCGGCGGGGCTGTACGCGCTGTCCGAGAGCTATCTCTACACCGTGGAAGCCTTCCAGGGCTACCTGCGCCATCTGCGGCCCGGCGGAATGCTGGCGATCACGCGCTGGGTGGCGCTGCCGCCGCGCGATGTGCCCAGGCTGTTCGCCACCGCGGTGGCGGCGATGGAAGCCCAGGGCATTCCGCAGCCGTCGCGGCGGCTGGCGCTGGTCCGGGGCTGGAAGACGGCCACATTGATCGTCAAGAACGGCGAGTTCAATGCCGCGGACCTTGCCGCGCTGAATGACTTCAGCCGCACCCGCTCGTTCGACGTCGAATACTTTCCTGGCATCCAGCCGGGTCAGGCGAATCGCTACAACGTGCTCGACAAGCCCTATTTCTTCGAGGCCGCGCAGGCCTTGCTCGGCCCCGATCGCGACGGCTTCCTGTCCCGCTACAAGTTCGACGTGCGGCCCGCCACCGATGACCGGCCGTACTTCTTCCATTTCTTCAAATGGCGCACGCTGCCTGAACTGCTGTCGCTGAAGGCGCAGGGCGGGCTGCCCTTGCTGGAATGGGGCTATCCGGTGCTGGTGGCCACGCTGCTGCAGGCCACCGCCGCGGCCTTGCTGCTGATCGTGGTCCCGCTCTGGGTCTTGCGGCGCCGTACCGCGTCGCAGCCCCAAGCCAGCAACCCCGGCTATACAGCCAATATGGGAGATATGAGGGCGCTTGTCGGCAATGACGCACCTGCCAAGCGGTTGCCCGAATGGCGCGCTGGCTTCTACTTCCTGGCGGTCGGCCTCGGCTTTATGTTCGTGGAGATCGCCTTTATCCAGAAATTCATCCTGTTCCTGAGCCATCCGCTCTATGCGGTCGCGGTCGTGCTGTGCGCTTTCCTTTGCTTTGCGGGGCTGGGGAGCCGGATCGGGGGCCGATATCTTCAGCGCATGCAGGGGGGCAGCGATGCGCTCCACGGCAGGCGGCAGGCGGCGCTGGCCGTCGGCGGCATCTGCGTGGCCTCGCTGGTGTACCTTGTGGCGCTGCCGGCGCTTTTCCGGCTGCTGATCACGTTACCGGATCCGGCCCGGATCGCCGTTTCGGTGCTGCTGATCGCGCCGCTGGCGTTCCTGATGGGCATGCCATTCCCACTTGGCCTGGCCCGTGTCGCGGCCCGCGACGAAACGCTCGTACCATGGGCCTGGGGCATCAACGCCTGCGCCTCGGTGGTGGCGGCAGTGCTTGCCACGTTGCTTGCGATCCATGTCGGCTTCACGGCGGTGGTATTGGTGGCGCTGCTGCTGTACGCTGCCGCCGCGATTGCCTGTCCATGATTGATCGAACCCGAACCGGAAAAGCCGGTACAGTATCCGTTTTCGCGCGCCCGCTCGCGTCCTCATGTGCTGCGATGCAGCAATGGCTGTAGAATAGCGGCCCCGATTCCATGGCCACGGCGCCCCCGATGTTGCGCCCCTCGCCAACCCGAACCCCTCAAGCCTTGACAGCAGGCCGGTAAGCACGCAAGCGTGCGCACTGCAGCCAGGCGATTTAAGAAGGAAACAGCAGTAAATGACAAGCGGCGCACAACGAACGGCAGCCAAGACAAGAGAAGCAGGCGCAGTCAAGGACTCTGGCCATGCAAACGCAGGGTCGACGGCGCAGCCTGATCCCTCGACCGAGGCCGCCGCGCGTAGCCAGCAATTGCGCGCGCTGATCCAGCTGGGCAAACAGCGCGGTTATCTGACCCACGCGGATATCAGCGACCATCTGCCGGATAACTTCACGGACACGGCGGCGATGGAGAGCATCGTCAACACGTTCGCCGAGATGGGCGTGAAGATCTATGAGCAGACCCCGGACGCCGAGACGCTGCTGCTGACCGATGGCGCGGTGGTGGCCTCGGACGACCAGGCCGAAGAGGAGGCCGAGGTAGCGCTGGCGACCGTGGACTCCGAGTTCGGCCGGACGACCGACCCCGTGCGCATGTACATGCGCGAGATGAGCTCGGCAACGCTGCTCACGCGCAAGCAGGAAGTCGAGCTTGCCAAGCGGATCGAGGACGGCCTGAACAATATGGTGCATGCCATCTCGGCCTGCCCGTCCACCATCGCCACGATTCTCGAGCTGTCGGGCCGCGTCGCCGCCAATGAAATCGGCATCGACGAGCTGGTCGACGGCCTGAGCGACGAGAGCATGCCCGAGCCCACGGCGGCGGCAACTGACGACACGGACGACAGCGCCGACAGCGCCGACGAGGACGATGACGACGCGGAAGACAGCGCCGACGAAGGCACGACCACCCAGCAGACCGGCGAAACCGACCTGACCCAGCTGCGCGACGAATGCCTGAAGCGGTTCGCGCGCGTCGCCGCGCAATTCGAGCGGATGAGCGAGGAAGGCGCCGCCAATGGCCCGGGGTCGGCAGCATTCGTGTCCGCAAGGGATGCGGTGCGCGACGAATTGCGCACGATCCGCTTTACCGCGAAGACCATCGAGCGCCTGTGCGCCAGCGTCCAGGCAATGGTGGACGAGGTTCGCACCGTCGAGCGCCAGGTCGTTCAGCTGCTGGTCGATCGCTGCGGGATGGAGCGTGAGGAAGTCATCGCCCGCTTCCCCGGCAATGAAACCAACCTCGCCTGGGGCCAGGAGCTTGCCGCCCAGTCCCGTCCGTACAGCGCCGCAGTCGCGCGGGCGCTGCCCGACCTGGAGTCGCATCAGCAGAAGCTGATCGACATCCAGGCCCGGGCTGCGCTGTCGCTGCCGGAACTGAAAACTGTCAACCGCAAGATGCTGGCCGCCGAGCGGCAGATGCGGCAGGCCAAGCATGAGATGACGCAGGCCAACCTGCGCCTGGTGATCTCGATTGCCAAGAAGTACACCAACCGCGGGATGCAGTTCCTGGATCTGATCCAGGAAGGCAATATCGGCCTGATGAAGGCGGTCGACAAGTTCGAATATCGCCGCGGCTGGAAATTCTCCACCTACGCGACGTGGTGGGTGCGCCAGGCTGTGACGCGGGCCATCGCCGACCAGGCCCGGACCATTCGCGTCCCGGTGCATATGATCGAGCAGATCAACAAGCTCAATCGCCTGTCGCGCGAGATCATGCAGCAGACCGGCAAGGAACCGGATCCGGCCGTGCTCGCCGAGCGCATGGAGATCACGGAAGACAAGGTCCGCGCGATCATGAAGATCGCCAAAGAGCCGGTGTCGATGGAGACGCCGGTGGGCGAGGACGGCGATACCAACCTGGGCGACATGATTGCCGATTCGGACACGGCCACGCCCGCCGACGCCGCATTGCAGGCGGGCCTGCGCGCCGTCGTGCGCGAGATGCTCGACGAGCTCACGCCCCGCGAAGCCAAGGTGCTGCGGATGCGCTTCGGCATCGATATGGCAACCGACTACACGCTGGAAGAAGTCGGCAAGCAGTTCGATGTCACCCGCGAGCGGATCCGGCAGATCGAAAGCAAGGCGATGAAGAAGCTGCGGCACCCGAGCCGCGCAGAGCAGCTGATCACCTACCTGCGCGACGCCTGATCGTTGCCGGTCGCATGCACGGGCACCCTCTGCATGGGGGGTTCCCGTGTCAGCGACGCGCAAATGGGCCGCCTGACACATTTGTTGGTGCAAAATCCGGTGCTGGCAGGCCCGACGGGCCGGAACAAAGAGACCGACACCCGGTCTGCGCCCCGCTTCCGAAGCACACACAGCCTCGGGCCCCATCTGGTAGCCGGCGCGGCAAGCGGACAGCTCGTCCTGCAACAGCGCACACAGGAGCCTTTCCATGACTGACTCGAACCTATCTTTTTTCGGCAGGGTCTCGCTTGCCGTGGGCACCTTCTTCACCATCCTCGGCAACCGTGAATTCGCGGCCAGCGTAAAGCGCCTGCGTGACGGCGAGGGACTGGCTCCGGCGGCGCCGGCACCCGTAGCAGCCCCCGCGCCCGCACCCGCCCCGGTAGCCGAAGCTGCCGCCCCCGTACTGAAAGAAGCGAGCCCGGTGGCGGCCCTGCAGTTGCTGGGACTGCTCCAGCGCGACGCACGCTTTGTCGACTTCGTCGAGGAAGACATCGCGGGCTATTCCGACACCGAGATCGGTGCGGCCGCGCGCCTGGTGCACGATGGCTGCCGCGCGGTGCTGCGCGAGCATTTCACCATCCGTCCGGTGCGCGAGGAAGCCGAGGGCAGCCGCGTGACGCTGGCCGACGGCTTTGACGCCAGCGCCATCCGCCTGACCGGCAACGTGGTGGGCAGCGCGCCGTTCCATGGCAGCATCAGCCACCGCGGCTGGAAGGTCGAGGCAGTGCGCCTGCCTCGCGTGGCCGAACGCCATGACGCCACCGTGATCGCCCCCGCGGAGGTGGAACTGTGAGCGAAGCCCGTTATTCCATCGGCATTGACCTGGGCACCACCCATAGCGCCGTTTCCTACGTCGACCTGGCCGCCAGCGATGGCGAGAAGACCAGCCAGCGCGTGCTGCCCATCACGCAGCTGACCGCGCCGGGGGCCGTCGAAGACCTCGACCTGCTGCCCTCCTTCCTGTACCTGCCGCACGCCAGCGAACTCGCCCCGGGCGACCTGGGGCTGCCGTGGAACGCCGGGCGCGACTTCGCGGTGGGCGAGATGGCGCGCAGCCGCGGCGCGGCCACGCCGATCCGGCTGGTGTCGAGCGCGAAGAGCTGGCTTTGCCATCCGGGCGTCGACCGCCGCTCGCCCATCCTGCCTAACGACGCACCGCCTGAAGTGCCGCGCGTGTCGCCGCTGGAGGCTTCGGTGCGCTACCTGACCCACCTGCGCGAAGCGTGGGACCAGGCCCACCCTGACGCACCGTTTGCCGAGCAGGACATCACGGTGACGATTCCCGCCTCGTTCGACCCGGCCGCACGCGAGCTGACGGCCGAGGCGGCCGCCGCGGCGGGCTATGACCGCATGACGCTGCTCGAGGAACCGCAGGCCGCGCTTTATAGCTGGATCCAGAAGAGCGACGGCCACTGGCGCAAGCAGGTGAAGGTCGGCGACATCATCCTCGTGGTAGACGTCGGTGGCGGCACCACCGACCTGTCGCTGATCGCCGTGATCGAGCGCGAAGGCAATCTCGAACTGCACCGTGTAGCCGTGGGCGACCATATCCTGCTCGGTGGCGACAACATGGACCTGGCGCTCGCCCACGTGGTGGCGCGCAAGCTGGCGGCCCAGGGCACGCAGGCCGATCCGTGGCAACTGCGCGCGCTGACCTACGCCTGCCGCGCGGCCAAGGAAACGCTGCTGACCGACCCGGAGACCGATACCGTGCCGCTGGTCGTGCCAAGCCGGGGCTCCAGGCTGATCGGCGGCTCGATCCGCACGGACCTGACCCGCACCGAGCTGACCCAGACCATCCTGGAAGGGTTTTTCCCGCAGGTGGAGGCCTCGGCCCGCCCCGTGAGCCGTGCGCGCGCCGGCCTGACCCAGCTTGGCCTGCCCTATGCGCAGGACGCGGCCATCACGCGGCACCTGGCCGCGTTCCTGGGCCGCCAGGTGGGGGCGCTGGCCGAGTTGGAAGGCCTGCAGCGCGCACAGCCGGAAAGCGCGACGTTGCTCCATCCGACCGCCGTGCTGTTCAATGGCGGCGTGTTCAAGTCGGGCCTGCTGGTGGACCGCATCCTGCAGACGCTCAATGGCTGGCTCGGCACCGAAGGCGCGGCGCCGGCGCGCCTGCTTGACGGCGCCGAGCTGGACCTCGCGGTGGCACGGGGCGCCGCCTATTACGGCTACGTGCGGCGCGGCAAGGGGGTGCGCATCCGTGGCGGCACCGCGCGCGCCTACTACATTGCCGTGGAATCGTCGATGCCTGCCGTGCCTGGCTTCGAGCCCCCGGTGCAGGCACTGTGCGTGGCGCCGTTCGGCATGGAGGAAGGAACCGAGGCCGCGCTGCCGCCGCAGGAATTCGGCCTGGTGGTGGGCGAGCCCGTGCACTTCCGCTTCTTCGGCTCGTCGGTGCGCCGCCAGGACCAGGTCGGTACCCTGCTCGATGTCTGGGGCCCTGAGGAATTGCAGGAGCTGGAGGAAATCCAGGCGACCCTGCCGGCCGAAGGCCGAACCGCAGGCGAAGTGGTACCGGTCAGGCTGCATGCGCGCGTGACCGAGGCCGGCACGCTGGAACTCGAGGCCGTGCCGCGCGGCAACGGCGAGCGCTGGAAAGTGGAGTTCGATGTGCGCGGCAACGCCGATGCCTGAAGCAGTGAACGGGCCGAGGGGGCCCAGGGGGCCGAGGGGGCCGACGCGGCCGACGATAAAGCAGTACGTCGTCGGCATCGACCTCGGCACCAGCAATACGGTGGTCGCCTATGCGAAGGCCGGATCGGACGATATCCGTGTCTTCGGGATCGACCAGCTGGTCGCGCCCGGCGAGGTCGCGGCTCGCCCCTTGCTGCCCTCGGTGCGCTACCACGCGGCGCCGGGCGAGCTCAGCGGCGATGACTTGCAGTTGCCGTGGCAATCCGCCGCCAGCGCCGCGGCGCGCCGCACCGTGTTCGGCCGCCTTGCGGCCACGCTCGGCGCGCAGGTGCCCGGTCGGCTGGTGGCCAGCGCAAAGAGCTGGCTGTCGCACGCTTCGGTCGACCGGACCGCGCCCATCCTGCCATGGGGCGGCCACGACGATGTCGACAAGATCTCGCCGGTGGTCGCCAGCGCGAGCTACCTGGGCTATGTGTGCGCGGCATGGAACCACCGCTTTCCCGATGCGCCGCTCGAGCAGCAGGACGTGGTGCTCACCGTGCCCGCCTCCTTCGATGAAGGCGCACGCGCGCTGACGCTGGAAGCGGCGCGCCTGGCGGGGCTGCCAGCGCTGCGCCTGCTGGAAGAACCGCAAGCCGCGCTCTACGACTGGCTGTTCCATCATCGCCGGACCCTGGATACTGAACTGGCGCAGACACGCCTGGTGCTGATCTGCGACGTCGGCGGCGGCACCACTGACCTCACGCTGATCCGGGTGGACATGCAGGACGGTCAGCCGCAGCTGACCCGCATCGGCGTGGGCAACCACCTGATGCTCGGCGGCGACAATATGGACCTGGCGCTGGCGCATCTGGTCGAAGCGCGGTTAGTGTCCGGGGCGTCAGAGGCGCCCGCGCAGGCGCGGCTGTCGGCGGCCAGCCTGTCGCAGCTGGTCGCGCGCTGCCGCGCCGCCAAGGAACAACTGCTCAGCGCGCAGGCACCGGACTCGGTCACGGTGACGCTGCTGGGCGCGGGCTCGCGGCTGGTCGGCGGGGCGCGCTCGGTGGAAGTGACGCGGCAGGAGGTCGAACAGCTCGTCGTCGACGGCTTCTTCCCCAAGGTGCCGTCCAGCGAGCGACCCGGACGCGCCCGGGGCGCCATTGTCGAGTTCGGACTGCCATATGCCTCCGATCCGGGCGTGACCCGGCACGTTGCGGCCTTCCTGAGCCAGCACGCCGCGCAATCGCGGGCGGCACTGGATGCGCCACAGACGCAGGCCGATGACTTGCCGATGCCCGACACGCTGCTGCTCAACGGTGGCGTGTTCCGGGCCGCCGCGCTGGCGGACCGTATCGCCGACACGCTGGGCACGTGGCGCGAAGCGCCGCTGCATGTGCTGCACAACGACGATCCCGATGTCGCCGTCGCGCGCGGCGCGGTCGCGTATGCGCGGGCGCGTACCGGCCAGGCCCCGCGCATCGGCGGCGGCTCGCCGCGCAGTTTCTTTCTCGTCCTGGACGATGGCACGTCGGGGCAGCAAGGGATCTGCCTGCTGCCGCGCGGCACGGAAGAAGGCCATGAGATCCACCTCAGCGATCGCACCTTTGCCTTGCGGCTCGGGCATCCGGTGCAATTCCACCTGGTTTCCTCCGTCGCCGACACGGGCTATCAGCCGGGTGAACTGACCGAGCTGTCGACGGGCGATTTCGTGCGCCTGCCGCCGATTGCCACCGTGGTGCAGCCGCGTGGCGCCGCCGGGCCACGGGAAACGCCGGTGCAGCTCACCACCTCGCTGACCGAGGTCGGCACGCTCGAAGTCCACTGCATCGACATTGCGGATGCCGCGCAGCGATGGCGCCTCGAATTCCAGTTGCGTGGCAACGATGCCCAAACCGGGGCGCCCGCCACGGAGACGGCACACCCTTCCCTGCCCCAGGCCCTCGATGCGATCGACCGCACCTTTGGCACGCGCTCGCAAGAGGTCGATCCCAAGGAAGTCAGGCGGCTGCGTGCGCAACTGGAGCAGTTGCTGGGCAAGCGCGAGCAGTGGGACAGCGCCCTGCTGCGCGAGCTGTTCGGCGCCTTCTGGGAACGCGCGCGGCGCCGGCGGCGCACGGCCGACCATGAACGCCTGTGGCTGAACCTGGCCGGCTATTGCGTGCGACCCGGCTTCGGCTATCCGCTCGACGAATGGCGCGTCGGCCAGCTCTGGTCGCTGTACGACCAGGGGATCCAGTACGTCAACGAAAGCCAGAACTGGTCGGAGTGGTGGACGCTTTGGCGGCGCGCGGCCGGCGGCCTGGATGAAAGCGCGCAGCTGCGCTTGCTGGAAGACATGGCCTTCTACCTGCAGCCACCCGGCAGCACCCGCTACAAGAAGCCCGCCGGGCCCGCCCGCGCCGGTTATGCCGATATGGTGCGCCTTGCCGGGTCGCTGGAGCGCATCCCCGCCGACTCCAAGATCGAGCTCGCTGAATGGCTGCTGACCCGGCTGCGCAAGCCTTCGGAGAACAACCAGGGCTGGTGGGCCGTGGGCCGCATCGGCGCGCGCCGGCCGTTCTATGGCAGCGCGCACAGCGTCGTGCCGCCCGAGGTCGCCACGCAATGGGTGGACGCGATCCTTGCGCTCGACTGGAAGAAGGTCGAGCCAGCGCCGTTCGCCGCCGTGCAGATCGCACGCATGACCGGCGATCGCAGCAGGGACCTGCCTGACGAGATCCGCGCGGCTGTGGTGCGCCGGCTCGAAGCCGCCAACGCGCCGCAAAGCTGGATCGCCATGGTGCGGGAGGCCGTGGAGCTGGATGCGGCCGACGAAGGCCGGGTGTTTGGGGAGGCGCTGCCCGCCGGCCTCAAACTGATCGCCGGATAAAGGCTCCCCGGCTGGCACAGCGCCGCCCCCTTCATCATCTCCCTGGCGTGATAGGCCAATGCTTCATTGCAGCATGGCAGCTTCGCATCAGCGGCCGTAAGATGGATTTCTGAGGCGGTATGGCTGGCGCCACGTGTGCCAAAGGAGATTGCGATGTCAGACGACCCTGTCATTCGGAATATGACGCGTGCCGAGTTGGACCAGCTGGTCGGCTGGGCGGCACGCGAGGGGTGGAATCCCGGTCTGCACGACGCGGAACTGTTCTGGGCCACGGACCCCGATGCCTTTATCGCGGCGGAACTCGACGGGGAGCTGATTGGCGGCGGCGCCATCACCTCCTACAACGGCGAATTCGGCTTTATGGGCTTCTTTATCGTCCGGCCGGAATTTCGCGGCCGGGGGCTCGGCAACGTGCTGTGGCATGCCCGCCGGGACCGGCTCCTTGCCCGCCTGCAGCCCGGCGCAAGCATCGGGCTCGATGGCGTATTCACCATGCAGGATTACTACGCCCGGGGCGGCTTCGTCTTCTCGCATCGCAACCTGCGCTTTCGTGCCGATGTCCCGGATACGTCGGATACGTCGGCTGCTCCACCCGTGCCGCCATCCGGGGATGAAAGCGTCGTGCTGCTGGACGAGGTGGCGTTCGACCAGTTGCTCGAGTACGACCGCTCATGCTTTCCTGCCCCACGCCCGGCTTTCCTGAAAGGCTGGATCCGGCAGGCCGATGCGCTGGCGCTGGGGCATCTGCGCCAGGGCAGGCTGAGCGGATATGGTGTGGTGCGCCGTTGCGGGGAAGGCTGCAAGATCGGACCGCTGTTCGCGGATGATGCCGAGGCCGCCGAAGCGCTCTACGCACGCCTGGCAGCGTTCGCGGCGGGCGGCCCGCTCTTTCTCGACGTACCGGAGAATCACCCCGCCGCCATGGAACTGGCCCATCGGCATGGCATGACCGAAGTATTCGGCTGCGCGCGCATGTATCTCGGGCCGGAGCCGGGCCTGGTGCACGCGCGGATCTTCGGCATCACGACCTTCGAGCTCGGATGATGCCAGCACGCGAACTGACCGGCTACGGCAACGCTCCGCCCCATCCGCACTGGCCTGGTGGCGCACGTGTGGCGGTACAGTTTGTGCTGAATATCGAGGAAGGCGCGGAATCCACCGTGCTCAACGGCGATGCCCGCTCCGAAGCGTACCTGCACGAACTGCCCGGCCGGCCGCCGCGCGAGGCAGAGCGCGACTGGAGCGTCGAGAGCATGTATGAGTACGGGGCGCGCGCGGGCGTCTGGCGATTGCTGGACCTGTTCGGCGAGCGCAGCCTCCCACTGACCGCGTTCGCCGTGGGTCGCGCCCTGGAGCTCAATCCGCAGATCGGACAAGCGCTCAGCGCCGCGGGGCACGAAGTGGCGGGACATGGCTACCACTGGATCGACTATCGGGACGTGCCGGAAGACGAGGAGCGGCGCCATATCCGCCTGACGATCGAGGCCATCGAGCGGACCTGCGGCAAGCGCCCGGTGGGCTGGTACACGGGGCGCGTCAGCCACAACACCCGGCGCCTGATCCAGGAAGAAGGCGGCTTCCTCTACAGCTCGGATGCCTACAACGATGACCTGCCCTACTGGCTGCCTGGAACGCCCCCGCAGCTCGTGATTCCCTATACCCTGGTCAACAACGACGCACGCTATCTGCTGCCCGATGGCTTTGCCTCAGGCGAGGATTTCTACCGTACGCTGCGCGACGCGTTTGAGCAGCTCTGGCACGAAGGGGCGCAGAAGCCGAAGATGATGAGCGTCGGATTGCATGCCCGCATCAGCGGCCACCCCGCACGTGCCATCGCGCTGGCGCGCTTTCTTGACTACGTGCGGGGTCATGATGGCGTGTGGATCTGTCGGCGCGAAGACATCGCCAGGCACTGGATGGCGCAGCATCCTGCCTAGCGGCCACCACCCTGCCGCTACGCGCTGAACGGCAGGCTGCGATGCCGCTTGCCGGTAAGCGCCGCGACCGCGTTGGCCAGTGCGGGCGCAATCGGCGGCACCGCGGTCTCGCCAATGCCGGTCGGCGGGTCGGCCGACGGCACGACGTGCACCGAGATCTGCGGCGGCATGTCCGCATGCGTGGCCAGCCGGTAGTCGTTCCAGTTGCCTTGCTGCACCACGCCGTCCTTCAGCGTGATCTGCGCGCCGGGCAGCGTGGTGCCAAGGCCCATGATGAGGCCGCCCTGGACCTGCGCCTCGATCGTGCGCGGATTGATCGGCATGTTGCAGTGGACGGCCGCGGTCACCCGGTGCACCACCGGCTGGTTGCCGCGCATCGAGGCCTCGACGATATACGCAACCACGGTCTCGAACGATTCGTGCACCGCCACGCCCCAGGCACGTCCTGCTGCCAGGCGCCGCTTGCCGTAGCCCGAGCGCTCCACCGCCAGGTCCAGTGCCGCGATGTGGCGCTTGTGCTCGCGCAGCAGCGTGTGGCGGTACGCCACCGGATCGATCCCGCCCGCGCGCGCCAGTTCATCGACCAGGGTCTCCATCACGAAGGCCGTATGCGTGTGCCCCACCGACCGCCACCACAACACCGGTACGTTGACCTTGGGATGATGGATCTCGAGCGCGATGGGGAACGGATAGACACTGTCGCTCACGCCCTCGACCATGGTCGAGTCGACCCCGTTTTTCACGGTGAAGGCCTCGAACGGGGTGCCGCTGGTAATGGACTGGCCGACGATCACGTGCTTCCACGCCAGCACCCTGCCCTTGCCGTCGTGGCCGATTTCAACGCGGTGCACATGCATCGGGCGGTAATAGCCGCCGCGCACGTCGTCCTCGCGTATCCATATCATCTTGATCGGCTCGCGGTGGCCGGCCGCATACCTCGCCTTGGCCACCTGCGCGGCCTCGAACAGGTAGTCGGACGTGGGCACGGCACGCCGGCCGAAGCCCCCGCCGGCCATCATGGTGTTGAATGTCACGTGTTCCGGCTTCAGGCCGAGCACGGTTGCCACGGCCGCCTGGTCGACCGTCTGGAACTGCGAACCGGCCCACACGGTGCACTGGTTGCCACGGAAGTCGATGGTGCAGTTGAGCGGTTCCATCGGCGTGTGCGCCAGGTACGGAAAGATGTACTCGGCCGTGATCTTGCGCGGTGCGCCGGCCAGGGCCGACGTGTCTGCCGCCTTGGCCTGCAAACCGCGCTGCGTCGCCAGCTCGCGATAGCGCGCCAGCAGCGCATCGCTGTCCACCTTCTCGACGCCGCTGGTGTCCCACTCCACCTGCAGCACCTCGCGCGCGGTGCGCGCCGGCCAGAAACCATCGGCCACGATGGCCAGCCCGGTGGCACCACCAACCAGCGGCACCTGGTAGACCTCTTCCACGCCGGCGATCGCTTTCGCACGCGCCGCATCGAAGCGTGCCACCCGGGCGCCGAACACAGGCGGATGCACCATGACCACGTTGCGCATGCCCGGCAGCATCAGGTCGATGCCGAACTGCTGCCTGCCAGTGGACTTGTCGCGCGCATCGAGGCGGCCGGTCGGCTTGCCAATCAGCCGGAACTGCTGCGGCGACTTCAGCGGCACGCTTGCCGGTACCGGCTCGGCCAGCGCCGCGGCGGCCAGTTCGCCGTAGGTGGCACGGCGGCCGTCGGGCGCGGTCACCACGCCGGCCTCGGCCTTCAACTGCCCGGCCGGGACGCCGAACCGCTTCGCCGCCGCCGCGAGCAGCATCGCGCGCATGCGTGCGCCGACCTCGCGATACTGCGTCCACGAGTTCTTCATGCTGGTCGAGCCGCCGACCATCTGCATATGGAAGACCGGATCCTTGTAGGCCTCGCCGGCCGGGGCCAGTTGGCAGTGCACCTTGCTCCAGTCTGCGTCCAGTTCCTCGGCCACCAGCATCGGCAGTGCCGTCTGCACGCCCTGCCCGAACTCAAGCTTGCCGATGATGACCGTCACCGTGCCGTCGGCATCGATACTGACGAAGGCCGACGGTGGCACCGGGGGCTTGGGCGGCTCGCCAGCGGCCGTCGTCTGCGCGCCAATGGGAACGGCACAGAGCGCAAAGCCGGAGCCGATGCTCAGTTTCAGGAACGTGCGCCGGTCGATGCCGCCGCTTACCTGCTCCACGAGTCTCATGACATCTCCTCAGCCAATGGCCCTGGCCGCGTCCTTGACCGCGGCATGGATGCGCGCGTATGTGCCGCAGCGGCACAGGTTGGCGCTCATCGCCTGTTCGATGTCGGCATCGGTCGGTCGCCGGTTGGCCTTTAGCAGTGCCACCGCCGACATGATCTGGCCACTCTGGCAATAGCCGCACTGCGTGACGTCGTTGCGCACCCAGGCCTCCGCGACGGCGCGCCCTACGCGGTCCTCGCCGATGGCCTCGATCGTGGTCAGCTCCCGGCCGGCGATGGAGGACACCGGGGTCACGCACGCGCGACGCTGCTGGCCGTCGACATGGACGGTGCACGCGCCGCACACCGCGATGCCGCAGCCGAACTTGGTGCCGGTGAGGCCCAGCGTGTCGCGCAGCACCCATAGCACCGGCGTGTCGCCCGGCACGTCGACTTGCTGGGTCTTGCCATTCAGTCGGAAGGAGATCATGGCTGGCTCCTGGGGCTGATGCGCGTCATCTCGGCAAGGGCGCCCGAACCGGCAACGTCGCGCAGGTTTTTCAGGAAGTCTTCGTCCGCCGCGGCGCGCGTGGGTCCGACCGAGGTGCGCAGGGGCTCGCGCGTGTCGCATGGCGCGCCATTGCGTATCCAGGTGCGCATCTGTTCGTCGAACGCCGGCTTGTCGAGCGGCGGCAATTCACGGCCCGGCCCCGGATGCCAGCCCCATGCAACGAGGTGGTCGGTCACCATGTGTTCTTCGAGCATCGCGAGCGAACGGCCGCCGTTGGTTTTGGGCTCGCGGAAGACCTTGCACAGCGCCGGCCCGGACAGGCCCAGCCATGACATCTTCATCTTCGCCGGCGGCATGTGCCAGCCCGGCTCGCCGTTGGTGTCGAGCCCGGGCGGCCCATGCGCAAGCGGGCTGTTCTGCGTGGCATGGCAGGTAGCGCATTGCAGCGGCGGCACGCCCTTGCCGTCGACACCACGCTGCACCGGTGGATAGTGCACTCGCTTGGCATCGCCCTGCAGCGGGCCGTCGGGCACGTGGCAATTCAGGCAACGTGCATGCAGCAGCACGCGCTCGAGTTGCGCGAAGGCCTGCAGGCCGGCGCCGCGGTCCGGCGTGGTGGACACCTGCGTAGGCTGGAACGTGCCGCCGGGCCCTGCCGCGCAAGCGAGCGTCGGAAGTGCCAGGGCACATCCCACCGCCAGCCGGCGCATCGCATCGACGAGTGGATCTGTGCAAGGGTTATCTTTCATGGATCCTCCTTCATCGGCATGCCTTGTTGTTGTAGTGCCTGATGCGATCACTGGCAAGAATCGCTCCCCCAGTGCATCTTGTACCGCACTCATCCCCTGCGCTGCCGCGCCTTTGCGCCTGACTGCCCAAATGTCATCGAGCGCGCTGGGCGCAGCCGCTTGAAGGTACTGTTAATTTCAACTGTCCTGATCTGTTCTGGTGCGAGCATTCACCGCCGTTGAAGCTACGAGCGATTTAGAAGCTGGCAAGATGCCGACCACGGAATTGCTTGCTGCAATGGGCAACTTCAATGAAGCGCTCGTCAAGGCAGGCGTGATACTCGCGGGCGAGGACGCGCACCCGAGTGCCAGGGAAAAGGGGTACGCTTCTCGGACAATCAGCGAACAGACCAATGAACTCTCAGGACGAGCGACTGCGCGCTAAGGTCGAAAAGCGCGAACAAAGCGCGCTGACGCGAGCTTCTCTTACCGCAAGCGGAGATATCGCAGGGCGAGCGATCGAAAAGAAAAATGCCTTCCGGGGTGGCGGGTAGAGATAGCGGACAACGCTGAAATCGCAGGTGTTTTCTTCCCTCTCCCGTTTAGGGGAGAGGTCAAGGAGCTTCCACGAAGTGAAGCGCCGCGATGCTTGCCATGCGCCCGCCCTCCCCCGGCCCCTATCCCGCACGCGGGAGAGGGGGAGAAAAACCGGCGGCTTGGACAGTCAGAACACGATCGTTTCGCCCTCCCGCTGGGCTTGCGCCTTCGAGTACGTGACAAGATGGACCGTATGACCGGAGCGGTCCACCAGCCGTATCTCGCCCCCCTTGTTGGAGAGCTGAATCGAATTGCGCGGCAGCAGCATGGTCGATGCGATCCCCGGCGCAAGCACCAGGTCTTCGATGCCGAAGCGGTTCCTCATCTTGTCCACCAGGAACCAGCCGTCCAGCCGCACGGGATCCGTGCCGGTATTGACGAGCGTGACCTTTTCCCTGCCGCTGTCGGCGCCTGCGGGATTGATCAGGGCCGCGAGGATCTTGACTGGTCCCGCCACGATGGGCGCTGCCGCAGCACCGGGCGCGGCGGCCGGGACGGGTTCGGTCACCGGCGCCTCGCCAGCGGGACCGAGATAGACGGGATAGAAAGTCCGGATATAGCGCTCCGTCGCCTGGTCGAGAAAGAGCTTCATGTCATAGCGGGCGCCGTTGATGACGGCTTCCTTGGGAGCGCGGGCTCCGCGATGCGCGCGCACGGCACCCTAGATGTTCATCGATCGCTCCCTGTTTTTCAGGACTGGTCCTGACTTCAGCTGGCTGCTCAACGCATAGCATGGCGAGAAGTCCGTGACACTGCCGTGAAACGGCACGTGCATGCCAGGCAAATCGACGGGGGCGATCGATTCGGCGGGGCCGCCCCGCCCGGCGGTGCTTCCCGGGCCCTCGGCGATAGGACAGATCTAATTCTCAAGTGAATTCTGCCGAATTGACTTTGCCATGCGGGAGTCGTCTCATCACGGCTGCCCCCGGGCCGTCATCAAATCCACATAAAACGGAACGATAGTCTTGCCGATCATGGGGCAATGCCGGCGGTCAAACATGGGAGAGACAGGATGGCGGGCGATATCCATTCCGAAGTCGTACAACTGGGCGCGTACAAGGTCGAGAAAGGCAGGAGCTCCGTCTCCGGCCTGTCTTCCGGAGCCTTCATGACGGTGCAACTGCATCTGGCACATTCGTCGAGCTTTGCCGGGGCTGGCGTGATCGCCGGAGGCCCCTACCGCTGCGCCGAGTCGTTCCGCGCCGCGGCGCCGGTGGCCGAGGATGCTTACGAGCTGAACGCCCTGCACCTGTGCATGAATCCGCTGGTGCCGCAGACCACGCCGGATGCGCGGCACTTGGCGCGGCTCGCGCACCTGACTGCCGAGGCCGGCGAGATCGATGCCATCTCCCATCTTGGGGGGCACCGCGTTTATATCTTCACCGGCAGCAAGGACAGCGTGGTGTACTCCTCCGTGGTCGCGCGCACCCGGGAGTTCTATGAATTGCTTGGCGTCGGATCCGGCGACATCGCCTACGACGACAGCGTGCCGGCAGGCCATTCCATCATCACCGACAACGCCGAGGATTCTCCCCTCGGCACCAATCAACCACCGTATATCAATAACGGCGGCTTTATCCAGTCGCACAGCATCCTGCGACATATCTACGCAGACCTGAAGCCGCCTTCGGTGCGCCTGAGCGGGCGGCTGCTGCGCTTTGACCAGACCGAATTCTTCGGCAACGAGCCGCGGGCCAGCATGAGCCGCTTCGGCTATGCCTACGTGCCCAAGGCGGTGGAGGAAGGCGCCCCGGCGCGCGTCCATATTGCCTTGCACGGCTGCAAGCAGGGCTACAACTTTATCGACTTCACCTTCGGCCAGTCCGACTTCGCCAGCCAGCCGCCGTATGGCAACCGGTATATCACCACGACCGGCTACAACGAAATCGCGGACAGCAACAACATCATCGTGCTCTATCCGCAGGCCGAGGGCACCGACAACAGCACGACGCAGAACCCGGACGGTTGCTGGGACTGGTGGGGCTATTCCAACCTGCATCCCAACCGGCCCGACTACTATTCGCGCAATGCTATCCAGATCAAGGCCATCCACGGCATGCTGAGCCGTCTCGGCGGCTGAACCCTTTGCAGAGGATGACCATGAACGACATGACGCAGATGTTGCACGCCACGCCGCAGCAAGATGTTGCGACGCTGGAGGGTGCCCAAGCCGTACAGCACGCCATGGCGGCGGCCCATCCGGCTGCCTTGCAGCAGGCGCTGACCTTGCATGCCCTGCTGGGCGGATGGGCCACGCGCGCCGTCGGCAACGGCGTCGCCGCCGCCAGCCTGGGCCCGTTCGCCGTCGACGCGCAGACCTGGACCGAGCTGTTCCAGCTACAGGCAGCGATCATCAGGCGCCTGCACGACCAGCAACAGCAGAACCTGCAGGGCTGGGCCGGCTGGCTGCAGGAGCGTGCCCAGGTCAGGCGGGCCAATACGATGTCCAAGCTGGTGGAGCAGGAATTCGACCTGCTGGCCCGCTTCGTGCTGCTGTTGAGCGACCAGGCGGTGGATCTCGTGACGCTGCAGGAGAACGTCGAGGTCAACACCGGCTACTGGCTAGGCCAGAAGGCGGCCGCGGCGCGGGTGGCGAACCCGGTTGTCGGCACGCTGCCGACTGAATCAAGGGACTGACGCGCAGCAGCTCAGCGCCACCGGGCGCCGCTATCGTACGACGTACGGAAAGCCATACTGTTCGCTCAGGCGGTCAAGCCGTGCGCGTATGCGGGCCAGCTCGCCAGCAAGCTGCCGCGCCATGAATGGCAGCGGACCCGGCTCCGGCATTTCCGCGCCGGCCGGAGAACAGCCTGGCCTGCCGGAAACGCCGGTTCGAGTCGAACAGCACGTCGGTGGGTCTTGCGCAGGATATCGAGCATGGTCGCTTGGCGGCGGGGGGCTTGGCGTTGCCAAGTGTATTGCACTCACAGCCACGCGGGGGCCGAAGCGGCTCGCGGAAGCGCGCCGCAAAAGACAAAACCCCTCGCAGCACACGCTGTCGAGGGGTTTTGGGAATAAGAGCCTGGCGATGACCTACTTTCACACGGGTATCCGCACTATCATCGGCGCGGAGTCGTTTCACGGACCTGTTCGGGATGGGAAGGGGTGGTTCCAACTCGCTATGGTCACCAGGCATGAGGGGTTGC
>NZ_JBEFLI010000179.1:0-1300 GCF_040578825.1 Cupriavidus necator | reverse complement strand
ACACCAAGTGTCTAGGCTAAGTTCAAATGTCCGGCGCTCAGCTAAGCTGAAATGTCCGATCTAGAAGGTGTGGTGTTGAGGTTCGGTGTTTGGCTTTCTATGGTTTCCCGTAAGGCAGTGGTGCATTGAAAGTCTTTTCGATGGCAGCCTGCAAGTCTGCGGCGCTGAGCTGTCTCTGAGGTTTTTTGCCTGGGGCGGCTTTGCGAGGCCGCGGTGGCGTGCCTGTGGTGGTTCGGGCGGGTGCGCTGGCGCTGCGCCGGCTATCGCGCTTGGCCTGCATCTCCTGCGCCACGCGCAGGACGTGACCGAGCCGCTTGTGCTCGACGATCGCGCCCTGGTCGATCTCGGCCAACCGGTCATAGGTGGTGTAGGGCAGGGTGGCGCCATCGGCCCACAGCTCGATCCGGCCGTCCGGATATTCGGCCACCTCGAGGTAGCGGTGAATCAGAGCGCGATGCGCGGGCTGGTCTGCCAGCAGGTACAGCGTCTTGTCGTACTGCAGCGTGAGGCTGGCCGACACCTTGCGCCATTCACGCCAGGTGAAGATCCGCGCCAGGTCCTCATCGGCGCGCACTGGGCGATGCGCATTAAAGTCGCTCCTGGGCGGTTTGGCAAAGCGGGCGTTGAAGTCGGCCACAAAG
Source organism: Cupriavidus necator (assembly GCF_040578825.1). Taxonomy (GTDB): domain Bacteria; phylum Pseudomonadota; class Gammaproteobacteria; order Burkholderiales; family Burkholderiaceae; genus Cupriavidus; species Cupriavidus necator_E. The sequence continues at coordinate 659 of NZ_JBEFLI010000179.1, read as the reverse complement.
ACCGCCACGAAGGCGTTGGCGTCGGCCTGAGACGAGATCCGGCGCAGCCGCAGCTCCTTGACCAGGCGGTCCTGCAGCGTGCCGTTCATCCGTTCGACACGGCCCTTGGCCTGGCTCGAGTTGGCGCACAAGCTATCGATATTGAGCTCGTACAGCGCGCGCCCGAATTGGGTGTAGCCGTCGCCGCCGCTGGCATTGGGTCGGTTGACCCGGAACACACTGGCCTTGTCGCTATAGAACGCGATCGGCTTGCCGTGGCACTCAAGGTAAGCCCGTGTCGCCTCGAAATACGCAAAAGCGGATTCCGTCGGCACGAAGCGCAACGCCATCAGCCGGCTGGTGGCGTCATCGACGTACACCAGCAACGTGCAGGCCGGCGCACGGTCCTCGAACCAGGCGTGGTCGCTGCCGTCGATCTGCACCAGTTCGCCCAGGCAGGCTCGGCGATTCCTCGGCTGGTGCACCTTGGGTGGACGCAGCTTGCGCGGCACCCAAAAACCGGCGTCGATCATGAGCCGGCGCACCGTCTCCTTGGCCAGGCTGAGGCCATGGCGCTCGTGCAGCTTCTCGCGGGCCAGCGTCGGGCCGAAGTCGGCATAGTTGTCGCGGATCAGCCCGAGCGCCCGCGCCGCAAGGCCCGGTGGGGTCCGGTTGTTGGC
>NZ_JBEFLI010000178.1:0-1379 GCF_040578825.1 Cupriavidus necator | reverse complement strand
TTCAGGCTCGCGGACAGGCCCAGGCCCAGCACGGTGCGGGTCTGCGCGGGATCGATCACGCCGTCGTCCCACAGCCGCGCGCTGGCGTAGTACGGATGGCCCTGGTGCTCGTACTGATCGCGGATCGGCTGCTTGAAGGCCTCTTCCTCTTCCGCGCTCCACTTGCCGCCCTTGCCCTCGATACCATCGCGGCGCACCGTCGCCAGCACGCTCGCGGCCTGCTCGCCGCCCATCACCGAGATGCGCGCGTTCGGCCACATCCACAGGAAGCGCGGCGAATACGCGCGCCCGCACATGCCGTAGTTGCCGGCACCGAACGAGCCGCCGATGATCACCGTGAACTTGGGCACCTGCGCGGTCGCGACCGCCGTCACCATCTTGGCGCCGTTGCGGGCGATGCCTTCGTTCTCGTACTTGCGACCGACCATAAAGCCGGTGATGTTCTGCAGGAACACCAGCGGGATCTTGCGCTGGCAGCACAGCTCGATAAAGTGCGCGCCCTTGAGCGCGGACTCGGAGAACAGGATGCCGTTATTGGCGATGATGCCGACAGGGTAACCCCAGATCCGCGCGAAGCCGCACACCAGCGTCGTGCCGTAGCGCGCCTTGAATTCATCGAACTCGGAGCCGTCGACCAGGCGCGCGATCACTTCGCGCACGTCATAGGGCTTGCGCGTGTCGGTCGGGATCACGCCGTACAGCTCTTCCACCGGATACAGCGGCTCGACCGGCTCGTGCAGCCGGATCTGGTCCGGCTTGCGGCGGTTCAGGTGCTGCACGATATTGCGCGCCAGGCTCAGCGCGTGGTGGTCGTTCTGCGCGAAGTAGTCGGCCACGCCCGACAGCCGCGTATGCACGTCGGCGCCGCCCAGGTCTTCGGCGCTGACTTCCTCGCCGGTGGCGGCCTTCACCAGCGGCGGGCCGCCCAGGAAGATGGTGCCCTGGTTCTTGACGATGATCGACTCGTCGCTCATCGCCGGCACGTAGGCGCCGCCGGCGGTGCACGAACCCATCACCACCGCGATCTGCGGGATGCCCTGCTTGGACAGGTTGGCCTGGTTGTAGAAGATGCGGCCGAAGTGGTCGCGGTCCGGGAACACATCGTCCTGGTTAGGCAGGTTGGCGCCGCCGGAATCGACCAGGTAGATGCAGGGCAGGTTGTTCTGCTCGGCGATCTCCTGCGCGCGCACATGCTTCTTGACCGTCATCGGGTAGTAGGTGCCGCCCTTGACGGTGGCGTCATTGCAGACGATCACGCATTCCTGCCCGGCCACGCGGCCGATGCCGGTGATGATGCCGGCGCCCGGCGCGGCATCGTCGTACATGTCGTACGCAGCAAGCTGCGACAGCTCCAGGAACGGCGTGCCCGGATCGAGCAG
>NZ_JBEFLI010000177.1:0-1393 GCF_040578825.1 Cupriavidus necator | reverse complement strand
CCCCGGCCCCCCGCCCCCCCCCCGCCCCCCCCCCCCCCCCCCCCCCCCCCCCCCCCCCCCCCCCCCCCCCCCCCCCGCCCCCCCCCCCCCCCCCCCCCGCCCCCCCCCCCCCCGCGCCCCCCCCCCCGCCCCCCCCACCGCTGCCATGGCCCTGATCAGCGCGAGCCGCGGCCCGGCATCATCCGCACCGCCAGCGCTGCGAGCGCCGAGACCGTTGCCAGCGCGGCCACGCCAGTCCAGCCGAAACTGGCCAGCGCCAGGCTGCCCAATCCCGCACCGGCGGCCATCCCGGTGAACATGCAGACAAAGAGCACCGCATTCAGGCGGCTGCGGGCGCCGGGGTCGCTGCCATAGACGATGGTCTGGTGCGCGACCAGCGTGACCTGCACGCCGAGGTCGAAGCCGATGGCGCTGGCGCCGAGCAGCCAGAGCTGGGCCTGCGGCGACAGCAGCGGCGAGGCCAGCATGGCGGCGAACGACACCGCCGTCAGCGCGGCGCCGAGCCGGGTCACCACTTCAGGTCCACGGCGGTCGGCGATGCGGCCGGCGATCGGGGCACCAAGCGCGCCGGCGGCGCCGGCCAGCCCGAACGCTCCCGCGGCTTCGCTGCCCAGATGGAACGGCGCGCCATGCAGCATCACCGCCAGCGTCGACCAGAACGCGCTGAAGCCAACCGACAGCAATGCCTGCGCGATGGCCGCCCGGCGCAGCGTGCCATGCTGGCGCCACAGCGTTGCCAGCGAACCGAGCAGCGCGCGGTAGGGCATCGTCGTCGTCGGCGCGAAGCGCGGCAGGCTGCGCTGCGCCATCAGCGCGATCGCGGCGATGCTGACCGCGGCCACCACGAACATCACGCGCCAGCCGAAATGCGCGGCGACAAAACCGCTGATCACGCGCGACAGCAGGATGCCCAGCAGCAGCCCGGTCATCACGGTGCCCACCACCTTGCCGCGTTGCGCGTCGGGGGCCAGCGTTGCCGCGGCGGGCACGATGTCCTGCGCCAGCGTGGCGGACAGGCCGATGGCGAGGCTCGCCGCCAGCAGCATGCCGATGCCGGGCGCAACGCCAGCCAGCAGCAGCGCGCCGATCAGCACCGCTGCCTTGGTCAGGATGATGCGGCGGCGGTCGAAGCGGTCGCCCAGCGGGGCCAGCAGCAGAATGCCCAGTGCATAGCCGAGCTGCGTGAGCGTGGGGATGGCGCCCACCGCGGATTCGGAGGTGCGCAGGTCGGGCGTCATGATGCCGAGCATCGGCTGGCTGTAGTACAGCGACGCCACCGACAGGCCAGCGCCGACGGCAAGCACAAGCACCAGGCTGGCAGGCAGCGAGTCGGATCTCGGCAGGGTGGCCGCGGAGGAAGACGCGGGGGAAGAAGCGGGGGAAGAAGCGGGGG
>NZ_JBEFLI010000176.1:0-1393 GCF_040578825.1 Cupriavidus necator | reverse complement strand
CGCGTCCGCAGCTTCGGTATATGGCTTAGCCCCGTTACATCTTCCGCGCAGGACGACTCGATCAGTGAGCTATTACGCTTTCTTTAAAGGGTGGCTGCTTCTAAGCCAACCTCCTGACTGTTTTAGCCTTCCCACTTCGTTTCCCACTTAGCCATATTTGGGGACCTTAGCTGGCGGTCTGGGTTGTTTCCCTCTTGACACCGGACGTTAGCACCCGATGTCTGTCTCCCGTGATTGCACTCTTCGGTATTCGGAGTTTGCTATGGCGGGGTAATCAGCAATAGACCCCCCAACCATGACAGTGCTCTACCCCCGAAGGTGAGACACGAGGCACTACCTAAATAGTTTTCGGAGAGAACCAGCTATTTCCAGATTTGTTTAGCCTTTCACCCCTATCCACAGCTCATCCCCTAACTTTTCAACGTTAGTGGGTTCGGTCCTCCAGTACGTGTTACCGCACCTTCAACCTGGCCATGGATAGATCATCTGGTTTCGGGTCTACACCCAGCGACTCAACGCCCTGTTCGGACTCGCTTTCGCTACGCCTGCCCTAATCGGTTAAGCTTGCCACTGAATGTAAGTCGCTGACCCATTATACAAAAGGTACGCCGTCACCCCCGAAAGGGCTCCGACTGTTTGTATGCATGCGGTTTCAGGATCTATTTCACTCCCCTCCCGGGGTTCTTTTCGCCTTTCCCTCACGGTACTGGTTCACTATCGGTCGATCACGAGTATTTAGCCTTGGAGGATGGTCCCCCCATCTTCAGACAGGATTTCACGTGTCCCGCCCTACTTGTCGTACACCTAGTTCCACAATCGTGTTTTCGCATACAGGGCTATCACCTGCTATGGCCGGGCTTTCCATCCCGTTCTGCTAACACCACTGCTAAAGAGTACAAGGCTGTTCCCATTTCGTTCGCCACTACTTTGGGAATCTCGGTTGATTTCTGTTCCTGCAGCTACTTAGATGTTTCAGTTCGCCGCGTTCGCTTCCCACACCTATGGATTCAGTGTGGGATGACCCATACGGGCCGGGTTTCCCCATTCGGACATCTCCGGATCAAAGCTTGTTTGCCAGCTCCCCGAAGCTTTTCGCAGGCTACCGCGTCCTTCATCGCCTGTGATCGCCAAGGCATCCACCACATGCACTTGTTCGCTTGACCCTATAACGAGTGTGTCTCGATCGCTCGAAACGTCGCTACAGGTTGAGTTCTCGCATTTGTGCCGTATTCCAAGTCATCTTTCGATCACTTAAATACATTTTGGTTGATACAATCACAACCCGGTATCGCGTTCAACTACTGTGCTTCTCATCAAAGCACCGCGACACCTTTACTACATCCCATATTGTTAAAGAACAGCCGATCTTGCGATCGCTTGGCAATGCCAAATG
>NZ_JBEFLI010000175.1:0-1438 GCF_040578825.1 Cupriavidus necator | reverse complement strand
TGGCCTCCAGCTCACTGGCGGCAAAGCGCTCGACGATGCTGCCGTGCTCCATCACGTAGAAGCGGTCGGCCAGCGGCGCGGCGAAGCGGAAGTTCTGCTCCACCATCACCACCGTGTACCCCTTCTGCTTGAGCATCAGGATCATGCGCGCAAGCGCCTGCACGATCACCGGTGCCAACCCTTCCGAGATTTCATCGAGCAGCAGCAGGTTCGCGCCCGTGCGCAGGATGCGCCCGACCGCCAGCATCTGCTGCTCGCCGCCGGAAAGACGCGTGCCCTGGCTCTGGCGGCGCTCCTTCAGGTTCGGGAACATCTCGTAGATATCGGCCTCGCTCATGCCCTTGCTGGCGCCGGTTCCTGTGCCGGCGCCCTTGAGCACGGGCGGCAGCATCAGGTTCTCTTCGCATGAGAGGCTGGAGAAGATGGCGCGCTCTTCGGGGCAATAGCCGATGCCGTAGTGCGCGATCTTGTGCGTGGGCAGGCTGATGGTCTCGTGGCCGTCAACCTTGATCGAGCCCTTGCGCGCGCCGGTCAGGCCCATGATCGCGCGCAGCGTGGTGGTGCGCCCGGCGCCGTTGCGCCCGAGCAGCGTGACCACTTCGCCGCGGTTCACGGTCAGGTCCACGCCGTGCAGGATGTGCGATTCGCCGTACCAGGCGTGCAGGTCCTTGATCTCGAGCGCGGGTGTGTTGGATGTCGTCATGTATGGTTCCCCCGGGCCGTCTCAGTGCGCGCCCTGCAGTTCCGCGTCGACCGTGCCCATGTAGGCCTCCATCACGCGCGGGTCCTTCGACACCCCGGCGTAAGGGCCCTCGGCCAGGATCGCGCCGCGCTGCAACACCGTGATCTTGTCGGCGATCGACGACACCACGCTCATGTTGTGCTCGACCATCAGGATGGTGCGGCCCGCCGAAACCTTCTTGATCAGCTGCGTGACGCGGTCCACGTCCTCGTGGCCCATGCCCTGCGTGGGCTCGTCCAGCAGCATCAGCTCGGGCTCCATCGCCAGCGTGGTGGCGATCTCCAGCGCGCGCTTGCGGCCGTACGGCAGGTTCACGGTCAGCGTGTGCGCGAACTCGGTCAGCCCGACCTGCTCGAGCAGCTCCATCGCGCGCTCGTTGAGCACCTCTAGCGAACGCTCGCTGCGCCAGAACTGGTACGCGGTGCCGAGCTGGCGCTGCAGGCCGATGCGCACGTTCTCCATCACCGTCAGGTGCGGGAACACCGCCGAGATCTGGAAGGAGCGGATCACGCCGCGGCGCGCGATCTGCGCGGGCTTCTCGCCGGTGATGTCGATGCCGTTGAACAGGATGGTGCCGGTGGTCGGCACAAGGAACTTGGTGAGCAGGTTGAAGCAAGTGGTCTTGCCCGCGCCGTTGGGGCCGATCAATGCATGGATCGACCCGCGGCGCACCTGCAGGTTGACGTCGCTCACCGC
>NZ_JBEFLI010000174.1:0-1478 GCF_040578825.1 Cupriavidus necator | reverse complement strand
CTAGTACAACATCCCTTAAATAGGTTGAATAATTAATCGCCTCCGATATCATGACGGGATGAGTCGAGGCCGCCATGCAACGCCAGTGAAGCTGGCGAAGAAAGAACAACAGGAACTGCTGTCGCTGATCGAGCGGAAGACGGCTGCGCAGCGAGATGTGATGCGGGCGCGAATCGCATTGTGGGCCCACGAGGGCCATGCCAATACTGTCATTGCGCGGGAACTGGGTGTATCGGTGCAAACGGTCTGCCTGTGGCGCAAGCGCATTGCCCGGCAAGGTGCCCAAGGCATTCGCGAGGGCGAGCGCAGTGGCCGTCCGCCACGTATCAGCCATGAAGCGCGACTACAGTTGATCGCGCTGGCGTGTGAGACGCAGGAACCTGAGGGGCGGGTCACGCCCACGCTCGACGAGATTGTGGCGCGCGCCGTGGAGCGCGGCGTCGTCGGGCAGATCAGCCGCAGCCAGGTGCAGCGCATTCTGCAGGCCGGCGACGTTCGTCCGCACCGGGTCCAGCAATGGCTACATAGCCCAGACCCTGCCTTTCGCGAGAAGGTCAACGGGATTTGCAAGCTGTACCGCAAGGCGCCTCGAAACGCGGTGGTGCTCAGTATCGACGAGAAGACCGGCATTCAGGCCATCGAGCGTAAACACCCGGGACGTGCACCCGCGCCGGGGCGGCTGCGTCGGCGTGAGTTTGAATATGTTCGTCACGGCACCCAGGCGTTGATTGCCGCGCTCGACGTGCATACCGGACAGGTGCTGGCAGACTGCCGCGACCGGCGTACCCAGGGCGATCTGGTGGCCTTCATGGAGCGCGTGGCAAGCACGTACCCGGGCAAGCAGGTGCACGTCGTCTGGGATAATCTCAATACGCATCGCGCCCAGGCTGTCTGGCAGGCGTTCAACGCGCGGCATGATGAGCGGTTTCACTTCCACTTCACGCCGTTGCACGCGAGCTGGGTCAATCAGATCGAACTCTGGTTTGCCCGCTACACGCGCCGGGTACTGCGCCATGCGAGCCACACCAGCATCGCGCACCTGCGCGAGCGCACCGAGCAGTTTGTCCGCGCGCACAATCAGGCGGCACGCCCGTTCAAATGGAGTTTCCGGGGCTATCCGCTGCAAACCGGCGCTTCGTAATCGAGGATCGACATGCCAGCCTTACTCGCCAAACATTACGCTGCTGAATTGCAGCGGCAACTGCGCAGCCTGCTCGGCCACGAGCAGATCATCACGCAAGCCTATGGGCGTCACCTGCTGATCAAACGTCTGGACGACGAGGAGCCGACCGTGGTGGCTCGGCTGACCGAACTCGGCCGCAATCGTTATGGCGCCGCCTTTCGCAGCCATAGCGGACGTTGGGAACCGTTGCCAGGCGCAGGCTCGCTCGATGAGATGGCCCAGGTGGTCGTCGCGCTCCTGCAGCCGTATTTGCAGCCCGATAATTATTAAACCTATTTAGGGGATGTTGTACTAG
>NZ_JBEFLI010000173.1:0-1482 GCF_040578825.1 Cupriavidus necator | reverse complement strand
CCCATTTGATTACACACAAGTCAGTCACCCAGTTCTCGTGCGTACCTGAGGCCGGCGGCGAAATCCATCACTCGCTGCAGTCCTTGCCAGATGGTCTTGACTCCGGGTTCGCCGTCGCCTTTGCGCGCCAGAAAGCCGCCGAGCATGGCGACCAAGCGCACGACCTCATTCAGACGCGGTGACGTCTTCGGCGGCTTCTTCTTGTTGAGAATGAATGCCGCGCGCCATTCATCCCGCTCGAACAGCAGCCCTGCATCCAGGTCCGGGCAAGTTCGGCCCAGTCGCATCAACCGAGCGATGCGCCATGCCACCACCATAAACAGCGCCAAGGCACGCTCAAGCCGTGCCATCGATGCGAGTTGCAACGCTTCGACCCGACAGCCGTTCTTGAGCACGTGAAAGAACAATTCCACCTCCCAACGCGCGCGGTACCAGTCAATAAGCTGCGCCGCTGCGTCAAGGTCGTCCACCTCGCGATTACTCAGCAGTCGCCATTCAATCGGCTTGACGCCTGCCGGCGGGTCGACCTCCCGGGCGACGATGCAAGTGGCACTCACCACGCCGCCTGCAGCATCAGGCAACGCGACACGTTGCGCCCACACCTGCTGCCGTACCGCGCGCGCAGGCTGAGCCTGACGGGCTGCCAGCGTGAAGTGAATCCTGCCCACTGGCTCACCCGCAGTCACTTTGTCCCACAGCTTGCCGCCGCCAGGCAAGGTGCGATTGTGCTGCGAGCGCAGTAGCCAATCCGCCGGGTGGCCCAACTCCTTTGCTTTGACCATCAGCGCCATGATGTCCGATTCCCGGTCAGCCACATAGACGAGTCGCGTGGCAGGCAGTGCGGCCGCCTGTTCGGCAACCCGCTCATATCCTTCGGTCCAGCGGGTACTTTCCTTGATGCCGGGGCGCACGCCATCCGCACCCTTCGGCTCGCGCGCCCACATGTAGGCGTCAAGCACGCCCAGCGGTTCGCGCGATGGCGTTACCGCGTAAGTCGGGTGCAGATACAGCCCGCGTTGCGCCTCATACGACAGCGGTCCCAAGCCTGTGATGGTCTGGCCGTTAAAGTCCAGCTCCGTGGTGTCTTGGATGCATAGCACCACTTCGCAAGCTCGCATCCGCTCGGCAGAACTCTGCCAGTGGGGCGCCAGAATGTCGCGCCAGTCCAGTTCATCCTGAGCCAGGAAGCGGTACGCCGCAGCCGTCTCCGCCCAGCCGCCGCATGCGCTGGGTATGCTTGCCGTCGGCTTCTCTGCGAGCCGCTCGGCCAGCAGCACCGCCCGTTTGTTCAGGCGCTGGTCGCCCAAGTCAATGTCCCTGAATTCTGCCGCTGCCCAACTCGTTGCCTCTCGCTGCATGTGCCGCCCAAAATGCAAGAGTGAACGACAATCCGAGAGAGCTTACAAGCCCACCCGCTATGTCATTGACCGTAAACGACTTTCTGCGGAGCGCCAGCCACCAGGAGTTGTGTGTAATGAGGTG
>NZ_JBEFLI010000172.1:0-1554 GCF_040578825.1 Cupriavidus necator | reverse complement strand
TGGAGTGTGGGACCCATCGCGCCCCCGCCTCCCCGGGCCCTCCCGCCGCCGGTGGTTTGGGGCCCCGGGGGAGAGGGCCGGAGGCTCTACGAAGTGAAGGCCTTGGGTATGCCAGCCCCAGTCCTCTACCCCCCCGCCAGCGCCTGCAATATATGCACCTCGTCCGACTCCTTCAGCTCAGCATCCAGCCGCATCAACTGCGCTCGATTCACGAACACACGGATATACGGCCGCAGCTTCCCCTGCTCGTCGACGATGCGAAAGCGCATGCCCGGAAACTGCCGGTCGAGGTCTTCGAGCAGTTCGCCGATGCTGGCACCGTGGGCTTCGACGTACTCCCGCTGTCCGGTGTAGGAGAAGAGCGGCGTCGCGATGCGGACCTGCATGGAAGTTCTCCGTATCGACAAGGGTCTTCAGGCGGGCCGCGCCACGGTGACGGCGTATACCTGCGGTAGATGGCTGGCGATGCATTGCCAGGACTCGCCCTCATCGGCGCTGGCCCACAGCTCGCCGCCGGTGGTGCCGAAGTACACCCCGACCGGCGCGTGGGCATCGGTCGCCATGGCCTGGCGCTTGACCGTGAACCAGCCCTGCTCCGATGGCAGGCCGCGGTCCTGGCGTTGCCAGCTTTCACCGCCGTCACGCGTGACGAAGGCCGCGGGCCGGCCGCCGGGGCTGACGCGCGGCCAGACGTCGCAGCCATCCATCGGGAACACCCACACGGTGCGCGCATCGCGAGGGTGGGCGACGATGGGGAAGCCGATATCGCCGACTTCCTTCGGCATCGCTTCGCCGATGCGTTTCCACACGCCTTCGCTGCGGTGCATCCGGTAGATGCCGCAGTGGTTCTGCTGGTACAGGAGGTCGGGCGCGGCGGGGTGTTGCAGCACGCAGTGCGGATCCTGGCCGTATTCCGGGTTGGGATCGGGCAGGAAGGTGGCAAGGCTGCCGCGGTTCAGCGGCTGCCAGTCGGCGCCGCCGTCGGTGCTCTCGAACACGCCGCCGCTGGACATGCCGATATAGAGGTGGCGCGCATCGCGCGGATCGACCAGTACGGAATGCATCTTGGGGCCGTCAGGCGTGCCGTCCTGCTCGCCACCGGTCCATTCGCGCCGCTTCGGGTGGTCGTTGAAGCCGGACACCGATTCCCAGGTGGCGCCGTGGTCGGCGCTGCGGAACAGGCCTTGCGGCGAGGTGCCGGCGTACCAGGTGCCCCGCTCGCTGGCATGGCCGGGCGTAAGCCAGAACACGTGGTCAACGACGCGGCCCGTTTCTCCCTCCGGCGCCTTGTCGAAGGCGGGCGGCCGCGTGGCTTCGGTCCAGTTGCGGCCACCGTCGCCGGAGCGGAACACGGTCGGACCAAGATGGCCGGTGCGCGCGGCCATCAGCATCCGTGCCGGTTCGCGCGGGTCCTGCACGATATGGTGGATGGTGTGGCCGAGGAAGGTCGGTCCCTGGATCTGCCAGTTACGGCGCGTGGCGTCGCTGGTCAGGAACCACGCGCCCTTGGTGGTCGCGACCAGCAGCTGCACCGGGCCGGTGTCGGGCGGGGGC
>NZ_JBEFLI010000171.1:0-1569 GCF_040578825.1 Cupriavidus necator | reverse complement strand
ATCCGCACTATCATCGGCGCGGAGTCGTTTCACGGACCTGTTCGGGATGGGAAGGGGTGGTTCCAACTCGCTATGGTCACCAGGCATGAGGGGTTGCAGCGCTGAGGTTGAGGTCAACGCTGCGAATAGGGATGTAGTTGGGGTTGTGCGTTATTTGTGTCAACCGAAGGGCACAGACACGATCACACACACCAGGTAAAACACACTGGTTATAGGATCAAGCCTTACGGGCAATTAGTACTGGTTAGCTTAACGCATTACTGCGCTTCCACACCCAGCCTATCAACGTCCTGGTCTCGAACGACCCTTCAAGGAGCTCAGGGCTCCAGGGAATCCTCATCTTCAGGCGAGTTTCCCGCTTAGATGCTTTCAGCGGTTATCTCTTCCGTACATAGCTACCCTGCGATGCCTCTGGCGAGACAACAGGTACACCAGCGGTACGTCCACTCCGGTCCTCTCGTACTAGGAGCAGCCCCCGTCAAGATTCCAACGCCCACGGCAGATAGGGACCAAACTGTCTCACGACGTTTTAAACCCAGCTCACGTACCTCTTTAAATGGCGAACAGCCATACCCTTGGGACCGGCTACAGCCCCAGGATGAGATGAGCCGACATCGAGGTGCCAAACACCGCCGTCGATATGAACTCTTGGGCGGTATCAGCCTGTTATCCCCAGAGTACCTTTTATCCGTTGAGCGATGGCCCTTCCATTCAGAACCACCGGATCACTATGTCCTGCTTTCGCACCTGCTCGACTTGTCGGTCTCGCAGTTAAGCACGCTTTTGCCATTGCACTTTAGGTACGATGTCCGACCGTACCAAGCGTACCTTCGAACTCCTCCGTTACACTTTGGGAGGAGACCGCCCCAGTCAAACTGCCTACCATGCACTGTCCCCGACCCGGATTCACGGGCCAAGGTTAGAACCTCAAACAAACCAGGGTGGTATTTCAAGGACGGCTCCACGTGAACTAGCGTCCACGCTTCAAAGCCTCCCACCTATCCTACACAGATCGGTTCAAAGTCCAATGCAAAGCTACAGTAAAGGTTCATGGGGTCTTTCCGTCTAGCCGCGGGGAGATTGCATCATCACAAACACTTCAACTTCGCTGAGTCTCGGGAGGAGACAGTGTGGCCATCGTTACGCCATTCGTGCAGGTCGGAACTTACCCGACAAGGAATTTCGCTACCTTAGGACCGTTATAGTTACGGCCGCCGTTTACCGGGACTTCAATCAAGAGCTTGCACCCCATCATTTAATCTTCCGGCACCGGGCAGGCGTCACACCCTATACGTCCACTTTCGTGTTTGCAGAGTGCTGTGTTTTTATTAAACAGTCGCAGCCACCATTTTATTGCAACCCCTTCACCCTTCTGGCGCAGGCCAGTCAAGCTACCAGGGCGTACCTTATCCCGAAGTTACGGTACCAATTTGCCGAGTTCCTTCTCCCGAGTTCTCTCAAGCGCCTTAGAATACTCATCTCGCCCACCTGTGTCGGTTTGCGGTACGGTCTCGTATGACTGAAGCTTAGAGGCTTTTCTTGGAACCACTTCCAATTGCTTCGCAGCAC
>NZ_JBEFLI010000016.1:0-99414 GCF_040578825.1 Cupriavidus necator | reverse complement strand
TCCCCGGCCCGTGCGCCCCACCAATTCCAAAGCACAACGCCACCAACGCCGCCCCACTCGCCTGCCCCAACAACCGCGCCGTAGCAATCACCCCACTGGCCCCGCCACTGCGCTCCCGCGGCGCGCTGGACATCAGTGCCTTGAGATTGGGGGACTGAAAAAATCCAAATCCAGCGCCACAAATGCACATGCGGATACCGATATCCAGGGCACTCGGATTTGCGGGCAGCATCGCCAGCGAGACCATCCCCGCACTCATCACCGCCAGCCCTACACCGCCAAGCAGCCCCGGCGGATAGCGATCCGACAACCTGCCGGCGATCGGCGCGATCAGCGCTACCACTACTGACCAGGGCGTCAGCAGGAACCCAGTCTCAATCTGCCCACGTCCCAGCACATGCTGGAAATAAAACGGCAGCGACACAAACGCCAGCCCTTGCGCCGCGAACGAACACACCGCTGTCAGCGTGGATAGTGCAAACATCGGCCGCTTGAACAAGTCGACCGGCAGCATTGGCGCCGGATGCCCCCGCTCGCGCCACAGCAGCAGCCCGAACGCCACCACGAAAATCCCCGCCGCTGCCAGCGACTCGTGCAACGGCGCACGCTGCGCGCCCTCGCCCAAAGCAAAAATCAGCGCCGCAAAGGCAATCACGTTAAGCACTGCGGTTACGCGATCGAAGCCGTGCGTGCTGCGTGGCGTCTGCGGCAGCGCGCCGCGCGCGATGGCGAGCGCCAGCAGGCCGATCGGCAGGTTGACCGCAAACAGCCATGGCCAGGGGCCGAACGACAGGATGACGGACGCTACGGTAGGCCCGACCGCAAATGAAACACCCACCACCAGCGCGTTCAGTCCCAGCCCGCGCCCCAACCGATGCATCGGAAAAATCGCGCTGATCAGCGCCGTGTTGACGCTCATGATGGCCGCGGCGCCGATGCCCTGCAGCACCCGCGCCGCAGCGAGCGTGGGCAGCGACCACCCCAGCGCGCAGACGACAGAGGCGCCGATAAACACCATTACACCGCCGAGGTAGATCCGACGATGGCCGACGATGCCACCGAGTGCCGCGAATGGCAGCAGTGTCGCTACCATCGCGAGCTGGTAGGCGTTGATCACCCACACAGATGCGGCCGGCGTGGCCTGCAGGTCGGCAGCGATCGATGGCAGCGCCGTATTCGCGATGGCGGTATCGAGGGTGGCGAGGGCGACGGCGATGAGGATGGCGGCCATGCCGCGGCGCTCGCGCGAGGTCATGACGGCGTCCGCGCCGGTGGCGGGCGCGGACTGGAGGGGCGCTGTATTGGGCACTGTCTTTACCGGTTGCCGCCACGGCCGGTCGCAGGCATCAGGGGCCGTGGCGCTTCACAGTCCAAGACGATACGGGAAATTGCTTCAACGTGCTGAAGGCGCCTTCATATGTATGCACATTCAGGCAGGCTGTGCGCTGGCCCCCACTCCGTAGCGCTCTGCCGGCTTGCTGCGTGACAGCTTGGGCGCAAGCGCCAGGCGTGCCGATTCAAAGGCTTGCCAGTCGGCCAGGTCGGGCAGCGATGGCACCGTAGCCAGTTCGCCCTGATCGAGGCCCGCCAGTGCCGCGTCAACCATATCGTCCGCTTCCATCACGATTTCCTGCGGCAGGTTGTCGACCGCATGCCCTGCCACGTCCCAGAACTCGGTGCGCGTCGCGCCAGGCAATACCGCTTGCACCCGCACGCCCTTGTCGGCCAGTTCATGGTGCAGCGATTGCGTGAACGCCAGCACATAGGCCTTGCTGCCGCCGTAGACGCCGTTGAGCACCTCGGGCGCCACCGCCACGATCGAGGCGATGTTGATGATGGTGCCGTTGCCGCGCTCGACGAACTTCGGCGCGATGGCGTAGGTCAGGCGCGTCAGCGCGGTCACGTTCAGGCCGATCATCGCTTCCATCTTGTCCGGATCCGAGACGAGCAACGGTCCTGCGCCGCCAACGCCCGCATTGTTGACCAGCATCGTGATGCTCGCGTCGGTGCGCAGGATCTCTTCCACGCGGCGCACGTCGGACGCCTTGCCAAGGTCCGCCTGCACCACTTCGACGGCGCGGCCGGTGGCGTTGCTGAGGTCGTTGGCAAGCGTGTCGAGCCGCTCCCGGTTGCGCGCGACCAGGATCAGGTCGTAGCCGCGGCGCGCCAGCCGCTGTGCGTAGATAGCGCCGATGCCGGAAGAAGCGCCGGTGATCAGCGCGGTGCCCTTGTGGGTAGTGTCTTGCATGCTAGTTCTCCAATGTGCGGCGGCATCCTTTGCCGCCTGCGTTGGAGCCAGAATAGGCGCATAATGGCCTGACTCAAATGTCATATATGCCACCTTTCAGGACATCCGTCGGAGAACACCCATGCTGCGCATCGGAATCGTGCTGTATCCCGGCTTCCAGGTGCTGAACCTGTCGGTGACGACGGTGTTCGAGTTCGCCAATCTCACCGTCGGCAGCAAGACCTATGAGGTTGAGCTGCTATCCGAGCACGGCGGCCCCGTAACCAGTTCGGCGGGCTTCTCCGTGGCCACGGTGCCGTTCGGGCGGCGCCGTTTCGACACGGTGCTGGTGGTGGGCGACAACGAGATGGTGGCATCGCCTGCGGGTGTGATCGCGTTTCTGCAGCGCGCGGCGCGCACCTCCAGGCGTATGGCGTCGACCTGCACGGGCGCTTTCAACCTTGCGCAGGCGGGCCTGCTCGATGGCAGGCGCGCGACTACGCACTGGTTCTTTGCCCAGCGCTTTCGGCAGGAATTTCCGAACGTGAAGCTGGAGGAGGACCGGATCTTTATCGTCGACGGGCCGGTGTGGACGTCGGCCGGCATGACGGCGTGCATCGACCTGGCGCTGGCGCTGGTCGAGAAAGACCTCGGCCCCGACTGCGCGCGGCAGGTAGCGAAGAAGCTGGTGGTGTATCACCGCCGCGCGGGCGGGCAATCGCAGTTCTCGGCACTGCTGGAGATGCAGCCGCGTTCAGACCGCATCCAGACCGCGCTGGACTATGCGAAGCGGCATTTGCAGAGCGAGTTGTCGGTGGAGCAACTGGCGGAAGCAGCCAATCTCAGCGCGCGGCAGTTCAGCCGCGCCTTTCGCGCGGAGACCGGGCGGTCGCCGGCCAAGGCGGTCGAGCACCTGCGGCTCGAGGCAGCGCGCTTGATGCTGGAATCGGGCCGGCACCCGGTCGACGTGATTGCGCGCGAAACCGGCTTTGGCGACCGCGAGCGCATGCGGCGCGCCTTCCTGCGCGCCTTCGGCCAGCCGCCGCAGATGATCCGGCGCGCGTCGCGCGCCGGCGAAGTGGCGGCATAAGCGCCGGGGCAGCTACTGCGCTGACAGCCCGCCGTCCACGCCGATGCTTTGCCCGTGGATAAAGCGGCCTGCCGGCGCTGCCAGCAGCACCGCCAGCCCCGCCACATCGCTCGCTTCACCGATCCGGCGCATCGGGATATTGGCGGCAAGCCGCGCCTCGCGCTCCGGGTCGCCCCACAGCGCCTCGCGCGAGAACTCGGTGCGCACCGGCCCCGGGTTGATCGCGTTGACATTGATGCCGGACGGTCCCAGCTCGAGCGCCAGGCTGCGCATCGCCTGGTCGAGCGCGGCTTTCGTCACGCTGTACATGCCGAGAAAAGCCGAACCGCGTTTCGCGGCGATGCTCGACATAAAGGTGATGGAGCCATCGCCGCGCGCGATCATTTGCGGCGCCAGTGCGTTCACCAGCACCAGGTTGCCGCGCACATTGCCCGCCATCGCTTCATCGAACACCTCCGGCCCCTGGCTCAGCAGCGACCCTGGCGTACCGCCGGCGGCGGCATTGAGCACCAGCGTATCGACGCGTCCGTAGGCGGCCAGCGCCTGCTTGGCGAACGCGCGCACGCTGCCCACGTCGGCGATGTCGCAGGCGATGCCGGTGGCGCGGATGCCCTCGTTTTCCAGTTTGCCGGCCACGGTACGCGCGGCATCTGCGTCGCGCCCGGACACGACCACGGCGGCGCCGGCCGCGCCAAGGGCACGGGCCATTTCGAGGCCCATGCCGCGGGTGGAGCCGGTGATGATGGCAACACGGCCGCCAAGGTCAAAGAGATTCTGCATGACTGATCACTCCTATAGAAAAAAACGAAGGCGGCGCTGCCGGGATCGGCACCAGGAAACTTGAATAGATGACGCCTGTCATCTATTGAATAAAGTATGCTCATCATCTAAACTCACGTCAAGGCAGGAATTGGTGGAGGACTGCAGATGGCACGCGCATCACGCGAGCAAACCGACAAGAACCGCGAGGCAATCGAGCAGGCATCGTCGCGGCTGTTCCGCGAACGCGGGCTGAACGGCGTCAGCGTGGCCGAGCTGATGGCCGGTGCGGGGCTCACGCACGGCGGCTTCTACGGCCACTTCTCGTCCAAGGACGCGCTGGCCGCGCAGGCGTGCAAGCGCGCCTTCGAAGAATCGACCGCTCGCTGGGAACGGCGCATGGATAAAGCCGGCGACGACCCCAACGCGATGCTGGCCAATCTGGTCGAGCCCTACCTGACTCCGGCGCATTGCGCCAACCCCGGCGTCGGCTGCGCCGCCGCGGCATTGGCCGTGGATGTCGCGCGCGAGCCGGCTGACAAGCCGGTGCGCCAGGCCTACCTGGAAGGCTTCAAGGCGATGACGGAGGACATGGCAAAGACCGTGGATTCCGACGATCCGCAAGTACGCCACGACGAAGCGCTGGTGCGCATGGCACTGCTGGTCGGCGCCCTGACGCTGGCACGCGCGACTGCTAGCGACCCCATCTCCGACGAGATGCTGAGCGCGGTACGAACACGCCTGCTGGGCAGCACCGCCTAGCGCCAGCGCCGCCGAGCGCCACCTGGTCCATAAGGCGCTTCCCGAACCCGACGACTTACCGACCCCGCTGCGATCGACTGCAGCGGGAGGGCCCCATTTTGTCTTTTTCCAGCGCACGAACCACCAAAACACCGACCCCAAGACACCCATGTTCGCCCAAGCCCTTTCCAGCCGGCTCGACCGGCGCGGCATCCACTACGCCTGGCTGGTCGCCGCCCTTACCTTCCTGGTGATGCTCACCACCTCGGCCGCGCTCGGCCTGCCTGGCGCCTTTCTGACGCCACTGACGAAGGAAATGGGCTGGAACACCGATCAGATCTCGTCGATCCTGGCGTTCCGCTTTGCGCTGTTCGGGCTGATGGCGCCGTTCTCGGCAATCCTGATGGAACGCTTCGGCGTGCGCAACGTGGTCTGCGCCGCGCTGGCGCTGATCGCCAGCGGCATGGCGCTGGCCACGGTCTCGACCGAGCTGTGGCAGCTCTTTATCGCCTGGGGCCTGATGCTGGGCGTCGGCTCCGGCATGACCGCGCTGGTGCTGGCGGCAGTGGTCGCCAACCGCTGGTTCAGCGCACGGCGCGGGCTGGTGATCGGCATCCTGACCGCCAGCTCTGCCACCGGACAGCTTGCGTTCCTGCCGGTGGCGGCCTGGCTCATCGAGCATATGGGCTGGCGCGTGGCGGTGATCCCGGTGCTGGTTGCGTGCGCGGCGCTGGCGGCGCTGGTGTTCGGCTTGATGCGCAACCGGCCGGCCGACGTGGGCCTGGCGGCCTTCGGCGAAGTGCCGGGCGCGGTGCCGGTGCAGGCAGCGCCGGCACCCGCCACGCCGCTGACGCTGCGCGCGCCTTTCGTGGTGCTGCGCGATGCCGCCCGCACCCAGACCTTCTGGATCCTGGCCGGCACCTTCTTTATCTGCGGGCTCAGCACCAACGGCCTGATCCAGACCCACTTCATCGCGCTGTGCGGCGACTTCGGCATGGGCCCCGTGCCCGCCGCATCGGCACTGGCGATGATGGGCGCGTTCGACTTTATCGGCACCATCCTGTCGGGGTGGCTGTCGGACCGCTATGACAGCCGCAAGCTGCTGTTCTGGTACTACGCGCTGCGCGGCCTGTCGCTGTTCTGGCTGCCGCATTCCACCTTCACGCTGTACGGCCTGTCTATCTTTGCAATGTTCTACGGGCTCGACTGGATCGCCACCGTACCGCCCACGGTGAAGCTGGCGGCCACGGCCTTCGGGCGCGAGCGCGCGCCGATGGTGTTCGGCTGGATTTTCGCGGCCCACCAGATCGGCGCGGCGGTGGCGGCCTTTGGCGCGGGCATGAGCCGCACGCTCTTGCTGACCTACACCCCGGCACTGTATGCCGCGGGCGCGGCCTGCATGGTGGCGGCGCTGCTCGCGCTGGCGGTCAGCCGGCAACGTGCGACGGCAACAACCGGGCCAGCGCGCGCGTGACTTTGGGGCAGAGCCCCCTCAACTCCCCTTTGCATAAGCCAGGAACGACCACAGGCTCGGCGGGCGCTGGTCGCGCGATACCACGTTGATGCGCAGCGCCGATGCCATCACCGGACCCGGCAGCGACAGGAAGCGGCTCTGGCCGATGCCGTTGCCGCTGGCCACTATCTGCCACTGGCCGTTGACGTTGGCTTCGACCGTGAAGCTGCCGGTGCGGTAGTCCGACTCGCCCGGGTCGACGTATTCGGCGAGCTGCACCAGGTGTACCGCTGCCGGTGCGGCAAAGACCTGCGTCAGCGTGGCCCTGGGCGCCGCCGAGGCCCAGCGCGTGGCGGGGTTGCCATCGATCGCCATCTCTGGCCCAAAGCCGGGATCGTGCGACCACGTGGAGGTAGCCGTGGCGGTGGCCTGGCGCGACAGGTTGAGCTGCACCGGCACGGCCGCATCCAGCTTCAGCACCAGCGGCTCGCGCGGCGTGCGCACTGCGGACGACAAGTCGATCTCAGTGGTGCCCGTGGCATCGTCCCGGCGCACCGCCAGCGGCGCACCGGCCAGCGTGCGCGCGATGCACACCTCGGCCAGCGCGTATGGCAGGTTGATCCGCGTGGCCGCGGCATCGCGCACGAACAGATACAGGTAAGCCTTGCCATCCGGGCCGGTACCGACAGTGGAGTCGAAACCGATCACGCCGGCGCCTGCCCTCTCCCCCGGCCCCTCTCCCGCCTGCGGGAGAGGGGAGCAAATCGACAGCAGTACCAGCGGATGCAGCGCCGGCCCTTTCAGCCTTTGCCTTTGCCTTTGCCTTTGCCCTTGCCCCTGGTCGCGGCGGCTTTCCCCTGCGAGCGTCCGACGGTCCGCTTTGGCAACGCCGCCGGCTTCGCCGCCTGGGCCGACTTCATCAAGTTGCTTTCGCTGGTGGTCACACCCACGATCCGGGCGAGCTGCCGGCTTACGCTGATGTAGGCGTGGCCCATGCGGGCATCGAAATACAACGCATCGCCCCGCGCCAGGCGCAGCTTCTCGCCGTTGTCGAAGTGGATTTCGATCTCGCCGCTGAGCACATAGACAAACTCCTCGCCGGGATGGCGCGAGAAGTCACCGGGGCCCTCGATGCGGCGCGCATGCACGGTGCCGACCACCGGGCTCATCTGCTTGCCGACAGCCTCTGTGCCAAGAAATTCATAGGTCAGCGACGATCCCCGGTAGGTCACGCCCGCGCCGGCCCGGGTCACGACGGGCCCCTGGAACGGTGACGTCTTCGTGCCGGCGCCCGCGAACATCGAGCCCATGTCCATCTGCAGCGCCTGGCCCAGCGCAGCAAAATTCTCGTAGCCCAGCGCCAGTTGCCCGCGCTCCGCGCGCGAGATGGTGGTGATCGAGACTCCCGACAGTTCGGCGAGGTGCGCCAGCGTCCAGCCAAAGGCCTTGCGCGCCGCGCGCAAGCGCTTGCCAAAGGTTTCACGGTCGAGCGTGCGCGACTCGCCGTCATCGGTCCCGATGCCGCTGCCGCGCCCCTGGGCGGTGTGTGGTTTCAAGCCTGCGTCCTTTTTTCCGTTGGACGGAATGCTAACAGAGCAGACCGCGCCAAGGCTCATCCCCTGCCGCCCACCTTAGCGCAAGATTTGCGTATCCGCAATTTGCGTATACGCAAATTCTTGCCTACACTCACTTCCATTCCGAATGCATGAGCGCCCCGCAGGCGCTCTCCTGCCACCTGATCCATGCACCCGACTCACGCTGCCTCACCGATTCCAGCCGACTATCTCATCATCGGAGGCGGCATTGCCGGTGCTTCCGTCGCGTACTGGCTCGCGCCCCATGGCCGCGTCATCCTGCTCGAACGCGAAGCCCACCCTGGCTACCATTCGACCGGCCGCTCGGCGGCGTTGTTCATGGAAAGCTACGGCACCACGCAGGTCCGCGCGCTGACGATGGCAAGCCGCGCCTTCCTGCAGGATCCGCCGACGGGTTTTGCCTCGCACCCGCTGCTCACGCCGCGCGGCGCGCTGATGGTCGCCGGCCCCGGGCAACAGCATTTGCTTGACGCGCACTGGGACGTGGTGCGCGCCGTCGATCCCGACGCCCGCCTGCTGAGTGCCGCGCAAGCGTGCGAGCGCGTACCGGCGCTGCGCGCGGAGCAACTGGTTGGGGGCGTCTATGAGCCAGGCGCCGCAGACATGGATGTGGACGCGATCCACCAGGGCTACCTGCGCGGCATGCGCCAGGCCGGCGGCAAGCTGGTGTGCGATGCCGAAGTCACGGCCATGGCACGCGTGCGGGACCACTGGCGCGTGGAGGCTGGCGGGTCGGTATATGCGGCAGCGGTGGTACTCAACGCCGCCGGCGCCTGGGCCGACGTCATCGCGCGGCTGGCCGGCGTGCAGCCGCTGGGGATTGAACCCCGCCGCCGCTCTGCCTTCGTCTTCGCTCCGCCCGCGGAGATGGACACCAGCGGCTGGCCCATGGTCTTCGGCGCCGACGAGGACTGGTACATCAAGCCCGATGCCGGCATGTTGCTGGGCTCCCCGGCCAATGCCGACCCGGTCGAGCCACAGGACGTCCAGCCCGAGGAAATGGATATCGCGCTCGCCATCGACCGCATCGAGACCGCGACCTCGCTCAGGATCCGCCGCCCTGCGCGCACCTGGGCCGGGCTGCGCGCCTTCGTCGCCGACGGCGACCTGGTGGGCGGGTTCGACGACGCCGTGCCGGGCTTCTTCTGGGTGGCGGGCCAGGGCGGCTACGGCATCCAGACCTCGGCGGCCATGGGCGAGACCTGTGCCGCGCTGGCGCGCGGCCTGCCGGTGCCGGCGCATCCTGCTTCGTTCGGCCTGAGCGCCGGGATGCTTGGGCCGGCGCGCCTGCGCCGCCTGGCCCCCTCGGCCTGAATCGCGCTTTCCCCCAACTAATCCCCGACTGACCAGGAGCCAACCATCGTGCGTGTCTTCAGTGCCTCCCTCGCTACCGAAACCAACACCTTTGCGCCGATGCCCACCGGCCTGTCGTCCTTCAGGGATCGCGGCTACTTCGCGGCCGGCCAGCATCCTGACCAGATGACGTTTTTCTCAGGGCCGCTGTGGGCAGCACGGATCCGCGGCAAGGAGCGCGGCTGGCAGCTGTGCGAAGGCATGGTGGCCGGCGCGCAGCCCAGCGGCACCACCACCCGCCATGCCTACGAAACCCTGCGCGAGGAACTGTTGACCGACCTGCGCGCGGCGCTGCCGGTGGACATGGTGCTGCTCGGCCTGCACGGCGCGATGGTGGCCGATGGCTATGACGACTGCGAGGGCGACCTGCTGCAGCGTGTGCGCGCCATCGTCGGCCCCGAGGTGGTGATCGGCGCTGAGCTGGACCCGCACTGCCACCTGACGCCCGAGATGACGGCGTACGCCGACGTGATGGTCGCCTTCAAGGAATACCCGCATACCGACGTGCTGGAACGCGCGCTGGAACTGGTCGACCTGTGCGCGGCCACGGTGGAAGGCAAGGTTCGCCCGGTGGCGGCGGTGGTCGATTGCAGCATGATCGTCACGGTCCACACCTCGCGCGAGCCGGCACGCGGCTTCATCGACCGCATCCAGTCGCTGGAAGGGCGCGACGGCGTGCTGTCGATCTCGGTGGCGCATGGGTTTTCATGGGGCGATGTGCCGGGGATGGGCACCAAGGTGCTGGTCTACACCGATGGCAACCAGGCCAGGGCCGATGCCCTGGCGCGGCAACTGGCCGACGAACTGGTCGCCATGCGCGACGGGCTCACGGTGCGCTACCCGGACATCGAGACCTCGCTCGACGAGGCGCTGGCCTGCGACGGCGGGCCGGTGGTGCTGGCCGACGGCGCCGACAATCCCGGCGGCGGCGCAGCCAGCGACTCCACTTTTATCCTGCGCCGCATGATCGAGCGCGGCATCGGCAATGCGGCGGTGGGCCCGATGTGGGACCCGATCGCGGTGCGCATCGCCTTCGATGCCGGCGTGGGCGCACGCCTGCGGATGCGCATCGGCGGCAAGATCAGTCCGCTATCGGGCGATCCGCTGGACCTGGACTGCACGGTCAAGGCTCTGCTGCCCGACATGGTGATGACCGGGCTCTCCGACGCGCCGGTGCCGATGGGCGACTGCGCGCTGGTGGAAGCCAACGGCATCGACATCGTGCTGATCACGCTGCGCAACCAGGCCATGGGCACGGACATGTTCACCCAGCTCGGCTGCGACCTGGCGCGCAAGCAGATCATCGTGGTCAAGTCCTCGCAGCACTTCTACGCGTCCTTCTCGAAAGTGGCAAGGCACGTGATCTACGCAGGCGCCCCGGGTGCCGTCACGCTTGACCTCACGACCCTGCCCTATCGCAAGATCCAACGGCCCAAGTGGCCCCTGGACCGCGCCGCGGCCTGAGCGCCGGCCGCCTGGCTGCGATCACGACAACAACGACAACGAAGAAAACGGAGACTGCTGATGACACCAAACCGATCCCTGTCCGCCGCGCTCGCGGCGGGCGCCCTGGTCCTGGCAGGCGCCAGCCTTCCCGTGCTGGCGCAGACCAAGACGCTCAAGGTCGTGGCGCATGCCGACCTGAAGATCCTCGATCCGACCTTCACCACGGCCTACATCACGCGCAACTTCGGCTACATGGTCTACGACACGCTGTTCGCGCAGGACGCCAAGGGCAAGCCGCAACCACAGATGGTCGAGAAGTACAGCAGCTTGAAGGATGGCCGGCAGTGGAGCTTCACGCTGCGTCCCGGCCTGAAGTTCTCGGATGGCAGCGCGGTTACCTCGGCGGACGCGATCGCCTCGCTGCAGCGCTGGGGCGCGCGCGACAGCCTGGGCCGTGCCATGGGCGAAGCCGGCGCCGAGTGGAAGGCAGTCGACGCGCGCACGTTCACGCTGACGCTCAAGGAGCCCTTTGGCATGGTGCTCGATGCGCTGGCCAAGCCCTCGGGCTTTCCCCCGGTGATCCTGCCGGAGCGCCTGGCGAGGATGCCCGCCACCGCGCCGCTGCCCGAGGTGCTGGGCTCCGGCCCCTTCATCTTCAAGCGCGACGAATGGGTGCCGGGCAACAAGGCGGTGTTCGTGCGCAACCCGCACTACGTGGCACGCAGCGAGCCCGCGAGCGGTCTCGCCGGCAGCAAGCAGCCCCGCGTGGACCGCGTCGAATGGCTCTACCTGCCGGACGCCAACAGCGCCATCGCGGCGCTCAAGCGCGGCGAGGTCGACCTGATCGAACAGGTACCGCCGGACTACATCACCCCGCTGCGCGGCGACGCCAGCATCAAGATCGGCTCGGGCGGCGCCTACCAGGGCGTGCTGGTGATGAACCAGCTGCATCCCCCATTCAACAACCCGAAAGTGCGCCAGGCCTTCCTGCAGGCGGTCAGCCAGGAACGCTTCACCGCGGCCATGGGCTATCCGCTCGACATGCGCATCAACTACTGCGCCACCTTCTTCATCTGCGGCGGCCCCAACGATACCGCTGCCGGCGCCGAACCGTACCGCAAGGCCGATCCGGCCCGCGCCAGGCAGTTGCTGGGCGCGGCGGGCTACAAGGGCGAAAAGGTGGTGCTGCTGGTGCCGACCGACGTTCCCCAGCTCAATGCTGAAGCCCTGATGGCGGCACAGACCATGCGCAGCATGGGCATGAACGTCGACATGCAGAACATGGACTGGGCCTCCATCGGCGCGCGCCGCGCCAAGCGGGATGCGCCCGAGGCCGGGGGCTGGAATATGTACGTGACCGTCGCGGGCGAGTTCGACGCCGATTCCCCGATCACCAATGCCTACCTCGGCGCCCCCTGCGGCACCAGCCTGCCCGGCTGGCCCTGCGACAAGCCGCTCGACGCCCTGCGCACGGCCTGGGTCCGCGAGACCGTGCCGGCCAAGCGCAAGGAACTGCTCGATGCCTTCCAGAAGCGCGCCTATGAGGCGGTGCCCTATGTGAACGCCGGCCAGTACTCGTCGGCGTTCGCGGCACGTGCCAGCCTCAAGGGCATCGACCGGATGTGGGCCGGCATGCCCACGGTCTGGATGCTCGACAAATAACCACGAAGCACGAACCACCGGGGGAAACACGACAATGGGCTATCTGCTCAGACGCCTGGCCGCGACGCTGCCGGTGATGGCAGTGGTGGCCGTGGTGGTCTTCCTGCTGATCCACTTGTCGCCGGGCGATCCGGCGGCGCTGATCGCAGGCGACCTCGCGACCGTTGACGACATCGCCAGGCTGCGCGGCGTGCTGGGGCTGGACCAGCCGCTGTGGCGGCAGTTCTTGCTGTGGCTCGGCCGGCTCGCCACCGGCGACCTCGGCACCTCCATCTTCACCCAGGTGCCGGTGGCGCAGTTGCTGGCGCAGCGGCTGGAGCCGACCGTCTCTGTCGCCGCGCTGACGATGCTGCTGACCTTGCTGGTCGCGGTGCCACTGGGAACGCTGGCCGCGTACCGCGCCGGCAGCTGGGTCGACCGGCTGGTGATGCTGTTCGCGGTGCTGGCATTCTCGCTGCCGGTGTTCCTGGTGGGCTACCTGCTGGTCTACGCCTTTGCCATCCAGTTGCCGTGGTTCCCGGTGCAGGGCTATGCGCGCCTCGCCGAAGGCGCTGGCGCATGGCTGCGCAGCCTGGTGCTGCCCTGCGTCAACCTGGCGCTGGTCTATATCGCGCTGGTGACGCGCATGACGCGCGCTACCGTGCTGGAAGTCCTGCATGAGGACTACATCCGCACTGCGCGCGCCAAGGGCCTGGGCGTGCTGCCGGTGCTGGGCCACGCGCTGCGCAACGCGGCGATCCCGATCGCCACCACCGTCGGCATGGGCATCGCGCTGCTGATCGGCGGCGTGGTCGTGACCGAGACCGTGTTTGCGATCCCGGGGGTCGGCCGCCTGGTGGTCGACTCGGTGCAGCGCCACGACTACCCGGTGATCCAGAGCGTGCTGCTGGTCTCCGCCGGGGTCTACGTGCTGATCAACCTGATGATCGACCTCAGCTACCGGCTGTTCGATCCGCGCATCAAGTACTGATGGCTCGCCGCGAGACCCGCTGACATGACCACTTCCCTACCCGCCACCGAACCTGCCGTACCGGCACCCGACCATGCGGCTTTCGTGCTGCCGCGCTGGCACTGGGCACGCAAGCACCCCACGCTGATCCTGGGCGCGCTGCTGCTGGCGGTGATCGCCGTGCTCTCCCTCGGCGCGCCCTGGATTGCCACCGTCGACCCGCAGGACATCGACCCGCTGGCGCGCATGCAGCCGCCATCGGCCGAGCACTGGTTCGGCACCGACGCGCTCGGCCGCGACGTATTCAGCCGCGCGGTCTGGGGCGGCCGCGTGTCCATGATCGTGGGCCTGTCGGTCGGGCTGCTGGCAACCGTGTCCGGCGTGCTGCTGGGCCTGGTCGCGGGCTTCGTGCGCCGGGCTGACTCCCTGGTGATGCGCGTGATGGACGGCCTGATGGCGATCCCGGGGATCCTGCTGGCGATCGCGCTGATGGCCGTTACGCAGGCCAGCCTGGGCGCGGTGATCATCGCCATCGCCATACCCGAGGTCCCGCGCGTGGTGCGGCTGGTGCGCTCGCTGGCGCTGACCCTGCGCGAGCAGCTCTACGTCGAGGCGGCGCATGCGGTCGGCACCCGCCTGCCGGTGATCCTGGTGCGCCACGTGGTGCCCAATATGGTGGCGCCGCTGATCGTGCAGGCCACTTTCGTGGCCGCCACCGCCGTGCTCACGGAAGCCGCGCTGTCTTTCCTCGGCGTCGGCGTGCCGGCCCAGATGCCGAGCTGGGGCAACATGATGGCCGAGGGGCGCAATTTCGTGGCCGTGGCCTTCCACATCATCCTGTACCCGGGCATCCTGCTGGCCGCGACGGTGCTGGCCATCAACCTGCTCGGCGACGGCCTGCGCGACGCGCTCGATCCGCGCCTGGCGCGGCAACTCTGAATCCGGGAGCGCAACCATGACCATCACGATGTCGCGCGCGATGTCCCATGACAGGCCGGCCACGGGCGAGCCGCTGCTCGAAGTGGAGGACCTCCATACGCATTTCGACACGCTCACCGGGCCGGCCCGCTCGGTCAACGGCGTCTCGTACACCGTGCGCGCCGGCCAGACGCTGGGCGTGGTGGGCGAGTCAGGCTGCGGCAAGAGCGTGACGGCGCTGTCCATCATGCGGCTGTTGCCCACGCCGCCGGCACGCATCCGCGGCGCGGTGCGGCTGCGCGGCACGGACCTGTTGCAGCTCAGCGAACGCGAGATGCGCCGCATCCGCGGCAATCGCGTCTCGATGATCTTCCAGGAGCCGATGACCTCGCTGAACCCGGTGCTGACGATTGGCCGCCAGATTGCCGAAACCGTGCGGCTGCACCAGGGCGCGAGCCGCGCCGACGCGCTCAGGCGCGCGGTGGAAATGCTGCGGCTGGTGCAGATCCCCGAGCCCGAGCGCCGCGTCAACGAGTACCCGCACCAGCTTTCGGGCGGCATGCGCCAGCGCGTGATGATCGCGCTGGCGCTGGCCTGCAACCCCGAGGTGCTGATCGCCGACGAACCCACCACGGCGCTCGACGTGACCATCCAGGCGCAGATCCTGGACCTGATCCGCCGCCTGCAGCAGGAACTGGGCATGGGCGTGGTGATGATCACGCACGACCTGGGCGTGGTGGCCGAATGCTGCGACCGCGTGATCGTGATGTACGCCGGGCTCAAGGTCGAGGAAGCCAGCGTCACCGAGCTGTTCGACCGCCCGCTGCACCCCTACACCCGCGCGCTGATGGCATCGATGCCGTCGATGAACACCAGCAGCCGGCGCCTGGCCGAAATCCCCGGCCTGGTGCCCTCGCCACAGGAAGCGCGCCGCGGTTGTGCCTTCGCGGCACGCTGCGCGCATGCCAACGCGCGCTGCGCGCGCGAGCTGCCGCAGCTCACGCGCCACGGCGGCGACCATGCGGTGGCCTGCTTCGCCGTCGAGGAAGGCCGCATCGAATGCAACCCACAAGACCAGGAAGCCATCGCATGAGCACGACCTCCGCCACGCCATCGCCCCTGCTCAAGGTCGACCGCCTGAAGAAGCACTACCTCGCACCGCGACGCTGGCTGGCACCGGGCAGGCCGCCGATCCAGGCGGTGGACGGCGTGTCCTTCACCGTGGAGCGCGGCGAGACGCTCTCGCTGGTCGGCGAATCCGGCTGCGGCAAGACCACCACTGCCAAGTCGGTGCTGCGCCTGATCGAGCCGACTTCAGGCTCGGTGCAGCTCGACGGCGAGGAACTGCTGGGGCTGCCGGCAAGCGCCATGCGGCAGCGCCGGCGCGACCTGCAGATCATCTTCCAGGACCCCTATGCCTCGCTCAGCCCGCGGCTGACGGCGGGCGAGATCGTGGGCGAGCCGCTGCGCAACTTCGGCCTGCAGTCGCGTGCCGAGCGCAACGAGCGCGTGCAATGGCTGTTCAGCAAGGTCGGCCTGCGGCCTGAAGCCGTGCGCAAGTTCCCGCACGAGTTCTCCGGCGGCCAGCGCCAGCGGCTGGGCATCGCGCGCGCGCTGGCACTCAACCCGAAGCTGATCGTCTGCGACGAGCCGGTATCGGCGCTCGATGTTTCCGTCCAGGCGCAGGTGGTCAACCTGCTGATGGACCTGCAGGCCGAGTTCGGCATCGCCTACCTGTTCGTCGCGCACGACCTGGCCGTGGTGCGTCATATCAGCCACCGGGTCGCCGTGATGTACCTCGGCCAGATCGTCGAACTGGCCGACCGCGACACCTTGTTCTCGGCGCCGCGCCACCCCTATACGGAGATCCTGCTGTCCGCCGTGCCGGTGCCCGACCCGCGCAAGCCCGCGCGGCGCCTGCTGCTGCAGGGCGATCCGCCCAGCCCGGCCAATCCGCCGGCGGGCTGCCGCTTCCACACGCGCTGCCCGCATGCGCAAGCCCGCTGCAAGGAGCAGGCCCCCTTGCTGACCGAACGTCCCTCCGCCACCGGCATCCACCAGGTGGCCTGCCATTTCCGCTGACCGCTACGCTCCAGCCAAGGAAAGGAATCCCATGTCCGACCCCACCTCTGCACACACCCCGCACTATGACCTGCTGATCGCCGGCGGCACCGTGATCGACGGCAGCAAGGCACCCCGCTTCAGCGCCGATATCGGCGTGCGCGACGGCTGCATCGCTGCGATCGGCGACCTCGCCGGGCACACGGCCGACCGCGTGCTGGATGCAACGGACCTGATCGTCGCCCCAGGCTTCATCGACGCGCACACGCATGACGACCAGGCGGTGCTGTCGCAACCCACCATGCCGTTCAAGGTCTCGCAGGGCGTCACCACCGTGATCGCCGGCAACTGCGGCATCAGCGCCGCGCCGCTGCGTGCCGACATGGATCTGCCGATGCCGCTGAGCCTGATCGACACACCGGCGCAAGGCCGCTTCACCACCTTCGCCGCTTACCTGGACGCGCTGCGCACCATGCCGAGCTCGGTCAATGTAGCCGCCATGGTCGGGCATTCGACCTTGCGCGCGGTCACCATGGCGGCGCTGGACCGGCCAGCCGATGCCAAGGAGATCGCCGCCATGCAGGCGCTGGTCGAAGAAGCCATGCAGGCCGGCGCGATCGGCGTGTCGACCGGCACCTTCTACCCGCCCGCCGCCATGGCGACGACCGAGGAGATCATCGAAGTCTGCCGGCCGCTCAGTGCCCGCAAGGCGCTCTATGTCACGCATATGCGCGACGAGTCAGACCACGTCATGGCCTCGCTCGACGAGACCTTCCGCATCGGCCGCGAGCTCGACGTGCCGGTGGTGGTGTCGCACCACAAGGTGCAGAGGCAGGCCAATTTTGGCAAGAGCCAGGTAACCCTGCCCTTTATCCGCGAGGCCATGAAGCACCAGTGCGTGTCGCTCGACTGCTACCCGTACACGGCCGGCTCCACCATGATCCGCACCGACCGCGGCATGCTCGACGGCCGGGTGCTGATCGCCACCAGCGAACCGCACCCCGAATGCGCGGGCCGCGATCTCGACGACATCGCCACGGAATGGGGCGTGCCCAAGGACGAAGCCGCGCGCCGCCTGCAGCCAGGCACCGCGATCTACTTCCAGATGGACGAGGATGACGTCCAGCGCATTCTTGCCTTCGACGAAACCATGATCGGCTCCGATGGCATCCCCGTCGGCGCCAGCCCGCATCCACGCCTGTGGGGCACTTTCCCGCGCATACTGGGGCACTACTGCCGGGAGGTCGGCCTGTTCCCGCTGGAGACGGCGGTCTGGAAAATGACCGGGCTGACGGCGCGCAACTTCGGCCTGCACCGGCGCGGCACGCTCGCCGTGGGCAATCATGCCGACATCGTCGTTTTCGATGCGGCCAACGTGCGCGATGCCGCCAGTTACGAATCCCCCACCCGGCCAGCCGAAGGCATCGACACCGTGATCGTCAACGGCGCTGTTACCTGGCGGCACGGCGCGCACAGCGCGGCGCGCAACGGACAGGTCATCACGCGGCCAGCTAGTTCTGAGGCGGGAAACGCGGCGCCTGTCCACGGTTCCCGCCCTGCCTGAAGCCAGAAGCGAAGCCTTCGGCGGATCAGAACTTGGGAATACGCAAAGTCTTGCTGACCATCAGCGTGCCCGACAGCGCGAACAGCAGCACCAGCGGATGCAGCACCGCGGGGCCAAGCTGCCAGGCACCGCCCGGCAGGTCGCCGCCAAGGCGGCCGGCCCACGCGCACCAGGCCAGCACCGCGGTCAGCAGCACGCTGGTGGGGATCGGCGTGCCTTCGAAGTACGCGACCTTGCCGCTGTCGCTGCCGGCGGCCAGCGATTCGGCGGTGACGTTGAAGCGCGCCAGCCGGCTCACGCCGCAGCAGACAAAGTAGATCAGCACGGCCAGGTCCCAGCCGCCGCGCATGCCGGCGGCAAAGGCCAGCGTGGCGGGGCCGACGCCGAAGGAGATCACGTCGGCCAGCGAATCCAGCTCACGCCCCAGCGCGGAATGCGCATGGCGCCAGCGCGCGATGCGGCCGTCCAGCACGTCGAAGATAAACGCCAGCGGCGCCAGCGCCGCGGCCGTGAAGAAATGCGCGAGCCGCTGGTCGGCAACGAAGAACATGGCGAAGAACACCGACCCCATGCCGCACGCTGCATTGCCCAGCGTAAAGACATCGGCGAGCTGCAGCTCGCGCAGCATCGAGAAATGGCGGGGACGCTCCGGCCGGGTGTTCATGGCGCGCGTTTGCGGGATTTACAGGACCTTGGACACGTGGTGCACATTGGGCGGGGCGGCGAAGGTCTCGCCCACCAGTGCGCGCCACTGCTGGAATTCGGGCGACTCGCGGAAACCGACCATATGGTCTTCCACCGTGTCCCAGTCGACCACCAGCGTGTACTGGTCCGGCTGCTCGACCGAGCGGAACAGCTGCACGCCGTGGCAGCCGTGCGAGCGCAGGAACAGCGGCGTGGCCTGGCTCACGCCTTGCTCGAACTGCTTGTCCATGCCGGGCTTGATGGTGAGTTGGGCGATTTCCTTGATCATGGCGGTATGACAGTGTGAAGTGGATGCCGGCGCGCCGGCGGGGGGTTGCTACTACCTTAGCACGATCGCAGTGTCACATGCCTGTCTTAAGCATTCCGTTACATGGGGGGATTAGCATCGCCTGCTCTGCCACAACCTTCAAAAGCCGCCATGCGAAGCCATCTGCCTGAACGCTCCGCCGCCCGGGCCATGATCCCGGTCCTCGCCGCCCTTTGCCTCGTTGGTCTTGCGCCACGCGCGCATGCTGCGCTGCAGCCATGCGGCGCGCCGTCGACGTCGATTGCGGAGATCCAGGGCAGCGGCGCCGCATCGCCGCTGGCGGGCCGCATGGTCGAGGTCGAGGCCATCGTCACCGCGGATTTCAGCGGACCGGACGGCCTGCGCGGGTTCTTCCTGCAACAAGCTGATGCACAGCGGCTGAACCGGCCCGGCGTTTCCGAAGGGCTGTTCGTCTACGCGCCGCGCACGTCCGCACGCGCCGGCAACCTGCTGCGCGTGTCCGGAAAGATCGAGGAAAAATTCGGACAAACGCAACTGGCGCTGTCGGGCCCGCCGGCCGTCTGTGCCGGCGGGCAAACGGTGACGCCGGCAACGCTGAGCCTGCCCGTTGCGGGCGATGCGGAACTGGCCGCGCGCGAAGGCATGCTGGTGCGGCTGCCGCAGACGCTGACCGTCAGCGAGACCCATGAACTGGCGCGCTACGGCACGCTGGCGCTGAGCTTCGGCCGTCCGCTCGCGCCGACGCAGGCGGCGCTGCCCGGCGCACCGGCCATGCAGGCCGCCGCCGCCAATGCGCGCAACCGGCTGCTGCTCGACGATGGCTCGAACCGCCAGTACCCGGCCGTGGTCCCCTACCCGCCGCCCCAGCTTGCCGCCAGCCATCCGCTGCGCGCCGGCGCTGCGGTCAGCGGCGTGCTGGGCGTGCTGGAAAAACGCCACGGCCAGTGGCGGCTGCAGCCGGTGCCGGGCGCTGCCGCACCGGTATTCCAGGATTCCAATCCGCGCCGCGGCGCCCCGCCACGGCATGCCGCCGCGACGCTGCGCGTGGCGGCGTTCAACGTGCAGAACTACTTCAACGGCGATGGCCAGGGCGGCGGCTTCCGCTCGCCCGACAATCGCGGGGCGCAAAGCGCCGAAGCGCTGGCACGGCAAGAGGCCAAGCTGGTGGCCGCGCTGCGCGGACTGGATGCGGACGTGATCGGGCTGATGGAATTGCAGAACAACGGCTACGGCCAGTACAGCGCCGTGCGCCAGCTGGCCGCGCGGCTGGGCCCCGACTGGCGCGTGCTCGATCCCGGCACGCCGGCGCTTGGCGGCGATGCGATCGCGGTGGGGCTGCTGTACAACGCCCGCAGCGCCGAGCCGGTCGGTCGCGCGGCCACCACCTGGCTGGGCGCGCGCCATCGCCAGCCGCTGGCGGGCAGCTTCCGCGCGAAGGCGGGCGGTGCGCCGGTGACGGTGGTGGTCAACCACCTGAAGTCCAAGAACTGTGCGGAAGCCACCGGCCTGCAGCTCGACCAGGGTGACGGCCAGGGCTGCTGGAATCCCGCACGGGTGCAGGCGGCCGAGGCGCTGGCCTCGTGGCTTGGCACTACGCCCACTGGCGCGGCCGGCGCCGGCGTGCTGGTCATCGGCGACCTGAACAGCTATGCGATGGAAGACCCGGTGCGATTACTGGCGCAGCGCGGCTATGCGGACATGGTGGCGAAATGCGTCGGGCCGCGCGCCTACAGCTACGTCTACAACGGCCAGACGGGGTATCTTGACCACGCACTGGCCGATGCCGTGGCGGCGCGGCAGGTGGTGGCGGTACATGAATGGCATATCAACGCCGACGAGCCGGTAGCGTTCTCCTATGCCCCGCCGCCAGGCGCGCCCACGGTGCCCGCCTACTATGCGCCCGACGCGTACCGCTCTTCCGATCACGATCCGTTGCTGATCGACCTGCACTGACAGGCGCCCCGGCGCAATCAGCAAGTCGGGGGGCACGATCACGCCGCCGCGCGTCGGCCGATCAGCCCCCTGGCCAGATAGAGCACCACCAGCAGGTTGGCCGCCGCCAGCCCGCCGTGCAGCCAGCTCGGATGCACAAAGGCCTCGTACAGTTCCAGCGGGATATAGATCCCGCCGGACCAGACGCCGAGCCAGTTGCCCCACGCCAGCCCGCGCCACAGCCCGTACGCTTCGGCAAAGCGCATCAGCGCATAGACCGCCGCCGAACCGCCGATGGCCCACAGCCGCGCGTTGTCGGGATGCGATAGCAGCGACAGGAAGATGGTGGGATAGCGGCTGGCGGGATTGACGTGCAGGCGCTGGATGATGGCCTCGGCCAGCGCCTGCGCGTCGCGGTGCAGCAGCGCCACCAGGCCCAGGCCAGCCACGATCACCAGCAGGCCCTTGGCGGCCTCGAACAATGCAATGCCCTTCAGGCCCAATGCGCGCTGTGCGCCCTGCTTTGCCATGCGGTGTTCCCCGTTCGGATGCAAGAAATGCGAAGCCGGTATTGTGCAACACCGGCATGGGGAAACCGCGCGGAGGAAGGTTGCTGGCTTGCGCTTCAGCGCCCGTAGTCGCGCTCGCGCATCGGGCCGTCAGCATCGATGCCGCCGCTGGCGGCAAGCGGCCCGTCGACGGTAAGCGGTCCCGCCACCGTCAGGTCGCCGTTAACCACCATATCGCCATGGACCGTCAGCGGCCCCTTGAACACCTTCACGTAGCCGCCGCGATACGGCAGCGCGCGCGCACTGACCGGCCCGGTGAAATAGGCCGCGGTCAGCGGGCCGCTGGCAAAGACCCGGCCGGCGACGGTCAGCGTGCCGTGTACCGTCACCGGTCCCTGCACCTGCGCCGAGCCGCCGATGGTGATCGAGCCGGATTCATGCGGCTGCGCGCGCAGCGGGCCGGCGCTCAGCAGCAGCGCCAGCGCCAGTGAAGCGGCGGCTGAAAAACGCCACGACCGCAAAGACAGCCCGTGGGCCTCAGGGCGAAGCGTTGGGGACGACATGATGTGGCCTCCTCCATGTGGCCGCCTGCAGCCCTGCCTAGCGCTGCAGTTTCTGGTATGTGCCGATCAGCTCGGCATTGCCCAGCACGTGGTCTTGCATCGCCCGCTCCAGCGCTGCCTTGTCCGGCGTGCCGAGGTCCGGCAGCTCCACGTCCAGCGCATACAGCTTGAAGAAGTAGCGGTGCCGGCCGATCGGCGGGCACGGGCCGCCATAGCCGGTGCGGTGCCAGTCGTTGAGCCCTTCGCGCGTGCCGGCGGGCAACCCGGCCTTGGCGATGTCGGCCGGCAGCGACTCGGCATGCGGCGGCAGGTTGTAGAGCAGCCAGTGGACCCAGGTCATTTTTGGCGCGGCGGGATCCGGCGCATCGGGATCGTCGACGATCAGCGCCAGGCTGGCCGTGCCGGGCGGCAGGCCGGACCAGGCCAGCGGGGGTGAGATGTCCGCGCCTTCACAGGTGTGCTGCGCGGGAATCTCGCCGCCCGCTGGAAATGCGGTGGATTGCAGTAGGAACGGCATGATGGCCTCGGGGAAAACGCTCGGGGGCGGTGGTTCCAACTTAGGCCGGATCGCTGCCCCCTGCAAGGCGCGGCAAGGAGCCGCATCCGGGCCCACGGGGCCGTCCGTGACCACTACGGCGCCTGCGGTGCCTCCAGCAGCGCCTTGAGCCGCCTGACGGCTTCGGTGGATTCGGCCTGGATGTCCTGGCGCAGCGTGAGGCGGTTGATCAGCGCAAAGAGCAGCGTGGGCGACCGGTAGCGGAACTCGCGCTCGAAGCGCGTGCTTTCCGCGGATGGCGTCAGCGACGGCGTCATGGCCGGCGTGAGCCTGTAGGTGATGGTACCGACCCGGCGCCCGTTGACCATGCCGTCGATCGACCATGTGCGCGGCCTCTGGCTTTCGATGACGGTCCAGACCACCACGCCGCCGCGTTCCGCGATGATGAAGGTCTCGGTCACGCGCTCGCCATGGCGCAGCGGATGGTCGGTCGCCCCCGCCACCTTGAGCGACGCCGGATGCCATTTGGGCCAGTTCTCCGGCGTGGTCACGTAGTCGAACACCTGCGCCGGGGGGCGGGCGATCATCACTTCGTCGTGGATATGGGTCCGGTCTGCCCATGGCAACGGCACCAGCAGCGCCGCCACGGTGATCGCAGCAAAGATCAGCCCCCGGATCGGTTTCCTGTATCGACGAAGCATGGCGGCGCGACAAGACGCATCCAGCGCTGCATCCGGAGCGCAACCGTGCGCCCCGGATGCATGACGCAATGCTTCCAGTGTAGTGATTCGGTGGCATCGCGCCAGCCCCGCCGGGCGTTACTGCGCTGGCTTTGCCACGTCAGGCGCCGGCTGCGCGGCCACCACCGTCTCCGGCACCGGGCCCCAGCCGCCGCCCAGACGGCGGATCAGCGACACCGTTGCGGCAGCGCGCAAGCCCGCTACCTGGTTGGCTTCGCGCTGTGATTGCAGCACGGTGCGGTCGGCATCGATCACCGTCAGGTAGTCGACCGCGCCGGCGTCGTAGCGGCTGCGCGAGATCCGCGCCGCGCGCCGGGCGCCGCCAAGTGCGCTGTCCAGCGCGCCGGCCTGCTGGCTGAGCCAGCGCACATCGGCCAGGCTGTCTTCCACTTCGCGGAATGCCACCAGCACGGTCTGCCGGTAGCTGGCCACGCTTTCTTCATGCGCGGCGCGCGCGCCGGCCAGGTTGGCGCGGTTGCGGCCGCCGTCGAAAAGGGTCTGGCCGATGGTGGTGCCGACCAGCGGCCCCAGCATCCAGGTGCGCGACGACCACTTGAACAGGTTCGACAAATCCGCCGACTCGAAACCGAACAGCCCGGTCAGCGTGATGCGCGGAAAGAACGCCGCCTTGGCCACGCCGATGCGGGCATTGGCCGCGGCCATCAGGCGCTCTGCCTGGGCGATGTCGGGACGGCGCTCCAGCAGTTCGGACGGCAACCCTGCGGGAATCGCGATCGGCGCTGCATCGAACGGCTTTGCCGGCAGCGAGAACGCCGCCGGCGGCACGCCGGTGAGCACCGCCAGGGCATGCTCCTGGTTGGCGCGGCGGCGCTCGATGCCGGCCAGGTCCGCGCGCGCGGTGCCCAGCTCGGCTTCGGCGCGGGCCGGGTCGAGGTCGGTGGTTTCGCCGGCGTCATAGCGCTTCTTCAGCAGCGACAACGCGTCTTCGCGCAGCTTGATGGTGGCGTTGAGCAGGTCGCGCTCGCTGTCCAGCGTGCGCAGCGCGAAGTACGCCTGCGCCACGTCGGCCTGCAGCGCGAGCTGCACCGAGCGGTACAGGTCCCCGGCGGCCTCGCCTTCGGCCCGCGCGGCGTTGACGCTGGAGGCGACGCGGCCGAACAGGTCGAGCTCATAGCTGGCAAACGCGCGTGCCTTCAGCACGGTCTGCGGCGGCACCCGCGTGCCGTGCGGCAGGCCCTGCGACGCGGCCGACGGCTGCGAGCGGGTCGGGTCCAGCCCCACGCTCAGTTGCGGGTAGAGATCCGCCTCGGTGGCGCCCGTGAAAGCCCGCGCCTGCTTCAGGCGGGCCGCGGCGATGGCGAGGTCCTGGTTGGACGAGCCCGCGGCGGCGATCAGGCGGTCCAGCTCGGGATCGCCGAAGATCTTCCACCACTCGCCGCGGTGCTGGCCTTCGGCCGGCGTCGCGGTTTTCCATTGCGCGCCTTCGGCCTGCGCCGCCTCGGCTTCCTTGAAGGCCGGCACCGTGGCGGTTTCCGGCACCTTGTAGGTCGGCGCCAGCGAGCAGCCAGCCAGTACTAGCGCCGCGGCCAGCGTTGCCAGTTTAGGCAACCATTGGTATGTCGAAAATGCGGTCGAAAATGCAGGGGCATTCATGTTGATCACCATTATTCAGCCGATGCCGTCAGTTGCGCGCCTTGCTCTTGCGTGGCCGCGCGGCGCTGGCCGCGCGTGGCCAGCAGGCGCAGCGCCACATAGAACACCGGCGTCAGGAACAGCCCGAAGAAAGTCACGCCGAGCATGCCCGCGAACACCGCCACGCCCATCGCATGGCGCATCTCGGCGCCGGCGCCGCTCGAGACCACCAGCGGCACCACGCCCATGATGAACGCGAACGACGTCATCAGGATCGGGCGCAGGCGCAGGCGGCTGGCTTCGATCGCGGCCTGCACCACGGTGCGGCCGTGATGCTCAAGCTCGCGCGCAAACTCCACGATCAGGATCGCGTTCTTCGCTGACAACCCCACCAGCACGATGAAACCGATCTGCGTGAAGATGTTGTTGTCGCCTTGCGTCAGCCACACGCCAGTCATCGCTGCCAGCAGGCTCATCGGCACGATCAGGATCACCGCCAGCGGCAGCGTCAGGCTTTCGTACTGCGCGGCCAGCACCAGGAACACCAGCAGCACGCACAGCGGGAAGATCCACACGCCCGCATTGCCGGCCAGGATGTCCTGGTAGGTCAGCTCGGTCCACTCGAACTTGATGCCCTTGGGCAGCGTCTCGGCAGCAATGCGCTCGGCAGCGGCCTGGGCCTGGCCCGACGAGAAGCCGGGCGCGGGCCCGCCGTTCATGTCGGCGGCGGTAAAGCCGTTGTAGCGCACCACGCTGTCCGGGCCAAAGCCCTGCTTCACCTGCACCAGCGACGACAGCGGCACCATGTCGCCGGCGGCGTTGCGCGTCTTCAGTTGCAGGATGTCCTCGGCATGGGCGCGGAACGGCGCGTCTGCCTGCACCTTGACCTGATATGTACGTCCGAACTTGTTGAAGTCGTTGACGTAGGCCGAGCCCAGGTAGGTCTGCAGCGTGTCGAAGACCTCCGTCACCGGCACGCCCAGCTGCTTGGCCTTGACGCGGTCCAGCTTGACGTCGAGCTGCGGCACGTTGACCTGGTAGTTGCTGAAGATGCCGGTCAGTTCGGGCGTGGCGCGCGCCTTGTTGGCAAACGCGTTGGTCGCCTCGAACAGCGCGTCATAGCCCAGCGCCGCGCGGTCCTCGATCATCAGCTTGAAACCACCGATGGTGCCCAGGCCCTGCACGGGCGGGGGCGGGAACACCGCGATAAACGCATCCTGGATCGCCGCGTACTTCTGGTTCAGCTGCTGCGCGATGGCAGCACCCGACAGGTCGGCGCTCTTGCGCTCGTCAAACGGCTTGAGCGTGGCGAACACGATGCCGGCGCTCGGGCTGTTGGTAAAGCCGTTGATCGACAGGCCGGGGAACGCCACCGCCGATTCCACGCCCGGGTGCTTCAGCGCGATCTCGCTCATCTTGCGGATCACGTCCTCGGTACGGTCCAGCGTGGCGCCGTCGGGCAGCTTGGCAAAGCTCACCAGGTACTGCTTGTCCTGCGCCGGCACGAAGCCCTTGGGCACCAGCTGGAACACGCCCCAGGTCAGCGCCAGCATCACGGCGTAGACACCGAACACCGAACCCTTGCGGCGGATCACACCCTTCACGCCACGGCCATAGCTTTCAGCGCTGCGGCCGAAGAAGCGATTGAAGCGCTTGAAGAAGCCGCCGAACACCCGGTCCATCCAGCGCGACAGCCAGTCCTTGGGCGCGTCGTGGCTCTTCAGCAGCAGGGCCGACAGCGCCGGCGACAGCGTCAGCGAGTTGAACGCCGAGATGATGGTCGAGATCGAGATCGTCAGCGCGAACTGCTTGTAGAACTGGCCGGTCAGGCCCGTCATGAACGCCAGCGGCACGAACACGGCGATCAGCGTCAGCGCGATGGCAATGATGGGGCCGCTGACCTCGCGCATGGCCTTGTAGGTGGCTTCCTTCGGCGTCAGCCCCTCTTCGATATTGCGCTCGACGTTCTCGACCACCACGATCGCATCATCGACCACGATACCGATGGCCAGCACCAGCCCGAACAGCGACAGCGCATTGATCGAGAAGCCGAACGCATGCATCAGCCCGAAGGTACCGACGATCGACACCGGCACCGCCAGCAGCGGGATGATCGACGCGCGCCAGGTCTGCAGGAACAGGATCACCACCAGCACCACCAGCGCGATGGCCTCGAACAGCGTGTGCGTCACCGCCTCGATCGAGTGGCGCACGAACTGCGTCGGGTCATAGACGATGCTGTAGTCGATGCCGTCCGGGAAGTTCTGCTTCAGTTCTTCCATGGTCTTGCGCACGTCATCCGAAATCTGGATGGCGTTGGAGCCCGGCGCCTGGAAGATGGGTATGGCCACTGCCGGCTTGTTGTCCAGCAGCGAGCGCAGCGCATACTCGGACGCGCCCAGTTCGATGCGGGCGATGTCCTTCAGGTACGTGACCGCGCCGTCGGCGGAAGTGCGCACGACGATATCGCCGAACTCTTCCACGGTGCTCAGGCGCCCCTGCGCGTTGACCGACAGTTGCAGGTCGGCGCCCGGCAGCGACGGCGACTGGCCGATCACGCCGGCAGCCACCTGCACGTTCTGCTCGCGGATAGCCCTGATCACGTCGCTGGTAGCGAGCTGGCGCTCGGCCATCTTCTCGGGGTTGAGCCACACGCGCATGGCGTAGTCGCCCGAGCCGAACAGCTGCACCTGGCCCACGCCCTGGATCCGCGCCAGGCGGTCCTTGACGTTGATCACCGCGTAGTTGCGCAGGTACGTCATGTCGTAGCGGTCGTTGGGCGACACCAGGTGGACCACCATGGTCAGGTCAGGCGAACTCTTGACCGTGGTGATGCCCAGCCGGCGCACGTCTTCAGGCAGCCGCGGCTCGGCCTGCGACACGCGGTTCTGCACCAGCTGCTGGGCCTTGTCCGGGTCGGTGCCCAGCTTGAAGGTCACGGTCAGCGTGAGCAGGCCGTCGCTGTTGGACTGCGACGACATGTACAGCATGTCTTCGACGCCGTTGATCTGCTCTTCCAGCGGCGATGCCACCGTCTCGGCAATCACCTTGGGGTTGGCGCCCGGGTACTGCGCGCGCACCACCACCGACGGCGGCACCACTTCCGGGTACTCCGAGATCGGCAGCTTGAACATCGATATGGCGCCGATCAGGAAGATCAGCACCGACAGCACCCCCGCGAAGATGGGGCGGTCGATAAAGAATTTTGAGAGATTCATGTTGGTCTCTGCTAAAGCGATCCCCTGGCGGCCCGCCAGGGGCGGGCACCATCAACAGCTGGGGGAACGATAAAAACTACGGGTGCACCAAAGCCGTCCGAACTAGCCCAAGCAAGGTGTTCTCCCTCTCCCCTCAGGGGAGAGGGCCGGGGTGAGGGGTGGTCTAGCAAGGCACCACAACAAGCGAAGCCAACGGTTTTAACCCACAGGCCTCAGCCGTTGACGCTCCTGCCCTCACCCCCTGCCCCTCTCCCGCAAGCGGGAGAGGGGAGCAAATCGCCGCAAGCTGTGCTGCGCTCAACTCACCGGCTTTGCTTCAGCCTCGCCCTTCTCGCTCGCCGCCTGCTTGCGGTCCGGCGCATTGCCGCGCGGTTCCAGTTCGCTGCGGTAAGCCATGGCGACAGTCTTCGGCTGCACCGTATCGCCCGGCCGCACGCGCTGCAGGCCGTTGACGACGATGGTCTCGCCCGCCTTCACGCCCTTGCGGATCACGCGCAAGCCTTCGTAGTTGGGTCCGAGCTCCACTTCGCGGTAGATCAGCTTGTTGCTCTTGTCGAGCACCAGCACGAACTTCTTGCCCTGGTCGGTGCCGATGGCGCGGTCGTTGACCAGCACCGCCGGGTGCGGCGCGCCGCCGCCCAGCTTGACCTTGGCGTACAGGCCCGGCAGCAGGCGCCCGTCTTCGTTCTGAAACACCGCACGCACGCGGATGGTGCCGCTGCGCGGGTCCAGGCGGTTGTCGACCGACTGGATCTTGCCTTCGTGCGGATGGCCGTCCTCGTTGGCCAGCCCCAGGAAGACCGGCAGGTTGGCCTGGCCGCCGCCGGCACCCGGCGCGGTGTAGCGCAGGTAGCTCTGCTCGTCGATCTCGAAGCTGGCATAGACCGGCGATACCGACACCACCGTGGTCAGCGCCGGTGACGCCGCGCCCGGCGCCACCAGGTTGCCGACAGTGATTTCAGCACGCGACACGCGCCCCGCCACCGGCGCGGTGATGCGGGTGTACGCCAGGTTCAGGCGCGCCGATTCCAGTGCCGCCTGCGCGCCGCGCACGTTGGCGCCGGTTTCGCGGGCAGCGTTGATGCGTTCGTCGAACTCGCGGCGCGAGATCGCGTTGTCATCCAGCAGCCGCTGGGCGCGCGCCTGTTCGGTTTGAGCGTGAGCGGCGCGCACCTGCGCGGCGGCCAGCGCGGCTTCGGCGCGGGCCACCTCCGCGGCATAAGGACGCGGGTCGATGGTGAAGAGCGGATCGCCCTTCTTCACCAGCGCGCCTTCGCGGAAGTGCACGGCGTCGATGGTGCCGCCGACGCGCGGGCGGATCTCCACCCTCTCAACCGCCTCGAGGCGGCCGGAGAACTCGTCCCACTCGGTGATGGTCTGGCCGACCGCCGCGGCGACTTCAATCGACGGCGCGGGCGGCGGGGTGTTGGCATGGGCTTCGCCGCCATGCCAGGCGCCACGCAGGGCCGCGGCGGCCACGCCGGCGCCCAGCACCACGACAATGGCGAGCGCAATCAGGGTATGTCTTTTCTGCTGCTGCATTTCTCAAACTCCTGGTTCGGGTTTTCTTCAACCGGAAAAGCAAAATGGCCGAACGCCGCCTGCCGGTCCGCGAAAGCGGACCGGAACCATGGCCAAACTGATGGTCGGACTCAGGACCGCCACCACAATCGGGCGGTCCAGGCTCTGGCCGAAGCAGAGCCGGCTGGCGATTATCTGGAGCGGCTCAGCCGGGGGGCTCGGCTCCAGGCCGGCTGCGATCAGGCAGGCCGGCGTTCAGTCAGGATGAGGTATCGTCGGCCGCGGCCAGACATCGCCGCAGGAACCGCGCACCTTCGTCGACCCATGCCTGACAACTCTCATGGGTCTCTTCCACGCCGTCGCCGCAGGCGCCGGGCATGATCATGGCTTGGGCCGGCACACCGGCCTTGCCCAGGCGCCCGGCGAAGGCTTCGCCTTCGGCACGCAGCGCATCGAATTCCGCTACCTGGACCAGCGTGGGCGGCAGCCCGGCCAGCCGCGACGCCAGCGCCGGCGCGGCATACGGATGCACCGTATCCGCCGGCGTGGGCAGGTAGTCGCGATAGTTGCAGGCCAGGCGCCGCAGCGTTTCCATCGGCACCTGTCCGCCGTCATAACCCGCGCACGAGGCATGCTGCAGGCACGGGTCGGTTACCGGACGGATCAGCCATTGGCCGCGCGGCTGCGCGGTGCCGCGGTCGCGCAGCATCTGGGCCAGCGCGATCGCCAGGTTGCCGCCGGCTTCTTCGCCCACCAGCGCGAAGCGGGTCTTGTCCACCTTCAGGCGCCTGGCGTTGCGCAGCACCCATTGCACCGTGCTGTGCGCGTCCTCCGGCGCCGCCGGGAACGGATTGTCCGGCGCCAGCGAGTACGCCGGCGTTACCACCACCGCCGGCACCGTGGTGGCCAGGTCCTGCACCAGCTTTTGCGCCTGCTCCAGGCCGCCATCGACAAAGCCGCCGGCATGCAGGTACACCAGCCAGGGCAACAAGGCCGCGCCCTCGGCGCCCGGCGCGGGATAGCCCGGCGGGTAGCACACGCACACCGAGATCTCGCGCCCGTCGCTGGTCACCGTATGCTCGGCCACGCGTGGCTGCGCCTGGCCCGCTGCGCTGGCGGCGGGCCTTCTGACGGCA
The DNA here is from genome assembly GCF_040578825.1 of Cupriavidus necator. Classification (GTDB taxonomy): domain Bacteria; phylum Pseudomonadota; class Gammaproteobacteria; order Burkholderiales; family Burkholderiaceae; genus Cupriavidus; species Cupriavidus necator_E. The sequence goes on along the minus strand of NZ_JBEFLI010000016.1, from coordinate 68,915 downwards.
TGGGAGCGTGGGCCTGGCTTCTGTGGCATGGCGTCCGGCGCACGGCGAATACGATGCGCTTGAGTGTTGCGATGCAACGAATTATGGTGATTGACGAGGATGGGATAAAGCAAGAGATCGCCAATGCACTGTTCCGCGATTGGAATAATCGGCAACAACGCTGTCATGGCCCGGCGCCGGCCCGCCATCGTCCGCGCCATTGCCCCCGCCACTGCCCAAATCCCCACGCATGACAAGGTCTTGGAAATTGTGATTCACTCCGGCTCTCGGCACGCGCGGCGGTCTGCCAGGCCGGTGCGCGCCCGGTCGGAAACGGGGACTTTCCCCGTGGCACCGGACGCCCTGACAAACCCATGCCGGAGAGCACGCGCCCAGCCAGCGCGTCATTCCGGTGCCAGCCAGCCGGCAGATTCCCCACAACAACAACCAACCAGCAGCGGCCCGCACGCGCCACGAGCGCGGGTGGCAGCGCCGTTCGGATCTATCGTCGGAACCTCATCATGGACCGTCTCGTATCAATGCAGGCATTCACCCGGGTCGTGGACGTCGGCAGCTTTGCGCGCGCCGCGGAGTCGCTGGACTTGCCCAAGGCCACGCTGACCCGGCTGATCCAGAACCTGGAAACCCACCTGGGCGTCAAGCTGCTGCACCGGACCACGCGCCGCATCAGCGTCACCAACGACGGTGCCGCCTATTACGAACGGTGCGTGCGCATCCTGGCCGATGTCGAGGAAGCCGAGCAGTCGCTGACGCGGCATAACAACTCGCCGCGCGGCACGCTGTCGGTGGATACCACCGCGGCGCTGGCACAACTGGTACTGGTGCCGAACCTGCATGACTTCTTCCAGCAGTATCCGGAGCTGAAGCTCGACCTGACCATCAACGGCAAGCCCATCGACCTGCTGCAGGAAGGCGTCGACGTGGTGCTGCGCGTGGGCACACCGGTGGAGGAGTCGATGGTGGCCCGCCGCATCGGCCATGTACAGCTGGCGTTCTACGCATCGCCGATCTACCTGAACCGCTTCGGCACGCCGCGCGACCTGGCCGAGCTGGCACAGCACAAGGCGGTGAACTTCCTCTCCAACCGCACCGGACGCGAAATGCCTTGGTCGATGGCGCGCGGGATGGAACGCAGCGAGGTGCTGCTGTCCTCCGCGATCTCGACCAACGATGCCGAGGTCTACCTGGGCTGCACGCTCGAAGGCCACGGCGTGGCCCGCGTCTCGCGCGCGATGGCGGAGCCTTACGTCAACAGCGGCCGGCTGGTGGAAATCCTGTCCGACTGGCAGACCGACGACCTGCCGATCTCGGCGATGTATCCGCAGAACCGGCACCTGTCGGCCAAGGTGCGGGTGTTCGTCAACTGGGCGGCGGACCTGTTCTCGCGCCATCCGCATTTTGGTGCGGCACAGCAGCGGCTGGCGGTGGCGGCCTGAAAGGGCAAGCACAGCGGGGAATGGGCGCGGCAATCCGCCAGCGGCGCGGGTCCGCGGCGTCATGTAGGACAAAACCGGAAATCCGCCAGGCGCCGGCCGACCTATACTGTTTCTTCCGAAATCACGACAACAAGAAGGGTTCCGATGAAACAAGTGCTTACCCCCCTGGCTGTTTGCCTCGCCGCCACCGTGGCACTGGCCGGCTGCGCCGGCGGCAGGACCTCCTCGGCCTCATCCAGCGCCGCTGGCACATCGAGCGCGGCCAGCGCGTCCGCTACCGCCGGCACGGCGCGGGCCACGGCCACGCTGCAGCCCAAGAGCGGCACCAATACCGCCGGCACCGTGACCTTCCAGCAGCAACCCGGCGGCGTGATGATGACCGCGTCGATCACGGGCCTGCCGCCCAATTCGGTCCACGGCTTCCACGTCCATGAAAAGGGCGACTGCTCCGCGCCCGACGCGATGAGCGCCGGCGGCCATTTCAACCCCACCGGCAAGCCGCACGGGCAGATGACCATGCCCGACCACCACGCCGGCGACATGAACAACTTGACCGCCGACGCCAGCGGCAACGTGCGCGTCAGCATGCTGCTGCCGGACCTGTCGGTGGGCACCGGCGCCAACAGCGTGATCGGCCGCGCGGTGGTGGTACACAAGGATCCGGACGACTACAAGACGCAGCCGACCGGGAATGCGGGCGGGCGCATTGCTTGCGGGGTGGTGGCCGCTTCCTGACCGCGCCTCGATACGATGCTGCGCTTCCCGAGCGCGGCCTCAGATCTGATCGAGCAGGCTGCGCACGATATCGGCCAGCCGCCCGGCGCGCTGGCGCCCCTTGGCGTCCAGCTCCATGCCGCTGCCGCTGGCCAGCGCCTTCAGGCCGAACAGCGCATCGCCGACATCGCGCCAGCCCGGATAGTCGGCATGGATCTGTTCCAGCGCGGCGGCGCCTGCGGTGACCTGCGCGGCATCCGGCGTGTTGCCGGCCGCCAGGTCTTCCAACGCCATGGCGGCGTCGACCAAGCCTTTGCGGTTCATTCCTGTCTCCCCTGTATCGCCTGTTGTCATGGCCGCCACGAGGGCGGCGACAACACTGTATCAGGCTTGGGGAAGCAGGTGCGCCGCCCAGGGGCAGTCCGTGCGCGGCAGCGGCGGATACGCCTTTTGGAGAGTGCTGGGTCGGGCGCTGCCGGCCCCGGACCCTCCTTCAGTTGCGGCCGATGTCTTCCAGGATTCGCGTCATCAGGTACAGGCGTGGCACGATGGAATCGAGCTCGATGTACTCGTCGCGGGCGTGGTAGCCAAAGCCGGCCAGCCCGAAGCTCTCGACCACCGCGGCCTTGCCCGAGCGCGCCGCATAGCCGGCATCGGTGCCGCCGCCGGTGCCTTCGGCCAGCGCCAGCGTACGGCCTTCGAGTTCGGCGTAGATTTCCTGCGCGCGCCTGGCCAGCGCACGGCCGCGCGCATCGGCAACGAACGCCGGGCGCCCCTCTTCCATCGTTACCGTGGTCTGGGTCTCCGGCACAAGCTGGCTGGCCTTGACCTTGTCCTGCAGCGCGAGCTTCAGCTTCTCGGCGGCGCCGCTGGCGGTGGTGCGCACATCGCCGTAGGCGACCGCGCTTTCGGGGATCTGGTTGCGCACCGAGCCGGCCTGCGCCTGGGTCCAGTTGAGCTGCGAGCCGGGCACCTGGGTGGCCAGGTCGCGGGTCTGCTGCAACTGGTAAGCGAGCTCGATCAGCGCGTTGCGGCCGCGCTCCGGCGCGGCGCCGGCGTGGGCGGCGCGGCCCTTGACCTGCATGGTGGCCATTGCCGTGCCGGAGGCGCCCAGCAGCAGCGCTTCGGCCTTGACCACGTCCTTGGCCGCGGTCGGCTCGCACGACAGCACCACGTCATGCTGCGCGGCCAGCGCGGCAATGGCCTCGCCCGAGCCCACCGATCCGACTTCCTCGTCCGGGTTGAGCAGCACCGTGATCTGCGCGTAGTCGCGCCAGCCCTTGTTCTTCAGGATCTCCAGCGAATGCAGGATGACGGCGATGCCGCCCTTGTCGTCGGCGATGCCCGGGCCATACAGGCGGTTGCCTTCTTCACGGATCGGCTGCGTGGCCAGCGTGTTTTCCGGGTACACGGTGTCCATGTGGGCGATCAGCATGATGCGGCGCTTGCCGGTGCCGGTGAAGGTGGCCTTGACCATGGTGCCAGGCCCTTTGGTCACCGGCACGCGCTCGACCTTCGCGCCCAGCGCCTGCAGCCGCTTCTCGGTATAGCTGGCCATCTGTGCCAGCCCGCTGGCGTTGGCGCTGCCGGATTCGATCGACACCATCTCCTTGAGCGACTGCACCAGCGCCGGCTGCGCGGCACGCGCGGCGGCCAGCAACGCGGCGTCGGGCTGGGCCGCGGCGGCAAGGGTGCCGGCACCGGCGAGCATCAGGGCGGCGGCAGCGGCAACGTGGCGGACGGAAAGCGGCATGGATTCTCCTCGGTTTGGTCTTGTTGGGGTCATGCCGCGGCCAGCCTGTGCCGGACATGACCAGCAGGATGCTAGCCCTTGCCAGGAACTTAGGGGAGGATCAATATCGCCAATCAAAATGCCGATCCCGCCACCACGCCCCCTCGCATGCGAGCCCTCGACCAAACGCCTTCACGCAGCACGCCGCTGCACGTACGCCTGCTGTGGCTGCCCGAAGCCATGCCCGGCACCCTCTTCACCACGCTGGACGTGCTGCGCACCGTGGCTGGCGTGGCCAGCCTGCAGCGGCCCGATGCCGCGCCGCTACTGAGCTGGCAGCTCTGCGGCGGCAACGGGCGCGCGCTTGCCACCGACCTGCCCGGGCTGGTGTCTTCCACCCGGCGCGCCCGCGCCGCGAACGCACGCACGCTGCTGGTGATCCCCGCGCTGATGACCAGCAACGCCCCGCAGCTCGGCGAGATCGTGCAGCGCGATACCGCCGCGCTGCGCATGGTGGAGCGCCACGCCGAGGCCGGCGGCTGGATCGCGGCGTGTTCGTCGGGGCTGGTCTTTCCGCTGCAGCTCGGGCTGCTGGATGGCGCGCGCATCGGCGCGCCCTGGATGTACCAGAGCTGGATGACGCGCGAGTATCCGCAGTGCGATCTTGGCGGCGACCAGGCGATGAGCGTGCACGAGCAAGTGTTCTCGTGCGTGGCACCGGCGCTGCAGGTGGAGTTCATGTTGCGCGTGCTGGGGCACCTGCACGATCCCGATCTGGCGCAGGCGGCTTCGCAGCTCATGCTGTTCCAGTACGAGCGCCAGCGCAGCGTGCCGGCGCTGGTGTCGCAGCGCTGGCTCAGCCGTACCGCCGACAGCCCGGTCTATCGCGCCATCCAGTGGCTGCAGGACCATGTCGGCGAGCCCTACCGGCTGGCGGAGGTAGCGCAGGCCGCGGCGGTCAGCGAACGCACGCTGCTGCGGCATTTCAGGCAGGTGAGCGGCATGACGCCGCTGGACTACCTGCACACGCTGCGCGTGGAGCGCGCGCGCATGCTGCTGGAAGTCACGCTGCACGGCACGCAGGCGATTGCCGAAGCGTGCGGCTATAGCGACGCGGCCGCATTCCGGCGGCTGTTCCAGCGCAACACGGGGATGTCGATGTCGGATTACCGCGCCCGCTTCGCACTGCGGGCGCGGCGGCGCTACTGGCGCATGGAAGACACCGCGCTGCGGCGCGCGTAAGCCCGCATGAGCGGGCGCGCCGGCCGGCGCCCAGCGCTCAGGCGTTCAGCTTCAGGTACGCAGCGAGATGCGGTTGACCACGTCCTCCACACCCTGCACGTACCACGCGTCGCGCTCGACCTGGCGGCGCGTGTTTTCGTTGGTCACGCACCCTTCCAGCGTGACGACGCGGTTGTCGGTATGCACGGTGACCTGGCCGGCATCGACAAAGGGATCGGTCTCCAGCACCAGCATCAGCGCCTCGGTGATTTCATCGTCGCGGTCGGTTTCGGCGGGCGCCACCACCAGTTCATTGACCACGCAGCGGCAGCCGCCCGACCACCACGCCAGCACGCCGGCCAGCCGCATATGCGAGAGACTGATCACCTGCCCCCACAGCGTCACCACGCCGTCGTGCACTTCCACCTCGATCCAGCCGCTGCGTTCGCCCACGGCCTCGCGCATCGCCTCGGGCTTGCCCTTGACTCGCGCGCAGATCTTGCAATTGCGGAAATCGATCGCGTTGAGCAGCCGCTCGCATACCGCGTCGCGCAGTTCACCGTCGCCCACCTGGACGCCGCTGTCGGCCACACGCAGGTGGTCGATCACGCTGGTTACGCCGTCCACGCGCCGCAGCGTCGCCGCCGCGCGGGTCTTGTCGACGATATCGGCCACTTCGCCTTCCAGGATCAGCGCGCCGTCTGACAGCCGCAACTGGATGGTGGGATGGAGGACATGCCCCTGATAAGGCACATGCGCCAAGGCTGCGCGCGCCTGCGTCAGCACCGCTTCGCTACTCTGCATTTTGATCGCCTCGCCCGATGGTCTGAAGATGGAAGGACTCGCGCCCCTGCCTGCGGGCGCGCCTGGCGCGGCGCCGCGGCCTCACTTGCCCCCGGGGCCCGGCAACCGCTTACCTCATTATAGGAAGCGGTCCCGGGAGGGCCTGAAGCGCTCAGCCCGCGGCCGCTTCCCGCGCGCGCGCCACTTCCTGGTTGCGCAGGATGAAACGCTGGACCTTGCCGCTGGGGGTCTTGGGCAGTTCGGCCACGAATTCGATCTCGCGGGGGTAGGCATGCGCGGCCAGGCGCTTGCGCACGTGCTGGCGCAATGCCTCGGCCAGCTCAGGCGAGGCGCGATGCTGGGGGTCCAGCACGACGAAGGCCTTGATCAGCTCGGTGCGCTCCGGATCGGGCTTGCCGATCACTGCCGTCTCCACCACGGCCGGGTGTTCGATCAGCGCGCTTTCCACATCGAACGGGCCCACGCGATAGCCGGAGGTGGTGATGACATCGTCCGCGCGGCCGATAAAGCTGATGCTGCCGTCGTCGTTGAGTTCGGCCGAATCGCCGGTCAGGTAGTAATGGCCGGCAAACGCACTGGTGGGCGTGCCGTGGTAGCCGCCGAACCAGCACATGGGCGAGCGCTCCAGGTCCAGCGCCAGCGTGCCCGGCTGGCCCGGCGGCAGTTCACGCTGCTCATCGTCGACCACCACCACGCGATGGCCCGGGCTGGCGAAGCCGGCCGCGCCCATATGCACCGGGTGCGCCAGCGCATGGTGGTTGCACAGCACCATGCCCAGCTCGGTCTGGCCGTAGTGGTCGTGGATGGTCACGTCCAGCTCGCTGGCGAACCAGCGGATCACTTCCGGGTTGAGCGGCTCGCCCGCGCTGCTGACCGCGCGCAGGCGCCCGCGCAAGGGACCGGACACCGCTGCGCCGGCGGCGATCAGCAGCCGGTATGCCGTGGGCGAGCCGGCGAGGTTGGTGATGCCGTATTTGCGGATCACGCGGCAGGTGCTCTCCACCGTGAACGGGCCATCGTAGAACGTGGTGGGATGGCCAAGCGACAGCGGGCCCGTGACCGCGTAGTACAGGCCATAGGCCCAGCCGGGGTCGGCCAGGTTCCAGAATGCGTCTTCGGGGCGCAGGTCGACCGCGTCGCGCATATAGCCGGCAAACGCCACGATGGCCTTGAGCGGCACCAGCAACGGCTTGGCGGGGCCGGTGGTGCCTGAAGTGAACATCATCAGGAAGGGATCGTCGCCGCGGCGCATCACCGGAGCGAACGAAGCCGGCTGGCGCTCCAGCTCGGCCCAGAAACTGAAATCGCCGCGCACCAGGCCGCGGCCCTTGTCGCCTGCGACGGTGACGATGGCGGGACAGCCCTCGACGTCATCGAGCTTGGGACGGTTGACCGCGTCGGTGACCACCACTTTGGCACCGGAGGTATTGAGCCGGTGCTCGATCGCCTTGGGCCCGAAGGCCGTGAACAGCGGCTGGTACACCGCGCCGGCGCGCCAGGTGCCGAGGATCGTCACCAGCAACTCGGCATTGCGCGGCAGCAGCCCGGCGACGCGGTCGCCCGGCTGCACGCCCTGCGCCTGCAGGAAGCCCGCGAACTGCGCCGACAGCGCCTGCAGCTCGGCAAAGGTCCAGTGGCGCGAACTGCCGTCGCGGCCTTCCCAGAACAGCGCGATGCGGCCGGGCAGCGCATGCCGGTCGCAGCATTCGACGCAGGCGTTGATCGCGTCGAGGTTGCCGTGCAGTTGCCGCGACGCGGCATCGTCATAGGAAAAGCCTTCGAAAGCCTGGGCGTAGTCGCGCATGGTGTCTCCTGTAGATCTGGCTGGATGCCGGGCCTGGTGCTGCCCTGGCGGCATGGTGCCGGTTGTAGTCGGTGCCGCGCGCATGGCGGCTGCCGCGGCAGTGTGCGGCAGCGCGGCGGGCCGGGGCAATAACCGAATCCGCCAGCGCGACTGACGGTTTTTGCCATGCCAGACCGGCGTTGCGGCGGGTTGACGCCGCGGCGCGCGGCGCGGACGATAGCCGCATCACGGCAATGAGGCAGCCCATGTGCACCAACTATGCCCCGGTCCAGCGCCAGATCCTGCGCGATATCTTCGGCGTTGAGCCGCCGCCTGGGCTGTTCAAGGCCGAGACCTACCCGGATTACCTCGCGCCGATCGTGCGCGGCGTCGTGGATGGAAACGGGGGCGCACGCACCTGCGATCTGGCCTCGTTCGGCATGGTGCCGCGCAAGCGCATCCCGCCGGGCGCGCGCCGCTACGACACCACCAATGCCCGCGCCGAGACCATCGGCGAACGCCCCGCCTTTGCGCGCTACTGGCGCCAGGGCCAGCTCTGCCTGGTGCCGGCCACTGCGTTCTACGAATTCGCTTATCCGGAGGATGCGGTGCCCGGCGGGCCGCCGGGCAAGCCGGTGCGCTGGCGCATCACGCTGCCGGGCGAGCCGGCCTTCGGCATTGCCGGCCTGTGGCGTAGCTGGCCTGACGAGGCGCTGTCGTTCACGATGCTGACCATCAACTCCGCCCAGCATGCGGTGATGCAGCGCTTCCACAAGCCTGGCGACGAGAAACGCTCGGTGGTGATCGTGCCGCGCGCGCAGTGGGACGACTGGCTGGCCTGCCGCGATCCCGAGGTGGCGCGGACATTCCTGACCCTGGTGCCGGCAAGTGCAATGCATGCCGAGCCAGCGCCCAAGGTGCCCGGCGCGCCGATTCCGGACGCCGACTAAGCGCCACGCCGGGCGCCGACCGGCATCCTGACTGCGCGGCATACCAAAAGCGGCGCCTGCCCCACCCGACGAGGGGTGTCGGACGTAGCGAATGCTCCGCATACTGCGCCCCACACCGGCCACAAGAGCCGATACACCGGGTCAACTAATCATGCATAACGTCGTCGCCTTGTGCGCGTATTTTTTCGCGTGCCTGATTGCCTTGATATTTGCCGCGCGCTGGATCTTGCTCAACCACCCGGCGCTGCGCGAACGCCCGCCGGCCCGCCCCGCGGTATCCGAGCCGGAAGAAGAGATCGGGCCGGGTTGACATCGCGCGCCTCGCTTCAGGGCGCCAAAATTTCCGGCAATCCTCGCCAAACTTCCCTCAATTTCAAATAATTGAAGGGAGCCGACTCCCTTTTTGCCTCCATATCCTGTTTCCGCGCCCACATATTGACTTCCGGCGGCACTCCCTCTCACGCGTGCGTTCGCACTCCGCGCCGGGCCGCACCTGGTGATCCTGGCGGCCTACCTGTCGATGGTGCCGTAACATTCCCGACACCTCCCGCATTTGCCGCCAGCGGCGACTAAACTGGAACCTCCCGCACAGAGATCCGCGCATGCCTTGCCGCGCAAGCACCGGAGAACGCCCATGCTGGAAGTCGCCGTCACCCCCGCCGACCACGTCATCGGCCCCGACACCGCCAGGGTCACCGTCGTCGAATATGGCGACTTCGAGTGCTCCTATTGCCGCATCGCCTATGGCGCAATGAAGATCCTGCTGGAACATTATGGGACGCAGGTGCGCTTTGTCTACCGGCACTACCCGATGAGCAGCTGGCATCCGTCCGCCGAAACCGCCGCCGAATGCGCCGAGGCGGCGGCGGCCCAGGACCGCTTCTGGCAGATGTACCGCATGCTGTACGAGCACCCGCAGGGCCTGAAGCCCGATGCGCTGCGGCAATATGCCGACATGGCCGGGCTGGACCTTGATCGCTATGACCGCGACATGGCCGAGCACAGCCACCTGCCCCGCATCCGCGCCGACCAGCAAGGCGGCATGCGCTGCCAGGTGCGCGGCACGCCCTCGTTCTTCGTCAACGGCACGGTGCAGGACGTGACCTTCGGCATGGAGCGGCTGCAGCGCGCCATCGACACCGCACTGGCAGCCCAAGCAGCCTAAACAGTCAGAAGCGGTAAGTCACGCTGCCCACCACCGTGCGGCGCGCACCGAAATAGCAGTCGCCGCGTGCGAGGCAGGTGGTCAGGTACTTCTTGTCGAACAGGTTGCTCACGTTCAGCGCCACGCGCACCGGGCCGTGGTCGTAGGCCACCATGGCGTCGACCAGCGTGATGCCGCCGACGCGGTTCTGGTCGTTGCCGTCATAGCTCGGTCCCACGTAACGCAGGCCGCCGCCGGCCATGAAGCCCGGCATCTCGAACAGCTTGAAGCGGTAGTTGGCCCACAGCGACGCCATGTTCGAAGGCGTGCTGGCCAGCCGCTTGCCGACCTCTGCGCTGGTGCCTTCGATCACGCGCGCATCCAGGTAGGTGTAGGTCGCGATCAGGTCCAGGCGGCTGGACAGCGACGCCAGCGCCTCCACCTCGATCCCGCGCGTGCGCGCTTCGCCCACCTGTACAAAATCCGGCCTGCCGTTGACCACGCCGCTGACCTTGCGGTTCTTCTCGCGCATGTCGAACGCTGCAATCGTCAGCGTGGCGTTCTTGCCCGGCGGCTGGTACTTGATACCCGCCTCCCACTGCGAGCCGCGCAGCGGCTTGAAGGGCTGGCTGGATTGGTTGACGCCCGCGACGCCCTGGAACGATTCTGTATAGCTGACGTACGGGTTCAGGCCGATATCGGAGCGGTACATCAAGCCTGCGCGCTTGGTCAGCTCGTTGTCGTCGCGGCTGGCGGACGGGGTGTTGTCCTGCGCCGCGCGCGACCAGTCATAGCGCAGCCCCACCATCAGCAGCCACTTGTTCCACGAGAGCTGGTCCTGCACGTAGAGGCCGGTCTGCGCCTGCGTGCTGGGGTTCAGGTCGCGCGTGCCCGGCATGGTGAAATTGCCGTAGACCGGGTTGAACACGTTCAGCGGCGCCGCGGTGCCGCCCACGCCGGCGCGGCCGGTGATCTCGGCATGCTGGTAGTCGACGCCGGTCAGCAGCGTATGGCCGATCGGGCCGGTGCGGAAGTTGGTCTGCGCCTGCGTATCGACCGCGAAGGAATTGAGCGTGGGCTGGTTCAGGTAGACCGTGCGGCGCATCAGCGTATCGCTGCCAGGCACCCAGCCATGCGTGGCGCCGGTAAAGCCCGCCGCATAGATGCTGCGGTAGTCGACCGTGCTGTGCGAATAGCGCAGGTTCTGCCGCACCGTCACGGTGTCGTTGAATTTGTGCCTGAACTCGTAGCCGACCGATGCCTGCTCGGCGTTGTAGCGGTCAAAGCCCGGCTCGCTGATGAACAGGTGATCCGGAATCTGGCCGGCCGGGTTGGCGTACAGCATGCCGCGCCACGGCAGGAAGCCCGCGGAAGTCCCGCTTTCATCGCGCTGGAAGTTGGCCAGCAGCGTCAGCGAGGTGGCATCGTTCGGGCGCCACGTCAGCGACGGCGCGATCAGGTAGCGGTTGTCCTTGACGTAATCCACGTGCGTGTCGCTGTCGCGCGCCAGCGCCACCAGCCGGTACAGCCATTTGCCGTCGGCATCGAGCGGTCCGGTCAGGTCGGCCTGCACCTGCTTGCGGTTGTAGTTGCCGAACTGCACGCCGATCTCGCGCGCCGCCTCGGGCTGGGGACGCTTGCTGACCAGGTTCAGGATGCCCCCGACCGCGCCCTGCCCGAACAGCATCGACGACGGCCCGCGCAGCACATCGATCCGCTCCAGCGCGTACACGTCGGCGCGCACGTTGTTGTAGAAGCCGACCTGGTTCAGCAGGCCGTCACGGTATTGCGTGAAGTCGGTGCCGCGGAACTTGCCCCAGTCGCCGCGCGCGTCGTTGCCGTAAGGCCCCGCATAGACGCCGGCGCTGTAGCCGATGGCCTGCTGCACAGTCTGGGCGCCCTGCGCCTCCATCCGGTCGCGGGTGATTACCGTGATCGACTGCGGGGTCTCTATCACCGGCGTATCGGTCTTGGTCGCGGTGGCGCTGCGTTTGGCAACGAAGCCATGGACCGGACCGGTGGCGGTTTCGTCTTCGTTCGAGGCGCGGACCGTGACGGTGGGCAGCTCAGCGGAAGCATTGGCCGGTGCCGGCGCGGGCGCCGGCTGGGCCAATACGCCGGCGGCATGCAGGCTCAGCGCGAGGGTGGTCAGGGAAAGGCCGCGCGGGGTGGCCAGCGCGGGACGGGCAAAGCGAGGCTTAGCCCGCTGGGTCGGGTGGGAAGTCATCACTCAGAGGTCGGAATGCGCTGTGCCTTATCAACCTGGCACGGTTCGCAAGAGGAAATTGTTAATTGCGAATGCGAATACTTCGCACTTACATTCCGATTGTAACCTGAATGTGTCCGAAGAGAGACAATTCATGTGGCTCGTAGGGGCTCTGCGATGAGCCGCGAGCCGCTCCGGCGTTGGAGCTGTCGCTGCACGGGGGGACTGGCGCAGCGACTCAAACGACCAATCAATGCACCTGTAGCCGCCCCAGCAAGCGCCGCCCGGCCTCGATCACCGCCGGATCCGGCTGCATCTGGTAGCGCACGATCATGCCTTCCATGCACAGCATCGCCTCCTCGGCCACCTGTTGCGGCTGCTCCAGCCCAAGGCGCCTGGCGATATCGGCGACGAACGCCGCCAGTTCGGCCTTGTGCGCCGCTGCCTGCTCAGCCGCGCGCGGATCGCCACCCGCCTCGGCCACCACATTGATAAAGGCGCAGCCGCGGAAGTCAGTGGTGAACCAGTCGGCCAGCGCGTCGGCGATCACGTCCAGATGCGCTCGCTCGGCCAGACGCGTCTCCACGTCCTGGCGGAACCACGCCATCCATTCGTCATGGCGACGCGCCAGAAACGCGGAGATCAGGTCGTTCTTGGACGCGAAATGCCGATAGAGCGACATCTTGGCCACGCCGGACTCGGCAATGATCTTGTCGATGCCGGTGGCACGGTAGCCCTCCTGGTAGAACAGGCGGGCGGCGGTGTCGAGGATGCGGTCGCGGGCGGAAGGCGTGGCCATTGGGGGATGAGGTAGTCGGCGGGAGTGGCCGGGCAGCGCGCTGCCCGGCTTTCATGCGGCAATACTATGACAGACAGACCTGTCTAGCAAACGCCGTGCCGCGTCAGTCGGCCAGCTTAGCCGCCGCGTCGCGCAGCGCCGTGCGCAGGCCCTCTTCCACCACCGGGTGGTAGAACGGCATAGTCAGCATCTGTGCGATGGTCAGGCCTTGCTGGTACGACCATGCCAGCAGGTGGGCGATATTCTCGGCGCGCGGGCCGGTCCATTCAGCCCCGACGAAGCGGCCGGTCGCCTTGTCGGCATAGACGTGCATCAGTCCGCGGTGCTTCAGCATCACGCGGCTGCGGCCCTGGTCTTCGAAGCTGACCTCGCCGGTGACGAAGCTGCCCTCGGCCAGGTCGGCATAACGCTGGCCGACCATCGCGATCTGCGGGTCCGAGAACACCACCGCGATCGGCGCGCGCCGCGCCAGCGGCTTTACGCTCGGATAGCTGGCGGCGTTCTCGCCGGCGGCCTTGCCTTCGTCCGCGGCTTCATGCAGCAGCGGCAGGATATTGTTGGCATCGCCCGCAATAAACACCGGCGCATTGCCGCACTGGAGCGTCTGCGCGTCGAACAGCGGCACGCCGCGCTGGTCCAGCGCGAGGCCGGCGTTTTCCAGGCCCAGGCCGCGCACATTGGGCTCGCGGCCGGTGGCGACAAGCGCGTAGTCGAAGCGCTCGGTGACGCCGCGGCCTTCGCCATCGAGGTAGGTCACCACCACCTGGTCGCCGTCGCGGCCCATCTCCGTCACTTTGGCGTCCGGATCAAGACAGAACTCGTCATTGAACGTCTTAGCGGCATAGGCGCGGATCACCGGATCGGTCAGCGGCCCCAGCGAGCCGCTGACGCCGAACACGCGCACCCGCACGCCAAGGCGCGACAACGCCTGGCCCAGCTCCAGCCCGATCACGCCGGGGCCGAACACCACCACGCTGCGGGGCAGGTCTTCCCATGCAAACACATCGTCATTGACGATCAGGCGGTCGCCGAAGGCCTTGAACGGTGCCGGCACCGTCGGCGTCGAGCCGGTGGCGATCACCACGCGGCTGGCGCGCACGGTGGTCTGCCCGTCGACTTCCAGCGTGGTGTTGTCGATAAAGCGGGCGTAGCCGCGGATACGGTCGGATTCGGGGATGTTCTCCACGCCGCGCACCACGAACCCGACAAAGCGGTCGCGCTCGCTGCGCACGCGGGCCATCACCTCGCGGCCGTCGATGCGGATCTCGCCATCGACATGCACGCCGAACGGCGCGGTATGGCGCAGCTCGTGCGCGGCCTCGGCGGCGGCGATCAGCAGCTTGGAGGGCATGCAACCCACACGGGCGCAAGTGGTACCGTACGGGCCGCCTTCGATGATCACGGCGCGCTTGCCGGCGGCAATCGCGGCGCGGTAGGCGGCAAGGCCGGCGGTGCCTGCGCCGATCACGGCGACGTCGGTCTGGATGGTAGTCATGGCGTACGGTTCCTCTGTTCTTGTGGTGTCAACTTGGTGTCAATCAGCGGGCTGGATGGCGCCGCCGCAGCCCGCGGGCATGGCGGCGCCATCGGGTCCGGCGACTGCCGGTCCGCGGGGGCGGAAATCGATGGGGATCGCGGGGCTTACCTGGCCAGGTACTGCTGCAGCGCTTCGGCGCCGCCGATCAGCTTGCCGTTGATAAAGACCTGCGGAGCGGTCATCTCGCCCGACACGGCGCCCAGCACCTTGCCGCGCACCTTGTTGTCCAGCGGCACGTCGATGTAGTCGAAGCCGTTGTCGTCGAGCAGTTGCTTGGCCTTGGCGCAGAACGAGCAGCCGACCTTGGAGAACACCACCACCTGGTCAGGCTTGCGCGCATCCGGGGCGATATGGGCCAGCATGGTGTCGGCGTCAGACACCTTGAACGGGTCGCCCGGCTCTTCCGGCTCGATGAACATCTTCTGCACCACGCCGTCCTTGACCAGCATGGAATAGCGCCAGCTACGCTTGCCGAAGCCCAGGTCGGCCTTGTCCACCAGCATGCCCATGCCTTCGGTGAATTCACCGTTGCCGTCGGGGATCATGGTGATGTTTCCGGATTCCTGGTCCTTGGCCCACTCGTTCATCACGAAGGTGTCGTTGACCGACACGCACAGGATGTCGTCGACGCCGTGCCTGGCGAACACCGGCGCCAGTTCGTTGTAGCGCGGCAGGTGGGTGGACGAGCACGTCGGCGTGAAGGCGCCCGGCAGCGAGAACACGACCACGGTCTTGCCGCTGAACAGCTCGCCGGTGGTGATGGTCTTCCACTCGTTGTCTTCACGGACACGGAAAGCGACATTGGGAACGCGTTGGCCTTCACGGGATTGCAGCATCAGTTCACTCCTTGGTCTGTTGGATCGGTTGGTTTCGGCTGCGGGTTGCAGCGAAGGCCTCATTCTGTCGACCGGGATGTGATTTGTACAATTCATCGTTTCAAACGCGATGATTGGCTGACGCTATCAAGCCGGCATAGCCGGCGCCTATTACGCCAACAGCCTTGCCGTCTGCGCGGACGCAAAAGCATATTTTTTCGGAAAACACCGGGGAGTGCCCTATCATGCGGCATCCACTCAGACTCGCTTTCGTGCAATGACCCGACCTTGCCGCCTGCCAACCCTGTACCGGTGGGCCCCGATGCTTGCGCTGTCACTGATGCTGGCCCAGCCCGCGCAGGCGCAGACCCTGAAAAAGCCGGCGCTCGAAGCGCTGGTCAGCAGCACCAGACCGGCTGCCCAGGCCGACCTGCAGGCTTTCATGGCGGCGGCTGCGAAGGCCGAACCGGCGGTGGCGCCGGCCGTGGCCGCATGGCAGGCCAAGGCGCCGCTGTCGGGCGACAACCTGGTCAATATCGGCCGCCTGCTGGGGGTCTATAACCGCGTGCGCAACGAGGCCGCGGTGATCGATACCATGGGCAGGATGGTGGCGCTGCGCACCGTGCGCGACGAGAAGATCGCCCAGCACGAGAATCCCGCCATCATCGAATTCGGCAGGCTGGTCGAGGCGATGGCGCGCGATTTCGGGCTGGCCTACCGCAACGTCGACAACCGGGTGTTCGAGGTCACGCTGCCCGGCGGCAGCAAGGGCACCTTCGGCATCCTGACGCACGCCGACGTGGTGCCGGCGGTGGCCGAGGAATGGGTGCTGGACGACGGCACCAGGCTCGACCCGTTCAAACTGACGCGCATCGGCGACATGCTGTACGGGCGCGGCACCATCGACGACAAGGGCTCGATCGCCGCGGTGATGTACGCGATGAAGACGGTCAAGGAAAGCGGCGTGCCGCTGGAGCGCACCATCCGGCTGATGATCGAGACCACCGAGGAAACCGGCGGCGACGGCATGAAGTACTACCGCCAGCAGACCACGCTGCCGGAATACAACGTGGTGCTCGACAGCAAGTACCCCGCCGTGGTCGCGGAAAAAGGCGCCGGCACGCTGACGGTTTCGTTCGGCATCAAGTCGGCCGACGGCAAGGCAGAGCAAGGCAAGGCCGACAGCAAGACACCGGCGATCGTCGCCATGCGCGGCGCGGCATCGGCCAACGCCATCCCGGAAACCGCCACCGCCCGCATCGCCGGCGATGCCGCCACCGTGGCCGCCGCGCTGGAACAGGCGCAGCCGGAATTCCTGCGCCGCCACACGCCGCGCGGCAAGTTCTCGATCGAGATCAAGCGCGCCGGCAACGACGTCGAAGTCAAGGTCACCGGCGCCTCGGCGCACGGCTCGCGCCCCGAGGAAGGCGTCAACCCGCTGCCGCGGCTGGCGCTGTTCCTGCAGGCCAGCGGCATCCGTTTTGCCGAAAACCACTATCTGAACGCGGTCCGCTACCTGAACGACCTGTACGGGCTGGACTACCTCGGCAACAAGATGGAGGTGGCCTATCGCGATCCGTTCATGGGCCCGCTGACGATGTCGCCGACGCTGGTGCGCGAGCGCGGCGAATACGTCGACGTGGTCACCAACGTGCGCATGCCGCGCGGCCGTACGCCCGACGAGCTTGGTGGCAAGATCACCAAGCGCATTTTTGGCTGGGCCGCCACGCATGGACCGGTCGAGATCAAGTACGACCAGGGCAACTGGATGGCGCGCGATCCGAAGGGGGCATGGCTTTCGACGCTGCTGAATATCTTTGGCGATACCACCGGGCTGGAAGCCAGGCCGGTTTCGACCGCGGGCAGCACCACGGCCAAGCAGATGCCGAACGCGATCAACTTCGGGCCGGCGATGCCGGGGAAGAAATACACCGCGCATAATGCGCGCGAGTTCAAGGAAGTGGCGGACCTGAACCTGGATATGCAGATGTTTACGGAAATGCTGGTCCGGATCGGGAATCTGGACAAGATGCAGTAAGGCTCTCGCGCTACGGCTTGTTTGCTCCCCTCTCCCGCGGGCGGGAGAGGGGACCGGCTTTAGGTAGTCCAGACGATTTCGCTCTGCGCAAACCGTCACAACCCCAACTCGCTCAGCCCCGGATGCTCATCCGGACGCCGCCCCAGCGGCCAGTGGAACTTGCGGTCCGCCGCCTTGATCGGCGCATCGTTGATGCAGGCAAAGCGCCGGCGCATCAGTCCCGCCTCGTCGAACTCCCAGTTTTCATTGCCATACGACCGGTACCAGTTGCCGGAGTCGTCGTGCCATTCGTAGGCAAAGCGCACCGCGATGCGGTTGCCGTCGTGCGCCCATAGCTCCTTGATCAGCCGGTAATCCAGTTCCTTCTGCCATTTGCGCGCCAGGAAGGCGACGATATCGGCGTGGCCGTTGACGAACTCGGCGCGGTTGCGCCAGGCACTGTCGACGGTATAGGCCAGTGCCACGCGCTCGGGGTCGCGGCTGTTCCAGCCGTCTTCGGCGGCGCGGACCTTGGCGCTGGCGGATGCGAGGGTGAAGGGCGGCAGCGGCGGACGGACTTCGGGCTGTGCGGACATGAGGGGTTCTCCTGCAAGGCGTAAAGGGGAGGAAACACACGAATGAGAGTCTGTTGAGATGCGTCGTCACGCACAATGATACAGACCTGTCTCATTATGGGTAGACAAGTCTGTCTTGTCAAGACCGATAATGGCCAGAATTCAAAAGCAAGACCCGGAGTGTGCGGCGCCCGCCCTCGGCCTAAAGTTGGCACCATGCAAGCCAGACACAGGAGAACGGCAGTGAGCATCAAGCAGGCACAGCGTCCCGAAGCCAGCGCCGCGGTCGCGGGTCCGCGCCGGCCGGTCCCCGTGGCCCGCGGGGCGGCGACACGGGCAGCGCAAGGGACCGATATGGCGACGCGGGTCGACCACGCCGACTGGGACACGGTTGCGGGCGAGCTGGACAGCTATGGCTGCGCAGCGATCCGCGGCGTGCTGGCGCCCGCCGAATGCGAGGCCCTGGCCGCCGGCTATGCGCAGGACGTGCTGTACCGCTCGCGCATCGTGATGGCCCGCCATGGCTTCGGCCAGGGCGAATACAAGTATTTTGCCTATCCGCTGCCGGAGATCGTCGCGGCCCTGCGTTCGGCGCTGTACCCGCGCCTGGTGCCGGTGGCCAACCGCTGGAATGCCGCGATGGGCATCGACGTGCGCTACCCGGCCGCGCATGAGGACTATCTGGCGCGCTGCCACCGCGCCGGCCAGTTGCGCCCCACCCCGCTGCTGCTACGCTACGGCCCCGGTGACTACAACTGCCTGCACCAGGACCTGTATGGCGAACAGGTGTTTCCGCTGCAGGTCGCGATCCTGCTGTCCGAGCCGGGACGCGACTTCACCGGCGGCGAGTTCGTGATGACCGAGCAGCGGCCACGGATGCAGTCGCGCGCCGAGGTGGTGACGCTGCATCAGGGCGATGCCGTGGTCTTTGCCGTCAGCCAGCGCCCGGTGCAGGGCAGCCGCGGCGCCTACCGCGTCAACCTGCGGCATGGCGTCAGCAGGCTGCATGCGGGCCAGCGCTATACGCTCGGCATCATCTTCCACGACGCTACGTGATGGGCCGCCTGAGGGCTCGCGACACCATGCCGACTCCACATCGAAAACCCGCCACCGTCGAGAACGACCCCCGCTGGGCCCGCGTGCTGGCGCGCGATCCTTGCGCCGACGAGGCCTTCGTCTACGCGGTCAAGACCACCGGCGTCTACTGCCTGCCGAGCAGCCCGTCGCGGCTGCCGCACCCCGCCAATGTCGAGTTCTTCGACAATGCCGCCGCGGCCGAAGCCGCCGGCTACCGCCCCAGCCGCCGCGCCGCCGCGCCCGCGCTTGCCGCGCAGCACGCGGCCATCGTCGCGCAGGCATGCCGGCGCATCGAGGCGGCGGACGGGCTGCCGACGCTGCCTGAACTCGCCAGTGCAGCGGGCGTCAGCCCCTATCATTTCCACCGTATCTTCAAGGCCGCTACCGGCCTGACGCCGCGCGCCTACGCCGCCGCGCATCGCGCGAAGAAGCTGCGCGAGCAGCTCGGCACCAGCGACTCCGTGACCGAGGCGATCTACGACGCCGGCTTTGGCTCCAACAGCCGCTTCTACGAGACCTCCGACGCGGTGCTGGGCATGACACCGTCGCGCTACCGTGCCGGCGGCGTGGATGCCGATATCCGCTTTGCCATCGGCCAGTGCTCGCTGGGCGCCATCCTGGTAGCGCAGAGCGAGCGCGGCGTCTGCGCGATCCTGCTGGGCGACGATCCGCAGGCGCTGCTGCAGGACCTGCAGGACCAGTTTCCGCGCGCCAACCTGATCGGCGGCGATGCGCAGTTCGAACAGCTCGTGGCGCGCGTGGTGGGATGGATCGAAGCGCCGTCGCTCGGGCTGGAACTGCCGCTCGATGTGCGCGGCACCGCGTTCCAGCAACGGGTGTGGCAGGCATTGCGCGAGATCCCGGCCGGCACGACCGCGAGCTATGCCGAGATCGCGGCCCGGATCGGGGCGCCGCGGGCGGTGCGGGCGGTGGCGCAAGCCTGTGCCGCGAACCATCTGGCGGTGGCGATTCCCTGCCATCGCGTGGTGCGCAGCGACGGCAACCTGTCCGGCTACCGCTGGGGTGTCGCGCGCAAGCGCGAGCTGCTCGAGCGCGAGGCGCAGTCGTAAGTGGTGCGCCGTCAGTGGGCCACGGCCACCTGCGTCTTCGCCAGGTAGTCGTGGATCTGCGCCACCACCGCGGCGCCCTCGCCCACCGCAGCGGCGACGCGCTTGGTCGAGCCTGAACGCACATCGCCAATGGCGAATACACCCGGCACGCTGGTCTGCAGCGGGTACGGCACCGCTGCCGCACAGCCCAATGCGCCGCCACCGGTCCGCACGAAGCCCTTGTCGTCGACCTCGGCATTGCACGTATGCAGCCATGCAGTATTGGGATCGGCACCGATAAACAGGAACAGGTGCCGCACCTCCATCTCGACCGGCTGCGGGCTTTCCGCCGGCGCGTCGTAGCGCACGCCGGACAGCCAGCCGTCGCCCGACAATGCGCTGACCTGTGCATGCGTATGCAGTGTGAGGTTTGGCAGCGCACCGATGCGGTCGATCAGGTAGCGCGACATGGTCGCAGCCAGTCCGGCCGCGCGCACCAGCATATGCACGTGCGCCGCATGCGAAGCCAGGTAGACCGCGGCCTGCCCCGCCGAGTTGCCGCCGCCGACCAGCATCACCGGCTCGTCGCGGCACAGCTTGGCCTCCACCGGCGAGGCCCAGTAGTACACGCCGCGCCCTTCGAAGCGCTCCAGCGCCGGGATGCCCGGACGCCGGTACTGCGCGCCGGTGGCGATCACCACGGTGTGGGTCGGGATCATGCGCCCGTCCATCAACTCCAACTGGATCGGGTCGGCGCCGCAATGCAGCGCCTTCACTTCCAGCGGGATCGCGATATGCGCGCCGAACTTCAGCGCCTGCACGAAGGCGCGCCCCGCCAGCGCCTGCCCCGAGATGCCGGTGGGAAAGCCCAGGTAGTTCTCAATCCGTGCGCTGGCGCCAGCCTGTCCGCCAGGCGAGCGGCAATCGATCACCGCGACCGACAGCCCTTCCGACGCCGCATACACCGCCGTCGCCAGCCCGGCCGGCCCGGCGCCGACCACCACCACGTCATACACATGGTGCGGGTCGAACTCCGGCAACAACCCCAGGCACGACGCCAGTTGCCCCTCATCCGGCGCG
Source organism: Cupriavidus necator (assembly GCF_040578825.1). Taxonomy (GTDB): domain Bacteria; phylum Pseudomonadota; class Gammaproteobacteria; order Burkholderiales; family Burkholderiaceae; genus Cupriavidus; species Cupriavidus necator_E. Next base: position 47,976 of record NZ_JBEFLI010000016.1, on the reverse strand, counting down.
CGCAGCACGCGGCCGTCGGGGCAGATCACCAGGGGAAAGTCGCTGGCGGGCGCATGGGCGTATTCGAGCAGCGCCGAGCAGTCGTGGTCGGCATCCATGTCGATCACGGTGTGCGGGTAGCCGTTACGGCGCAGGAAGGCCTGCAGCGCCAGCAGCAGCGGCTCGGCGCCGTGGCCCACCAGCACCGGCCCGCTGCCAAATTCGATTAACCCGACCCGGCGCAGGATCAGCGCGCGCATGATGCGCTCGCCCAGCTCGGCTTCTGCCACCAGCAGCGCACGCAGGCGCTCGGGCGGGATCGCGTAGCCTTCGGTATCGGTGACGGCCACGCCATCGACCAGCGCCGGGCGGCCGGCCAGCGTGCCGACCTCGGCCAGGAAATGGCCGGGGCCCTGCTCGGTGATCTGGTGCTCCCGGCCCAGGCCGTCGCGCCGCACGATGCGCACGCAGCCCTTGGTCACCAGGTACATGCCGCGGCCAGACTGGCCGATCGAGAACAGCTTCTCGCCGGCGCGCCAGCACTGCGGCGTGCCGAAGCGGCGCACCCGCGCCATATCGTCCGCGTTAAGCTGCGGGAACATCTGGTGCCAGCGCGTCTCCAGCGTGGAGTACGGCGCTTCCAGGCCGACGACCGGTTCCGCCGGCGCTTCCGTGCCACTTTCCGGCGCCTGCTCGGCGCCTGCTGCCATCGCTTCCGCCTGCGAAATCGCCATGCTGCTCCCCCTTGTCCGGATGCGCGCCGCCCGGCTGTGGCGGCGCAAGCTTATCGATAGTAGTCGGCGCGGTGCAGAATGCGAGGGCGCTTGCCGCGGTGCGCCCAGCGCGCCACAGTTGCGGATTACGCCGGCTTGGGATTGAATGATCGCCTTGGCCCGCCGGCGCCCCAACCGCCGCCATCCGCCGCCATCCGCCGCCCAAAGTCCTTAACCCGAGTCTTGATGCAATCCAACCCTGAATCCGACGCCAGCCAACCCGGCGAACGCCCCGCCCGTGCCGCGCTGCGCCCCCTCACCGCCGTCGAAGGCCGCGTGCTGGGGGTGCTGGTCGAGAAACAACACACCGTGCCCGACACCTACCCGTTGTCGCTCAACGCGCTGGCTTCCGGCTGCAACCAGAAGACCGCCCGCGCACCGGTGATGAACGTCAGCGAAGCCGATATCCTCGAGGCCATCGACGGCTTGAAAGGCCTGAGCCTGGTGTTCGAAGGCAGCAGCAGCCGCGTCCCCCGCTTCGAGCACAATATGCAGCGAGCGCTGGGCATACCCAGCCAGTCCGTCGCACTGCTGGCGCTGCTGCTGCTGCGCGGCCCGCAGACCGCGGCGGAACTGCGCCTGAATACCGCACGGCTGCATGCCTTTGCCGATATTTCGTCGGTGGAGGCGTTCCTGGACGAACTCGCCAACCGCACGCCGCCCTTTGTCATCCGGCTGCCGCGCGCGCCCGGCGCCCGGGAAAACCGCTGGATGCACCTGCTGAGCGGCGAAGTCAGCGCCGAAATCAGTGCCGCCGCGGCCGCAGGCGGCGAGCGCGCCGCGGAGGACGCCGGCATCTCGCCTGGCGAGCTGGAACAGCTGCGAGCCGGGCACCAGGCCCTGACCGATAAGGTGGCCCGGCTGCAGGCGCTGGTCGAGCATATGGCGACCCAGCTCGGCATCTCCGCGGACGAATTCCTCAGCTAGCGGCTCACACTCCCCCACCGGCCCCAAACCCACGCTGAAGGCCAACGCTGAAGGCCGGGGTTTGCGGTCGTTGCAAATTTCTGGCGGTTAATTGCGCAATTCAGGCACGAACGCCCTGCCCGCGCGGCTCGGTGTCGCCTATGCTTTGCTCAGTGCGGACAGACACGGAAAGGGGAGACCGGCGCCGCCGCCGCGGCGCCGCACTGACAGCCTATGGACAAGACAGCCTTCGTATTTGCCGGCGGTGGCAGCCTGGGTGCGATCCAGGTGGGCATGCTGCGCGAGCTGGTGGACTGGGGCGTGAAGCCCGATATCGTCATCGGCGCCTCGGCCGGCGCCATCAACGGCGCGTATTTCGCCTGCAATCCGGGCGTGGACGGCGCAGGCCGGCTCGACAGCCTGTGGCGCGGCATCCGGCGCGCCGACATCATGCCGTGGAGCTGGCGCAGCGTCTTCAGCATGGTTGGCGGCAGCCGCGGTCACCTGGTGGAATCGGTCGGCCTGCGCGGCCTGCTGGCGCGCCACTTCGGGCCGCGGCGGCTGGAAGCCGCCGACCTGCCGCTGCATGTGGTGGCCACCGACATGCACAGCGGCGACGAAGTGCTCCTGTCCAGCGGCAGCATCGTCGAGGCGGTGCTGGCCAGTGCCGCCATCCCCGGCGTGTTTCCGCCGGTGCAGTTCGAAGGCCGCACGCTGATCGACGGCGGCGTGGCCAACAACACGCCGGTGTCCACCGCCATCGCACTGGGCGCCACGCGCGTGATCGTGCTGCCCGCTGGCTTTACCTGCGCCGAACGCCGGCCCCCGCGCGGCGCGCTCGAGCACGCCTTCAACGCGCTGTCGCTGCTGGTGGCGCGCCAGCTCGTGAACGACCTGCAGCACTTTGCCGAGCGCGCGCATATCAGCGTGGTGCCGCCTTTGTGCCCGCTCGATATCTCGCCCTACGACTACACCAAGTGCGGCGAGCTGATCGACCGCGCCGCGGCCACCACCGCGCAATGGCTCAAGGCCAACGGGCTGGACAGCCGCCATGTGCCCGGCGCGCTGCACGTGCATACGCACGATGACGCGGCGCCGAGCTGCAGCGCCGATATCCCGGCGGCGGCACCGCATTGAGCCGGACCTGCTGGCGCCGATGCTGGGGCACTAATCACGGCAACCACGCCAGCAGGCGGTCGCGCCGTTTTATTGTCGTTTTATTTTCTCGCCGGCAGCACCGCCAGCAGTTCGAGCAGGCGCGCCACCGTCGGCTCGAATATCGCGGCCAGTGCCACGGCGGTGGCTGCGTCGCCGTCGCGGGCGGCATGCTCGAGCCGCTGCGCCAGTACCCGCAGCGTCTGGCAGCCTACGTAGTGCGCCGACGATTTAAGCCGGTGGGCGATGCTGCGCAACGTCTCCAGGTCGCCGTCCGCGGCGCGCAGCTGCGCGAGGTCAGTCTCGGTCGAGGTGACCAGCGCCTGCGCCAGCTCGGCGGCGAAATCAGCGTCGCCCGCGGTCTGATCAGCGATGGCGTCGGCGATGCCGGCCGCCTCGCGCGCGGACAACGCCAGGTAGTGGTGGCTGGCCAGCGCGGCCAGGATGGCGGCTTCGGTCACGGGTTCAGGCAGGCCGGAAGTGGCGATGCAGACCGCCCCGGCGGCTTGCCATGCGTCCAGCGCGCCGGCGTCGTCCGGCCCCGCAATGACCACTGAGACATCGGACTGAACCGTGGGTGCGTCCGTGTACACCGTGAAGCCGAGCGCGCGCAGGATCTCGCCCGTGGCGGCGACCCGGCCCGCGTGGCCGGTCCCGGCCCCGGCAAGCAGCAGTGCGCCGGTCATGCAAACGCCTGCGAGCGCACAGCGGAACGATGAGGATTTGCCATGCTAGCCGATCGCAATATGGTGGCGTCGCGCAAAATCGATGACATCGACAATCGATTTTGCACCCAGTTTTTCCATGATCCGGGTCTTGTGCGTGCTGACCGTTTTGTTGGAAATAAACAGGGTTTCGCCGATTTCCTTGTTGGTCATGCCCTTGGCCAGCATCTGCATGATGATCAGCTCTTTATCCGACAGGCTGGCCAGCCGGGCATCCTCGCCGGTCTGCTCGGCCTTGCTGCGGCTGGTATCCGGCATCACGGTATAGCCGGCGAGCACGGACTCCGTGCAGCGCACGATTTCCGCCAGTTCCAGCGTCTTGCTGACATAGCCGTGCGCCCCCGCCTGGCGCGCGCGCGGCGCGAAGGTGTTCTGGTCCTGGCCGGAGATGACCAGGATGCGCACAGCGGGATGAATGGCCTTGAGGCGCGGGATCACCTCCAGGCCGTTGATCTTGGGAATGTCGATGTCCAGGATCACCACGTCCGGCGCGTATTGCCGCACGATCTCGATCGCGGCCTGGCCGTTGTCCGCCTCCAGCACATGCGTGACGCCCAGCACCTGCGACAGGTGCGTCTTCAGTACGACGCGCACTGGCGGGTGGTCGTCGACGATCAGGATTGTGGCCACGGCTTTAGCTCCATCACTAGCTCCTCTGTGCCCCGGTGAGCGGGCACGCAGCAAGGTGTCACAACATTGTGCTCAGCATTTGCTCTTAAAGGCGCCGGAATCTTCCGACGAGAACCGCGATTTTTCCCGAAAGCTTCGCGGCTCCCGTATTGAGAGCAAGCCCATGGCGATTCCTGTCTTACGCCCGTGCCCAGCGTTCGATGCACTGGCGCAGCTCCGGCATCCGTACCGGCTTGGTCAGGTGGGCGCTGATCCCTGCCGCTTCGCAGCGCTGCGCCAGGTCCTGGTCAGCCACGCCGGTCAGGGCCACCACCGGCACGCCGGCGTTGGGTCCGTCGCCGGCGGCGCGGATACGCGCGGCCAGCTCGAAGCCGTCCATGCCCGGCATCTGGAAGTCCGTGATGACCAGCGCGTAGGGCTGCTGTGCCAGCATGTCGAGCGCCTCGGCACCGTTGGTCGCCAGCGCACACTGCCGGCCCAGCAGTTCAAGCTGGCGGCGCATGATCACCTGGAACGGCAGGTAGTCCTCCACCACCAGGATGGCTTTTCCCTGCAGTGGCGCGGGCACTTCGGTCGTCGCTGCCGCGGCAGCGCCAAGCGCCAGCGCCTGGCGGCAGACGTCGCGCAGGCCGTGCCACCAGACCGGCCCGGCGAGCAGCGGGATCCCCGGCACCGCCGCGACGCTGGCGCATGCGCGATCCACCAGCACGATGGCCGGCACGCCCGGCATCAGGTCATGCGCGGCATCCGCATCGGCGCACTGCAGGTCCGGCTGGACGCTGTCGTCGGCTGTCCACGGCTTTGCGCCGAGCGCGGTCAGGTATTCGCGCACCAGCCGCGCATCGGCGCTATCGCGCAGCGCGTCGGTGCGCACGCGGCGGCCGGCCAGCAATGGCGGCTCGGCCGGCGGCGCGACCGGCAGCGTGATGCGGATCACCGCGCGCGTGCCGGCGCCGGGCTCGCTGTGCAGCGTCAGATCGCCGCCGATCAGCCGCAACATCCGGTTGCACAGCGCCAGGCCCATGCCGCTGCCGTTGGACAGGTTCAGGATCACGGCCTCGGCCTCGCCAGGTGCGGCTGGCCGGCTTTGCGTGGCGGCCGCCGGCATGCCGACGCCAGTGTCCGCCACCGAGATCTCCAGATGCTGGCGCTCGTCCTGGTCCTCCACCAGCACCGCCGCCAGCGCGATGCCGCCCGCCGGCGTGCCCTTGACGGCATTGCCGGTCAGGTTCAGCAGCACGCGCTTGAGCCGCGTGGGATCGCTGACCAGTTGCGGCGCGATACCGGCATCGACTTGGGCGGACAGCCGCAAACCCTTTGCGGCCGCGGACGGATACTGTGCCTGCAGCACGTCGTCGATGACCGCGCGCAGATCCGGCGACAGCTTTTCCGGCACCATTTGCCCGGCCTCCTCGCGGAAGTAGGCAAAGACGCCGCCGACGATATCCATCAGCAGCCGTGCCGAGCCTTCGGCAAGTTCCACCTGCCCGGCCTGCGCCGGCGTCAGCGGCGAGGCGCGCAGCAGCTCGAGCGCGCCGACGATGGTGGCCAGCGGTGTGCGGATTTCGTGGGTCACGCCGACTTCGTACCGGGCCTTGGCCTGGAACACGTCCTGCCCGGCGAACTGCGCGTCGAGCAGCAAGGCCTGCTGGCGGTGCGCCTCGGTCGCGTCCTCCCAGTAGCCGACCCGGCCACCGCCGGGCATCGGCGCGCTGGCAGACAAGCGCAGCCAGCGGGTCTCGGGACCGGCATGGACGCGCACTTCGACGCAGGCCGGCTCGCCCGTGGCGGCCGATTGCGCCAGTGCCTCGGCCGGCATGCCGCGGTCCTCGCGATGTACGTCCAGGTGGCTGCCGGCGAGCACGGCGAGAAAATCCGCTTCGGCCCAGTCAGGCAGGCCTGGCAGCTTGCCGGTAAAGGCGTCGAAGCGATAGTCGCCATCATTGCCCGCATCGGCCAGCCGGAACAGCGCAACGGACATCGTGGCGGCAATATGGTCAAGCAACGCCTGCCCGGGCTGCGGCACCGCCGGCGCCATCGCCGCGCGCGGCCGCGTCCGCCCCAGCCATACTCCTGCCGCGAGCGAGGCCGCGGCGAGCAAGCCCTTCAACACCAAGGCCATGGGCACACTCCGTTCCGGATGGATGCGGAATCATAACGCCGCGATATCGCAAAAAGCGGGTTCCAGAAAGTTCAGAAATTTCCGACCGGGCGCGTGCTTAAGTGCATGCATGCCGCACGTATGGAGTGCCTGCCGCATTCATGTCGAAACGTGGCGCCGTAGGCCCTTACTGCAGGCGATTCGGAAATTTCAGCAAGCATTCTCAGACACGTCTTACTGAGCCAGCGCGACCGCGCTCATAGAGTAAGGACAAGCCTGCGTCCGTTGCGCTGCTGCACTGGCACCGCCGCGGACGCTCCCGGTTTTCCATCATTCCTGGCCGCCCCGCTAGTCTCGCCGCTTGTCTCGCCGCTTGTCTTCCCGCTCCCCCACCCCCATTGCGTTGCGCAGTGCTTCGCGTATTGCCGCAACGTTGCTGTTCGCGCTATCGGGCCACGCCGGCGCGCAGTCAACCACCGAGCCCGTCCAGCAGGCCGCCACCGAGGCGCTGCAGGCGGCCGCGGCCGCGGCCTCGCAGGCAAGTCCCCATGAACGATTGCTGTGGTGGGCCGCTTCGGTACTGTGCTTCGTCACGCCGTTCCTGCTGGCATGGATCGTCGCGCTGTATCGCGAGGTGCGGCGGCGGCGCGCCGCCGAAGTGGCGCTGAAGGACCACGTTGCGATCCAGTCGGCGCTGCTCGACGGCATTCCGCAACCCGTCTACCTGCGCGATGCCTCGCTGCGGCTGATCACCTGCAACCGCAGCTATGAGGAACTGCTCGGCGCCACGCGCGACACGCTGCGCGGGCAGGGGCTGGACACAACAGGCCATGCACATCCCCTCGTCACCGACATGGCCGAGGTGGCGCGCGACTACCGCAAGGTGATCGAAGACGGCGTGCCGCTGCACAAGGACCGTTGCCTGCGGCTGGGCAATCGCAACCACCATGTGCTGAACTGGATGACGCCACTGCGCGGCGCCGACGGTACGGTCAAGGGGCTGGCGGGCGGCTGCGTGGACCTGACCGAACGCCATGACATGCTGGCCGAACTGGCACAGGCCAAGGCGCAGGCGGAGGCCGCCAACCGTGCCAAGTCAACGTTCCTGGCCTCGGTCAGCCACGAGATCCGCACGCCGATGAACGCCATCACCGGCATGCTGGAACTGACACTGGCGCGCTGCCAGCTATCGGACGACGAGCGCCTGCAGCTTGTCACGGCGCACAAGTCGGCGCTGGGGCTGCTGGCGCTGATCGACGACATCCTCGATCTGTCGAAGATGGAGGCCGGCAAGTTCCGCATCGCGCCGGCACCCGCCGCGCTGGCGGGGCTGGTGCAGGACACGCTGCTGATTTTCGGCCCGGTGGCCACGCAGAAGGGACTGCCGCTGACCAGCGCGCTCGGCGCCGGGCTGGCGCCGCTGCACCAGGTCGACGGGCTGCGCTTCCGGCAGATCCTGGCCAACCTGGTTTCCAATGCCGTGCGCTTTACCGACAGCGGCACGATCCATGTCGCGCTGGATGCGCAGCCGCCGCGCGATGGCGTGCAGCAGGTGGTGCTGACGGTATCGGATACCGGCATCGGCATCGATGAAGCGGCGCAGGCGCGGGTGTTCGAACCCTTCGAGCAGGCGCATGGCCTGTCGCGGCCGCAGGCGGGCGGCACCGGGCTGGGGCTGGCAATCTGCCAGCGGCTGGTGGGCGCAATGGGCGGCCACATCACGCTCTCCAGCAAGGCCGGCGCAGGCACGCGGGTGGAAGTGTCACTGCCACTGGCGGTTGCCGAAGCGGATGCCGACGCCATCGGCGACACGACGCCTGGCGCGCCGTCCACGGCAACGGCCGGCTGCGCGCGGCGCCACGCGCATATCCTGGTGATCGACGACCACGCCCCCAACCGGCTGCTGTTGCAGCGCCAGCTCGAACACCTGGGCCACCGGGTCACCACCGCCTGCGATGGCCGCGACGCGCTGGCCAAGCTCGATGGTGCCCGCTTCGACGTCATCTTGTGCGACTGCGCGATGCCGGTCATGGACGGCCTGGCCTTCACACGGGCCCTGCGGGCGCGCAACGATGCCATCTGCTGCGTACCGGTGATCGGCTGTACCGCCAGCGCCGTGGCAGAAGACCACCAGGCGGCACTGGACGCCGGCATGAATGCCGTGATCGTCAAGCCGGTCGGCCTGCAGGCGCTTGGCGATGCGGTGGCGCGCGCCTGCGCCGGCGGCTTTCCGACGCACCGGGTGGCGGTGCCCGTGCATGTGGCACCGCCCAAGGGGGCCGACGATGCCGCGCACTGCGGCGCCAAACCCGGTTCGCAGCCGATGTGGTGCGCGGTGTGCCGGGAAATGAACGTGCAGTGCGGCCGGCTCGACGCCGAGCCGGACTAAGCCCAGGCGCCGGTCATGCCTCCATCGGCACGGCGCTGGTGCACTTGATCTCGTCCAGGCAGACGCTGGACTTCACGCCACTGACGCCCGGGATGCGCATCAGCGTGTCGAGCAGGAAGTCCGACAGCGACTTCAGGTCCCTGGCGACCACCTTGAGCACGTAGTCGATATCGCCGGTCACCGAGAAGCACTCCTGGATCTGGGCGAGTTCCGCCACCAGCCGCTTGAAGTTCGACAGGTCGCGGATGTGACCCCGCTCCATGGTCACGTGGATAAAAGCCACCACGCCAAAACCCAGCGCCGCGGCATCCAGCCGCGCCTCGTAGCGTTTGACCAGCCCCGCCTCTTCCAGGCGGCGGTGGCGCCGCAAAGTCTGCGCCGGCGACAGCGCGATGGCCTCGGCCAGTTCCAGGTTGGAAGCGCGGCCGTGCTCCTGCAACACCCCCAGCAAGCGGCGATCGGTGCGGTCCAGCTCGATCGATTGCATGTCAGTTTCCTCGATTCAGTTATTCACGCAACAAGATTTCATAATCTAGGGTTTCCCTGCGTGACTTACGAAATCCAATTTTGCTGCCCAGAATATACACTGCATCCCAAGCTAGCCGATAGCAGGCACACCCCCTAACGGTTTGTGCTGCGTCGACTGGCGGCGGCGCCATATCGTAGCTGGGCGCCGCCACTGCAATATTATTTCCCGACTGACCGGTTCCGAACGCCCCCATGACCACGAACCTGCCGCCCTTGCCTCGGACTCCACGCGCCCGCCATGACAGCGAGGGCCGCTGAACCGGATCTTTCCCAGACATCCGATGCGAGCCTGCCCGCCGCCGCCCGGCAACTCTGCCGGCATCGCATCGATCCAATCACTTAACCTCCGCCTTTAGTGAGAAAGCCATGGCCGACCTGTTTGACAACCCGATGCAACTGATGGGCTTCGAATTCGTGGAATTCGCCTCGCCTACCCCCAATGTGCTCGAGCCGCTGTTCGAGCAGATGGGCTTCACGCTGGTGGCGAAGCACCGCTCCAAGGACGTGGTGCTGTACCGCCAGGGCGAAGTGAACTTCATCGTCAACCGCGAGCCGCACAGCCACGCCGCCTACTTTGCCGCCGAGCACGGCCCGAGCGCCTGCGGCATGGCCTTCCGCGTCAAGGATTCGCACAAGGCCTACGCCCGCGCGCTGGCGCTCGGCGCCCAGCCGGTGGAGATCCCGACCGGCCCGATGGAACTGCGCCTGCCGGCGATCAAGGGCATCGGCGGCGCGCCGCTGTACCTGATCGACCGCTTCGAGGAAGGCAAGTCGATCTATGACATCGACTTCGAGTTCATCGAGGGCGTCGACCGCCACCCGGTCGGCCACGGCCTCAAGCTGATCGACCACCTGACGCACAACGTCTACCGTGGCCGCATGGCTTACTGGGCGAACTTCTACGAAAAGCTGTTCAATTTCCGCGAAATCCGCTACTTCGACATCCAGGGCGAGTACACCGGCCTGACCTCCAAGGCCATGACCGCACCGGATGGTAAAATCCGCATTCCGCTGAACGAGGAGTCGTCCAAGGGCGCCGGCCAGATCGAAGAGTTCCTGATGGCCTTCAACGGCGAGGGCATCCAGCACATCGCCTTCCTGACCGACAACCTGATTGAAGTCATCGACAACCTGCAACTCGCGGGCGTCCCGTTGATGACCGCGCCGAACGACTACTACTACGAGGCACTGGACAAGCGCCTGCCCGGCCACGGCCAGCCCGTGGACCAGCTCAAGGCGCGCGGCATCCTGCTGGACGGCACCACCGAAGGCGGCAAGCCCCGCCTGCTGCTGCAGATTTTCTCCAAGACCGCGCTCGGCCCGGTGTTCTTCGAGTTCATCCAGCGCAAGGGCGACGAAGGCTTCGGCGAAGGCAACTTCAAGGCGCTGTTCGAGTCGCTGGAACGCGACCAGATCGAACGCGGCACGCTCAAGGTCGAGGCCTGACCGGCATCGGCCTTCCCCTGACCGGCCGCCTTTGACAGGCACCAGCCGGTTCCGGTATAGCGCACACCTCCCACGCGGCAGTCACCCTGCCGCGCGGGGCGGTGACGTCCCCCGGCCCAAGCGTCCGACTCCGTACAGCCAGAGGCGCGGGCCCGCATTCCATGAGAATGGGTAGAGGAAACAACTGAATGCATGCAAGCAACAATGACGGCACGCTCAAGCGCGGCCTGAAGAACCGGCATATCCAGCTGATCGCGCTGGGCGGCGCCATCGGCACCGGGCTTTTCCTGGGCATCGCCCAGACCATCAAGATGGCGGGCCCCTCGGTCCTGCTGGGCTATGCGATCGCCGGCATCGTGGCGTTCTTCATCATGCGCCAGCTCGGCGAGATGGTGGTGGACGAGCCCGTCGCGGGCTCCTTCAGCTACTTCGCCGACAAGTACTGCGGCCACTTCGCCGGCTTTATCTCGGGCTGGAACTACTGGGTGCTGTACATCCTGGTGAGCATGGCCGAGCTGTCGGCGGTGGGCATCTACGTGCAGTACTGGTGGCCGGAGATCCCCACCTGGGTCTCGGCGCTGGCGTTCTTCGTGATCATCAATGCGATCAACCTGTCGAGCGTGAAGTCCTTCGGCGAGATGGAGTTCTGGTTCTCGATCATCAAGGTCGCGGCCATCATCGGCATGATCGGTTTCGGCGGCTACCTGCTGGTGTCCGGCAATGCCGGCCCGCAGGCGAGCGTGGCCAACCTGTGGCAGCACGGCGGCTTCTTCCCCAACGGCATGGGCGGGCTGGTAATGGCCATGGCGGTGATCATGTTCTCGTTCGGCGGGCTGGAGCTGGTGGGTATCACGGCGGCCGAGGCGGATTCGCCCGAGAAGACCATTCCAAAGGCCACCAACCAGGTGATCTACCGCATCCTGATCTTCTACGTTGGCGCGCTGGCGGTGCTGCTGTCGCTGTATCCGTGGGAGAACGTGGTCACCGGCGGCAGCCCGTTCGTGCTGATCTTCCATGCGCTGAACAGCAACTGGGTCGCCAACGTGCTGAACGTGGTGGTGCTGACCGCGGCGCTGTCGGTCTACAACAGCGGCGTGTACTGCAACAGCCGCATGCTGTACGGCCTGGCGCAGCAGGGCAATGCCCCCAAGGCGCTGCTCAAGGTCAACAAGCGCGGCATCCCGCTGACGGCGCTGGCGTTCTCGGCCGTGGCCACCGCGGCGTGCGTGGTGATCAACTACTTCATGCCGGGCAAGGCCTTCGAAATGCTGATGGGCCTGGTGGTGTCGGCGCTGATTATCAACTGGGCCATGATCAGCCTGATCCACCTGAAGTTCCGCGCCGACAAGCGCAAGGCCGGCCAGGCCACCCGCTTCCAGAGCTGGGGCTACCCGCTGACCAACTACCTGTGCCTGGTGTTCCTGGCCGGCATCCTGGTGGTGATGTACCTGACGCCGGGCCTGCGCCTCTCGGTGTACCTGATCCCGGTGTGGCTGGTGGTGCTCGGCGTGAGCTACGTGCTGCGCCAGAAGAACGCCGCCGCGGCGCTGCAGGATGGCGTCGCTGCCCAGCAGCTGCGCTGAACGGCCCGGTGGCGCCTGCAGGCTGCGGGCGCCGCCGGTTGGCGCAGGTTAGAATCCCTTGCTGCGCGGCGCCCCGCGCCGCGGCAGCAGCCCCCCTCAGACCCCAATTCCATCGCATCCCATGTTTGCACACATCGAGGCCTTTCCCGGCGATCCGATCCTCTCGCTCAACGAGGACTTCCAGCGGGACCCGCGCACCGACAAGGTCAACCTGAGCATCGGCATCTACTTTGACGACGACGGCCGCCTGCCGGTGATGCAGGCGGTGGCGCGGGCCGAGGCGGCGCTGCTGGCCGACATGGGCCCGCGCCCCTACCTGCCGATGTCGGGTCTGGTGGGCTATCGCAACGCGGTGCAGGCACTAGTGTTCGGCGAAGATTCGCCGGCGCGCGCCGCCGGCCGCATCGCCACGCTGCAGACGCTGGGCGGCTCGGGCGCGCTGCGCGTGGGCGCGGATTTCCTCAAGCGCTACTACCCGCAGGCGCAGGTGTGGATCAGCGACCCGAGCTGGGAGAACCACCGCGTGGTGTTCGAGCGCGCCGGCTTTACCGTCAACACCTACCCGTATTACGACGACGCCACCGGCGGCCTGAAGTTCGACGCGATGATGGACGCGCTGCGCGCCATTCCCGCGGGCAGCATCGTGCTGCTGCACGCCTGCTGCCACAACCCGACCGGCGTGGATCTGAACCAGGACCAGTGGCGCGAGCTGATCGCGCTGCTCAAGGCCAATGCGCTGCTGCCGTTCGTCGACATGGCCTACCAGGGCTTTGGCGCCGGGCTGGAGGACGATGCCTTCGCCATCCGCGAACTGGTGGCGCAGGAAGTGCCATGCCTGGTGGCGAACTCGTTCTCGAAGAACTTCTCGCTGTATGGCGAGCGCTGCGGCGGCCTGAGCGTGTTCTGCAACACCGCCGGCGAAGCCGCCAATGTGCTGGGGCAGCTGACCGGCGCGGTGCGCGCCAACTACAGCAACCCGCCGACGCATGGTGCGCGCGTGGTGGCCAAGGTGCTGACCACGCCTGAGCTGCGCCAGCTGTGGGAAGAGGAACTGGGCCAGATGTGCGGGCGTATTGCGCGCATGCGTGAGGCGATCCACCACAACCTGCGCGACTACGTCAGTGGTGAAGGGTTGTCGCGCTACCTGACGCAGCGTGGCATGTTCACCTACACCGGTCTCACCGCTGACCAGGCTGAGCGGCTGCGCGAGCAGCATGGCGTGTATCTGCTGCGTTCGGGGCGGATGTGTGTGGCGGGGTTGAATGAGCGCAATGTCGGCGTCGTGGCGAAGGCGATTGGCAGCGTGCTAAAGGACTAAGGCCTCAAATCCATCTGCCGGTTTGCGCCCCTCTCCCGCCTGCGGGTCCTGCGGGAGAGGGGAGCGTATGCGTGGGCTCGTGGCCTTGTTCAGATGTGCGAGCGTGCGATGCGCGGCTGTGTGCACAAACAAGCCCGACGTAGTCGGCATCATCAAGCGGCGCCATCGTGCGCCCTTTTTCTTTTACAGCCACGCACCAGCGTAATTTCTACAAAACCCGTGGAGTTTTGGCGTATCCCCCACGGTGTGCTCGCTGCTGTCCCAAACGCCCCTAGCCGCACCCTGCCCGGCACCGAACTTGCTGCCCTTCAGCATCCGGCATCGTCACCCGTGCCGGAGCTTCCACAAAAGGCCAGCGCATGTCCGAGAACCAGACCCGCGACGCACCGGCGGCCACCATGCCCGCAAAGGCACCGGCACAGGCCACTGCCCCCCGCGATCCCGGCCAGCCTCCGGGCGCCGCCGCGCGCCCCGTCACGCAGCACATCAACGGCAAGCCCCACACGCTGCAGCTGGAGCCGCGCACCACGCTGCTCGACGTGCTGCGCGAAGTGCTTCACCTGACCGGCACCAAGAAAGGCTGCGACCGCGGCCAGTGCGGCGCCTGCACGGTGCTGGTCGATGGCCGGCGCATCCAGGCGTGCCTGACGCTGGCGATGATGCAGGAAGGACGCGAGATCACCACCATCGAAGGCCTGGCCAGCGGCGACGCGCTGCACCCGCTGCAGGACGCCTTTGTCGCGCACGACGCGCTGCAATGCGGCTTCTGCACGCCGGGGCAGATCTGCTCGGCAGTAGGCATGCTGGCCGAGGCGGACGCCGGCGAAGCCAGCGCGCTGCAGCCGTTGGCACCGCCGCCGCTACCGCTCAGCGACGACGAAATCCGCGAGCGCATGAGCGGCAACCTCTGCCGCTGCGGCGCTTATCCCAATATCGTTGCCGCCATCCGCGAGGTAGCCGGCAAGCGCGGCGCGAGCTGAGCACGGGCATGAATCCCTTCTCGTACGAGCGGCCCGACTCGGTCGACGAAGCGCTGCGCCTGGGCAGCCAGCCGGGCGCGCGCTATCTGAGCGGCGGCACCAACCTGCTCGACCTGGTCAAGGCTGGTGTCGAGACGCCGCAATTGCTGGTCGACGTCAGCCGGCTGCCGCTGGCGCAGGTCGCGGCGCTGCCCGATGGCGGCCTGCGTATCGGTGCGATGACCAGCAACACCGATGCGGCCAACCACCCTCTGGTGCGTGAGCGCTACCCATTGCTGGCGCAGGCGCTGCTGTCCGGCGCCTCCGGCCAGTTGCGCAATATGGCGACCGTAGGCGGCAACCTGCTGCAGCGCACGCGCTGCCACTACTTCTACGACACCGGCTTCCCGGCCTGCAACAAGCGCAAGCCCGGCTCGGGCTGCGGCGCGCTGGGGGGCATCAACCGCATGCATGCGATCCTGGGCGCGAGCGAGCAATGCATCGCCGTGCATCCGTCGGACATGTGCGTGGCGCTGGCCGCCCTCGATGCGGTGATCGTGGCACGCGCCCCCGCCGGCGAGCGCCGCATCCCGATCGCAGCGTTCCACCGCTTGCCGGGCAACACGCCGCAGATCGACACCACGCTGGCGCCGGGCGAACTGGTGGTCGCGGTGGACCTGCCGCCCTCGCCCTACGCGGCGCACGCGTGCTACCTGAAGGTGAGCGACCGCGCCACCTTCGCCTTTGCGCTGGTTTCGGTGGCCGCGGCGCTGGAGTTGTCCGGCAACACCGTGCGCAGCGCACGACTGGCACTCGGCGGCGTGGCGCACAAGCCGTGGCGCGTGCCCGCGGCCGAGCAGGCCCTCGTGGGCCGCCCGCTGAGCGCGCTGAGCGCCGCGACAGCCGCGCGCCTGCTGCTCGCCGGGGCGCAGCCCTTTGAGCACAACGCATTCAAGATCGGGCTGGCAGAGCGCGCCGTGGTGCGCGCGCTGCAAGTCGCCAACCGGCAGCAAGGAGGATCCCCATGAGCGTGACCGGTGCCCCCATCGATCGCGTCGACGGCGTCCTGAAGGTCACCGGCCGCGCGCGCTACGCCGCCGACTATCCGCTGCCGGGCCTGGCCCACGCGGTCATGGTCACCAGCACCATCCCCAACGGCGAGATCGCGGCGATGGACACCGCTGCGTGCGAACGCATGCCCGGCGTGCGCCTGGTGATGACGCCCTTTAACGCGCCGCGCCTGCCTGAAGGCGGCAAGGCGGCTGCGGGCACGCCGATCGCCGGGCACGTCCTGAGCCTGTTGCAGGATACCGCCGTCCACCACAACAACCAGCCCATCGCCGTGGTGGTGGCCGACACCCTGGAACAAGCGCGCGATGCCGCCAGCCGCCTGGCGGTGCGCTACCGGCTGACCGATGCCGTGCTGGATTTTGCCAGGGCACGCACGCAGGCCTGCAAGCCGGAGGAGGAGGACGGCGGCGCCGACACGCGCCGCGGCGATCTGGATGCAGGACTGCGCAAGGCAGCCTGCATGGTCGACGCGGTCTACACCACGCCAATGGAGAACCACAACCCGATGGAGCCGCACGCCACCATCGCAAGCTGGGATGGCGACGAACTGACGCTGTACGACTCGACCCAGTACATCACCGGCGTGCGCAAGGCCGTGTCGTGCACGCTCGGCATCCCGGCGGAAAAGGTGCGCGTGGTCTGCCCGTTCGTGGGCGGCGGCTTCGGCTGCAAGGGCTCGGTATGGTCGCACGTGGTGCTGGCGGCGATGGCGGCGCAGCGGGCGGGGCGCCCCGTCAAGCTGGTGGTGGACCGTTCGCAGATGTTCGGCACGGTAGGCGCGCGGCCCGTCACCGAGCAACACCTGGTCGCCGCCGCCACGCAAGATGGCGAGCTGACTGCATTGCGCCACGACGTGATCGCCAGTACCTCGGTGGTGGAAGAGTGGCTGGAGACGTGCGCCCTGGTCACGCGCATGCTCTACGCCTGCCCCAACCAGCAGACCAGCCACCGGCTGGCCAGGCTCAACATCGGCACGACCACCTTCATGCGCGCGCCGGGCGAGACCCCCGGCAGCTTTGCGCTGGAATGCGCCCTGGACGAGCTGGCGGAGAAGCTCGGCATCGATCCGGTCGAGCTGCGCCTGCGTAACCACGCCGACACCGATCCGCAGAAGCAGAAGCCGTTCTCCAGCAAGTCGCTGCGCGAATGCTACCGCGTGGCCGCCGAGCGCTTCGACTGGGCGCGGCGCAATCCCGCGCCGCGCTCGATGCAGGCCGACGGCAAGCTGATCGGCCTGGGCATGGCCACCGCGACCTACCCCGCCCACCGCTCCGAGGCCAGCGCCATGGCGCGCATCCTGCCGGATGGCACCGCACTGGTCCGTTCCGGCTCGCAGGACCTGGGCACGGGCACCTACACGGTAATGACGCAGGTCGCCGCCGACGCGCTGGGCCTGCCGCCCGAACGCGTGCGCTTCGAGCTGGGCGACACGGCCTTCCCCGAGGCTCCGGTATCGGGCGGCTCGCAGTCGGTCGCGAGCGTCGGGCCGGCCGTACAGGAGGCCGCCGCGGCCGCACGCATGAAGCTGATCCGCCAGGCCGTCGCCGACCCCGCCTCGCCGCTGGCCGGCACCCCGGTGGAAGACGTGGAGATCGCCGACGGCTGGCTGCGCCGGATTTCCGATCCGATGAAGCATGAACCTGTCTGCGCGCCGATCGCCCGCGCTGGCGGGCGCCCGATCGAAGCGAAGGCCAGCGCGCACCCCGGCGAAGAAAGGAATAAATACTCGATGCATTCCTTCGGCGCCGTGTTTGCGGAGGTCCACGTCGACCCCGACCTGGGCGAGATCCGCGTACACCGCATCGTGGCCAGCTACGGTGTCGGTCGGGTGCTGAACCCCAAGACCGCGCACAGCCAGCTGATGGGCGGCATTGTCTGGGGCATCGGCATGGCGCTGCATGAGAAGACCGAGCTGGACCCGGTCACCGGCCGCATCGCCAATGCCAACCTGGCCGAATACCACATGCCGGTCAACGCCGACGTCGGCACCATCGACGTGGTCGTGCTGGACGAGGACGATCCCCATATCAACGCGCTCGGCACCAAGGGCATCGGCGAGATCGGCATCGTCGGCGTGGCCGCGGCCATCGCCAATGCCGTCTACCACGCCACCGGCCGGCGCGTGCGCGACTTGCCCATGACGCCGGACAAGCTGGTGGACTGAGCCGGCGCATCGCCAAACGGATGGTTGCGCAAGCGGCCATCCAGTGAAAAGATGTCGCCCACGGGCCCCCCGCCCGCAACCTGACTGCCCGCCAGGCGGGCGTGGAGGCTGCCGTGACCGAGCTCAATCCCAAGCGTCCGTCCTCTTGCATCCCCGCGCTGCTGGCCGCTGGCGCCCTTTGGGCCCCGGGCCTGGCCAGCGCCCAGACTCCCGCACCACTGGCCGAATGGCAGTTCTCGGCCGGCATCCCGCTGCAGAAGCTCTTCCAGGACGACATCCCCGACTGGCAGGTTCGGCTGGGCGGCGCGGCGATGTTCCGGCCGCGCTACGACGGCTCGTCCGAATACATCGTCCTGGGCGGCCCCAGCATCGACATCCGCTACCGCGACCTGGCGTTCGCCTCGGTCGGCGAAGGGTTGGGCGTCAACCTGCTGCGCGGCAGGAACTGGCGCGCGGGCGTCGCGCTCACCTACAACCTCGGCCGGCGCGGGCAGGAAGATTCGCCGCACCTGGATGGCATGGGCAATATCAACCCGGCGCCGGAGGCCAAGCTGTTCGCGGAATACGCGATCTCGAAGGCATTCCCGCTGGTGCTGCGCATCGACGCGCGCCGCAGCCTGGGCGGCAGCGATGGCTGGATCGGCGATATCGGCGCCTATATGCCGATGCCGGGCAGTTCGGAGAGGTTCTTCTGGTTCGCCGGACCCACCGTCACGCTGGCCGATTCGCGCTACATGAACGCGTGGTACGGCGTCAGCGCAGCGCAGGCGCGCCCGGGACGGCCGGCCTACGATGCGAGCGGCGGCATCAAGTCGTACGGGTTCGGCGTGACGGCCGTGTGGTACTTCGCCAGGCACTGGTTTGCCAGCTCTGACGTGGCGATTTCCCAGCTCGCCGGCGATGCGGCGGACAGTCCGATCACGCGCAAGAAGACCAACGCGGTGGTCGATTTCTCGATCAACTATGAATTCTGAGACGGCAAGCCGCCGTCGATGGCCGCCGTCGCCATGTACCGACGTCGTCGGTGGACGTGTGGGCGGAGGTCAGGGCCAAGGTGGAGGCCATGATCGACAAGAAAATCGATGACACGGTCTTCAGCCTGCTCAAGAGCAAGCTGGACGGCATCGGCAACACCCTGAAGCTGTACCTCGCCGCCGTGGCCACCCAGGACACGCCGTGACTTGCCTGGATCCCGTCAGGCATCCCGGGCCGGTGGAACCGGTTCTGGAGCGATGTCTGGATGACTCCGCGCACGCGCTGACGCATGCCGGCGCGGCTTAGTGGAAGTCCCGGCTCCCCACCATCAGCCGGCCCAGCATCGGGCTCAGGTCCACCAGCTCCTTCGCCACCAGGTGGCGCACGTCGCCCTGGCGCTGCCAGGTGCCGACCACGCCCAGCAGCGTCGCGCCCAGCACCTCCTTGCGCTGGCGCTCGACCAGGTCGGGCCAGAGGATCAGGTTGATGGTGCCGGTCTCGTCCTCGATGGTGGCGAAGATGGTGCCGCTGGCGGTGGACGGGCGCTGGCGCACGGTGACGATGCCGCAGGCGCGCACGCGGCGGCCGTTGGCGCAGCGCTCGAGTTGGCTGGCGGTGGCAAAGCGCATCGCCTTCAGCTTGTGCCGCAGCAGCGCCAGCGGGTGCGACTTGAGCGACAGCCCCAGGCTGGCATAATCCGCCGCCACGTCTTCACCGAGCCGCGGCGCGGGCAGTGTCAGCGCGGCCTCGGCGGGCGGCGCCTCGTACAGCAGGTCGCGGTGCGCGGCATGGCCGGCCGCGGCGCGCGCCTGCCAGCGGGCCTGGTGGCGGTGGCCGGCCAGCGGCGCCAGCGCATCGGAGGCGGCCAGCACGTCGATATCGTGCCGGTCCAGCGCGGCGCGCAGCGCCAGGTCCTCGACGCTGTCGAAGGCGCGCTGCGCGCGCGCCGCCTCGATGCGCAGCGCGGCCTCTTGGCGCATGCCCTTGACGCGGCTCAGGCCCAGGCGCACCAGCGGGTATGGCGATTGCCGCGGCTTGCCCGGCCCCGCTTCGGCCACCGGCTCCAGCGTGCTTTCCCACTGGCTCACCGTGACATCGACCGGCAGCACCCGCACGCCATGCCGGCTCGCATCCTGCACCAGTTGCGACGGCGAATAGAACCCCATCGGCTGGCTGTTCAGCAGCGCGCACAGGAACGCGGAAGGATGGTGGCACTTGAGCCAGGAACTGACATAGACCAGCTTGGCAAAGCTGGCCGCATGGCTCTCGGGGAAACCATATTCGCCAAAGCCCTCGATCTGCTTGCAGATCGCCAGCGCGAAGGACTCCGGATAGCCGTTGCCGGTGAGCGCGCGCACCAGCGCATCCTGGTGCTGGCGCAGGTCGCCGCGCCGGCGCCAGGCCGCCATCGAGCGGCGCAGCTGGTCGGCCTGCCCCGGCGAGAAACCGGCCGCGTCGATGGCGAGCTGCATCACCTGCTCCTGGAAGATCGGCACGCCCAGCGTTCTGCCCAGCACCTTCTCGATCACGGCGTTGAAGTAGACCGGCAGCTTGCCGGTGCGGCGGAACGCCTCGCGCCGCTTCAGGTAGGGATGGACCATGCCGCCCTGGATCGGCCCGGGGCGCACGATCGCCACCTCGACCACCAGGTCGTAGTATTTGCGCGGCTGCAGCCGCGGCAGCATCGACTGCTGCGCGCGCGACTCGATCTGGAATACGCCGATGGTGTCGGCCTTGCAGATCATGTCGTAGGTTTTCTTGTCCTCCTTGGGGATGTCTTCCATCCGCGTGGGCAGCGCGGCGCGTGCAGGGTCGGGGTTGGGGATCATCTCCAGCGCGCGCCGGATCGCCGACAGCATGCCCAGCGCCAGCACATCGACCTTGAGCAGGCCGAGCGATTCCAGGTCGTCCTTGTCCCACTGGATCACGCTGCGGTCGGCCATCGCCGCGTTCTCGATCGGCACCAGCCGCGACAGCTTGTGGCGCGCGATCACAAAGCCGCCCACATGCTGCGACAGGTGGCGCGGAAAACCGCGTAGCTGCGCGGTCAGGCTGGCCCACATCTGCACCGCCGGCGAATCGGGATCGAGCCCGTAACGCGCGATCTTGTCGACAAAGCCCGGGCCGCCGTCCCACCACGCCTGGCCCTTGACCACCTGCTCGACCACGCTGGCATCGATGCCCAGCGCGCGGCCCACATCGCGCAGCGCGCTGCGCGAGCGGTAGGTGATCAGCGACGCCGCCAGCGCGGCGCGGTGGCGGCCGTACTTCTGGTAGATGTACTGGATCACCTCCTCGCGCCGCTGGTGCTCGAAGTCGACGTCGATATCGGGCGGCTCATCGCGCTCGCGCGACAGGAAGCGGCCGAACAGGAGGTTGGCCTGCTCGGGGCTGACCTCGGTGACATACAGGCAGAAGCACACCAGCGAATTGGCGGCCGAGCCGCGCCCCTGGCACAGGATGCCGTTGGCGCGCGCAAAGCGCACGATGTCGTGCACGGTCAGGAAGAAGGGCTCGTACTGCTTTTCCTCGATCAGCGCCAGCTCTTCCTTGAGCTGGTCTTTCCACTCTTGCTGCATGCCGTTGGGAAAGCGCTCGTGCATGCCGCGCTCGACTTCCTTGCGCAGGTAGGAGATCGGCGTCTCGCCCGGCGGCACCAGCTCCTCCGGGTATTCATAGCGCAGCATCCCGAGCGAGAAATCGCATTGCTGCGCGATTTTCAGCGTCTGCGCCAGCGCCTCGCGTGGATACAGCCGCGACAGCACCTGCCGCATGCGCAGGTGCTGCTCGGCATTGGGTGCCAGCGCCATGCCGCACTCGGGCAGCGGCTGGCCCAGCCGGATCGCGGTCAGCACATCGGACAGCGGCTTGCGCGAGCGCACATGCATGGTGACCGCACCGGCCGCGGCCAGCGGCACGCCGGTCTGTGCCGATACCGCTTCGAGGCGCGCACGGTGCAGCGCATCGGCGTGGCCCTGCAGTTGTTCCAGCGCGATCCAGGCGCGCTCGCCGAAGACCTCGCGGCACCACTGCGCCTGTTCGCGCAGCAGTTCGGGATCGGCCCAATAGTCGGGCAGCAGCAGCGCCAGGCAGCCGGACATGCCGCGCAGGTGAGCCTCGTCCGGCGCGGGCGCGGACAGGTCTTCGGGATGCAGGCGATAGGTTCCCTTGGGCGCGCGGCGGCGGCCCAGCGTGATCAGCTCGCTCAGGTTGCCGAAGCCGTCGCGGTGCTGGGCGATCAGCACCAGCCGCAGCGGCGGGCGCTCCGAGCCATCGGCCGGGGTCAGGCTGAAGCGGCTGCCGATCAGCAGCGAGAAGGCATCGGCGGCTTCGGCCAGCGCCTGCAGACGCTGGTGCCGGGTGGTGTGGGCATGGGGATCGCCGTGGTCGCAGTCGGTGTCGGGCTGCGGCTCGTCATCGTTGCCGAGCAGCGGATCGTCCACGCCCTCTTCCCCGCGTGCCGCGCTGCGCGCCACCGCGTCGCGCAGGCGCTTGCGCAGCGTCTCGATGGCATCGTGCGCGCGCGCGGTGCCGGCCACCGAGCATTCGTCGGTCAGCGCCAGCCCGCGGTAGCCCAGTTCGAACGCGCGCTCGATCAGCTCGCCCGGGTGCGAGGCGCCGGTGAGGAAAGTGAAGTTGGAGATGCAGTGCAGCTCGACATAGTCGGGCAAGGACGGCAACAACCCCGGCAGCGAGCCGGGCAGCGATGGCAGGACCGTCATGCGAACAACCCGTGCAAAAACCAGCGGTACTCGCCGCCATCGTCCTGCGCCGCGGGGCCGGGGCGCTCGCGGAAGATCCAGCAGCGCAGGCCGTCGGCACGCTCGGCGATAAAGTAATCGCGCGTGGCCAGCGCGCCGTCCCACCAGCCGGCCTCGATGCGTTCAGGCCGGCTCAGCAGCGCCAGCGGCCCGCCGTGGCAGGGGCGATGCTGCTGCACCGGCAGCGGCAACGGTTGCGGCAGCAGCCACAGCGGGCGCTCCGGCAGCGGCCCTGGCAGCGCGCCGGCCTTGCCGCCGGGCTGCGGCTCGTCGACCGGGCACCAGCGGTTGGCGCGCTCGGGCCGGTAGTCAGCCAGCGGCCGGGGCTGCAGCACGTTGTCGCGGCCCAGCCGCGCCATCAGCGTATCGAGCAGGCGGCCGAGGTCCTCCGGCGTGCCGCCGGGCTCGGGGAACAGCGCGTCGCTTTGCGGCACGCAGGCGGCCATCGCCTCCACCCGCAGCGCCAGGCCGGTGACCGGGGCGTGGAAATTGAGCTTGTCGAGCTTTTCGCGCAGCAGCCGCGACAGGTGCGCGGGATCGCGGCTGGGCTGGGCCAGGCCCAGCGGCACCGGGGTGCCTTCGGTATCGGCGCCGCGCCGGTAGCGTTCATGCTCCAGCACCAGCACGCAGCGCGTGACGCCGGCCTGCTGCACCGCCAGCCAGCCCGCCAGCGCCAGCAGCAGCCGCTGCGCGCCGGCCAGCACGCCTTCGGCCGACTCGATACGCCCGGGCAGGTCCATGCGCTGCGCGAACGCAGGCGGTGCCGCGTACCACGCAAAGCGCGCCGGCGCGTCGCCATAGGCCTGGTCCAGCCGCGCCAGCAGCGCCGGGCCCAGCCGCCGCGTCAGGCCCGCGCGCGGCAGGCCCCGCACCTGCCCCAGCGTGCGGCAGCCGATGCCATCGAGCCACGCCGGATCGGCCAGCGTATGCAGCGCTTCCACCGGCAGCCGATCCAGCAGCCGGTGCAGACGCGCCATGCCCACCGCCCGGCGCGCGGGTCGGACCACACCGCGCCGCGTGCGCCGCAGCGGCTGGCGTGCGAGCCAGGCGGCGCCGTGCGCGGTCGGGCCCGAGCCTACCTGGGCAATGGTGCCGAGCTGGCGCACGCAGGCGCGCACCGCGCGGCACAGCGCGCGGTGGCCACCGAACAGGCGCAGGCTGGCCGTGACGTCCAGCATCACCGTGGCCGCTTCCGGCTCCTCGTCGAAGGTCACCGCCGGCGTGAAACGCAGCAGCGCCAGCGCCACCGCCTCCATCAACCCGGACTCGGCGACGGGGTCGCGCTCAAGCTGCACGATATCGGCCGACAGCGCCTGCACGCCGCCACGGCGCATGCCGTAGCGCACGCCGAGCTGCATGGCCGGGCCGTTGGCCAGCACCACCTGCTCCTGCGCCATCACCGCCACCGGCAGCGCATGGTGCAGCGTGCCAGTGGCGGAGGACGGCGTCGGGGAGGTCGGAGAGGCCGCGGCAGCGGGCACCGGCTCAGGCCAGTTGGGCTGCAGTGCGTCCAGGGGCAGGCGCGGCAGGTGCACCGCGATCCAGTACGGCATCGGAAGAAGACTGAGAAAGCTGAGAAGGCGAAGAAACCAGGGCAGGTTCCCGCGCGAGCGACGGCCAGGCGGCGGTGCGCGTGGCGGCTTCCATCCCGTCCAGCCGCAACAGCAGCGGGGTATCCCGCACCGGCCCGCGCCGCTTGTGGAAGACGATCGACAGCATATTGCCGGGCTGCGGCGCCAGCAGCAGCCGCAGCACCGCGGGCGACGATTCGCGCAGTGCCGCGGCCGGGCGCAGCGCCCACACCACCGCGTCGCCGCCCTGCGCCAGCACTTGCAGCCGGCGCAGTGCCTCGGGCCGCGCCGTCGGCAGCCACACCAGCACGCCGCCAAAGGCCTGGCTGCGCAGCACCTGCTCGGCCGCCCACAGCATGTCAGCCTGCGCGGCCTTGGCGGAACCGGCCGGCGGGCGCACCCAGTAAAGCTGCCGCGCAGGCAATCCGGCCGCGGCCAGCCCCATCGCATTGGGCAGGTAAGGCGGCGCCACCAGCGCGATGCGGCGCCCCGTGCCGGCCAGCGTGCGCAACGCCGGCAGCAGCAGGCGCAGCTCGCCCGCACCGCCCTGCGTGGTCAGCAGCTCGGTCAGCCCGCCGGCCGGCCAGCCGCCGCCAGGCAGTTCCGCCGACAACGCGTCATAGCCAGTCGGGCACACCGCGGCGCTGCCGGCACGGCCAAGCTGGCCGGCCCGCCACAGGCCGGGATAGCGCTGCTCGAGCGCCGACAGCGCCTGCTGGCGCGTGGCGGGAGCTGGCTCGGCGGAGGCTGGCGCAGGGAAAGGCAATTCCTGCGCCGCCGGGGACGGGGCTGCGTGCAGTTGCGCAGTCATTGTGGAGTGGGCGTCGCTCGCCGGGGGCGAGTTTTAGGATGTTTACGATAACTGTATATTTATACAGTATCGGGTGCGAGCGCAAGGGGTAATGCGTAATGCGGCAGGGGGTGCCCGCGAGCCTGTGGGAAACCGGAATTGCCGGACTGCGTACCGGTTAGCTGGTCTGGTTACCTCTCATTGCCTGTCGTCGTCGATTGTTGCCGTTCGGACAACATACTGAAGGCCTTCGCGATGCTACTGGCGTTCGTCCCCCCTGCCTACAATCCGTTGCGACGATAGTTGCAAAAGCCGTTGCGACGATCGGGGAGGATGTCCGCGCAACGAAGCGGACCGCACGCCGCCGCCCAGTGCGGCTTACCCAGTGAATTGACAGGACTACTGAACATGAGCGAAACAACCCGCAATATGCAGCCGGTTACCGCCAACCTTGGCAAAGAAGGTTCAGGCGAACTCGTGCCTTCCCGCTACGCCGTGCGTGTGGGCGACGTCGACGTGGTGCTGATCAGCGATGGCATTCTGCCGCTGCCGACCTCCACCATGTCCACCAACGTGAGCGAAACGGACCGCAACGAATGGTTCGATGGCCGTTTCCTGCAACGTGACATGTTCGACTGGGCGCTGAATATCGCGCTCGTGCGCAGCGGCGAACGCCTGATCCTGGTCGACTCGGGTGTGGGCGACGGTTTCGAATACTTCACGCGTGCCGGTCGGTCGGTAATGCGCCTGGAATCGGCTGGCATCGACCTGGCTGCGATCACCGATATCGTGATTACGCATATGCACATGGATCACGTCGGCGGGCTGAACGTTGATGGCGTCAAGTCCAAGCTGCGCCCGGACGTTCGCATTCACGTGTCGGCCGCGGAAGTGGAGTTCTGGAAAAATCCGGACTTCAGCAAGACGGTGATGCCGGAAACGGTTCCTCCCGCGCTCCGCAAGGCTGCTGCAAAGTTCGCGGAACTCTACAGCGAAAACATCGTGCAGTTCGATCAGACAGTGCAAGTCGCAGCGGGCGTGTCGGCGCGCGTGACGGGTGGGCACACGCCGGGGCACTGCGTCGTGGATGTCGCATCGAACGGCGAGAAACTGACGTTCGTAGGCGACGCGATTTTCGAAGTCGGCTTCGACAAGCCGGCATGGCAAAATGGCTTCGAGCACGATCCTGAAGTGGCTGTGGCCGTGCGTATCGCGCTGCTCGACGAAGCCGCTGAAACCGGCGCCCTGCTGGCCGCAGCGCATGTCGCGTTCCCGTCCATCGGTCACATTGCAAAGAACGGCGAAGGCTTCCGTTTCGTGCCGGTGCCGTGGGATTACTGATGGATGCGCGACTTTGACATCCTCCCCTCCCTCGGCCTGCGGCCACCGCCTGACGGCGGAAAGGGAAGGAATTCCTTCGGCGCTACGCGATGAAGCGCAGTCGCTGCGGTGGGTTCCTGCTTCACCGAGCGGCCCGACTGCGCCGACTCTCCACAGGCTGCAACGCGGTGTCCCAGCGCCAGAATGCTGATCGCTCCGACCACATCGGCGTTTTCCTCGAATCCGCACTGGACGCAGCAAAATCTTGCCTGCGTCGTACGGTTCTGCGCCGACACCTGACCGCAGCACGGACACGTCCGGCTCGTGTTCTGCGGTGGCACAGCGATAAGCCAGTCCCCTTCCACGCCAGCTTATATTCCAACTGCCGGCGGAACTCGAACCAGCCCTGGTCGAGAATGGCCTTGTTCAGGCCGGACTTAGCCCGAACATTCGCGCCTGGGCTTTCACCTGTTCCCGCCGCCGACCTGGACATGTTACGTACCTGCAAGTCCTCGATACAGACCATCGCGTGGTTTTTGCTGATCGTGGTCGTGGCCTTGTGCAGGTAATCGCGGCGGGCGTTGCCGATGCGGGCGTGGATGCGCTGGACTCTGGCTTTCGCCTTGCTCCAGTTTTTGCTGAACTTCGTCTTGCGGCTCATCGCCCGCTGAGCGCGGCGCAATCTGGCTTCGTGCCGTTTGAAACTGTTGAGCGGAGCGAGGAACGTACCATCGCTGAGCGTAGCGAACCGGGTGATGCCAACATCGATGCCGACTGCGCTGGTTGCTTGCGGCACCGGCTTTTCCACCTCATGCACGGTCTGGATCGAGACAACCCACTTGCCCGCATGCAGAGATACGCCGGGCTGGACAACGAGCTGTTCTACATGGACAAGACCATGATGGTGTTCGGCGACGCCAAGAAGGTGGTCGAGGACATGCTCAAGGCCGCCGAGTGATTCTCAACCTGCCCGATGCCTACACCTTGCGCTCCTGCCCTGGTGCTTGGCCCGCCTTCTGCCGCTCCGCCTCGGCGCGCTCTGCCTGCGCCTCATGCCGGCGCGAGCCGAAACGCCGCGCATACTGCCACGTGAACTCGGCCCCCAGCAGGAATATTTGGGCAGAGTAGTACACCCACAGCAGCAGCACCACCAGCGAACCGGCCGCGCCGTAGCCGTTGGCGACACCGCTCTTGCCGATATACAGGCCGATCAGGAACTTGCCGAGCGTGAACATCAGCGCGGTCACCGCCGCCCCCAGCCATACGTCGGGCCAGCGCACCTTGGCCCGCGGCATGATCTTGTAGATCATCGCGAACACCACGGTGATCAGGACCAGGCTGACCACCATGTCGAGGATATGGCCCACCAGCTCCTCCGCGCCGAACAACGGGCCCCACAGCCGGTTGAGCGCCGAAATGGCCGCGCTCATCACCAGCGACACCACCAGCAGGAAGCCGATGCCGAGGATCATGCCGAACGACAGCATCCTCGCCCTCAGCAGCGCAAGGATGCCGGAGGTCTTGCGGCGCTCCGGCACCTCCCAGATCCGGTCCAGCGCTGACTGCAGCTCGGCAAATACGGTGGTCGCGCCGATCAGCAGCACGATGACGCCCAGCACGGCGGTCAGCGTGCTGGCTGCCGGCTCGCTGACCGCCAGCAGCATGGTCTCGATGGTCTTGGCCCCGTCCGGCCCCAGCAGCCCCTGCAACTGCGCAAACACCTCGCCGCGCGCGGCCTCCGCCCCGAATACCACGCCGGCCACCGAAATCACGATCACCAGCAGCGGTGCGATGGAGAAGACGGTGTAGTAAGCCAGCGCCGCCCCCATGCTGGGCGCGTAGTCATCGATCCAGGCATTGACCGTGTCGCGCAGCAGCTCGTAGAAGGCTCGGGGAGAGGACCTGAGCACAGTCAGAACGGATGGCATCGCTGTGACCAAGAGCGGATATTGGCCCTGCTCCACGCAATTCCCGTTCCTGCCGGCCCGACCGCATTGCCATACCGGCAAATGCAGGCGAGCAGATGTGCCGCGCGCCCGCCTTCCCCATCCATTCCGTTCCGGCTTGCTTGCAGCCTTTACAAATTGCCGCGCTGCAATGAAGCGCTTTGACTCGCCATTGAGAACGTCCTAGTCTGAGTAGGCTTGATATGCACTTCGGAAGCGCAGGCAGACGCGCAGGCGATCTTGCGACGTGCGATCCGGCACAACGATGAGGGGGCTTACCATGAACATGCGGCCGGATCCCACGTTTCACGCGTCGCCGGAACTCGCGATGAGCGCGCCGGCGGAAGCCTATGCTTATACGTTGCTGCTCAACCCGGACGGCTCCCAGCCCGACGCCCTCGCCGTGATCGACGTAGCGCCCGACTCGCCGACCTACAGCACGGTGGTGCACACCGTGCCGATGACGCACAAGGGCGACGAGTTGCACCACTTCGGCTGGAATGCATGCTCGTCGGCGCTGTCGCCGCTGACCGGCCATGCCTTCCTGGAACGGCGCTACCTGATCATTCCGGGCATGCGCTCGTCGCGGCTGTATATCGTCGACACCAAGCCCCATCCGACCCAGGCGCGCATCCACAAGATCGTGGAGCCGGAAGAGGTCTTGCGCAAGACCGGCTATTCCCGGCCCCATACCGTCCATTGCGGCCCCGAGGGCATCTACGTCAGCACGCTTGGCGGTGGCGGCATCGATGGCACGGACGGCAAGCCGGGCATCTTCATCATGGACTGCGAAACGTTCGAAGTCCTCGGGCGCTGGGAGATCGACCGCGGCGAGCAGGAGAAGCACTACGACTTCTGGTGGAACCTGCCGCGCGACTACATGGTGTCCAGCGAATGGGCGCTGCCGCCGCAGTTCGAAAACGGCCTGGTGGCCGAAGACCTGCTGGCCAACCGATACGGGCACAAGCTGCATTTCTGGGATCTGCGCGGGCGGCGCAATGTGCAGACCATCGACCTTGGCGCCAATCACCAGATGGCGCTGGAAGTCAGGCCGGCGCACGACCCGATCCGCGAATATGGCTTCGTTGGCGTGGTGGTCGATACCACCAACCTGGAAGGGTCGATCTGGACCTGGTGGCGCGAAGGCGGCGAATTCCATGTCGAAAAAACGGCGACCATCCCGCCGGAGCCTGCGTCCAAGGATCTGCTGCCGCCATTGCTGCAAGGCTTCGGCGCGGTGCCGCCGCTGGTGACCGATATCGATCTGTCGCTCGACGACAAGTTTCTCTATGTCTCATGCTGGGGCACGGGCGAGATGCGCCAGTATGACGTGACCGACCCGCGCAAACCGAAGCTGTCCGGCTCGGTCCATCTGGGCGGCATCGCCCGGCGCACGCCACACCCCAACGGCAAAGCCTTCACGGGCGGCCCGCAAATGGTCGAGATCAGCCGCGACGGCAAGCGCGTCTATTGGACCAACTCGCTCTACTCCACCTGGGACAACCAGTTCTACCCGGACGGCATTCCCGGAACACAGGTCATGGCACGCGCCGATCCCGGTGGCGGCCTGGTCCTGGCCGATGACTACTGGGTCGACTTCCCCGAAGGCTACCGCGCCCACCAGATCCGGCTGGAAGGCGGCGACTGCTCGACCGATTCTTTCTGCTATCCCTCGGTCAGATCTTGATCAGTCCCCCTTGGGAGCAGATCGGCCTGTGGTCGGCGGTGCTGGCAAGCGGCTTCTACCACGGCCTTAACCCGGCAATGGGGTGGCCGCTGGCAGTGTCGAACGGCTTGCTGGAACAAAGCCGGCGCGCGCTGCTCGCGGCGCTGGGCTATCTTGCAGTCGGACACGCGCTTGCGGTATTGGCGGTGACGCTGCCCTTTGGCATGCTTGCCGCGGTGATCGCGTGGCAAGCGCAGATCCAGCTCGTTGCCAGCCTGCTGCTCATCGGCTTTGGCATCACCTTGTTGATCTGGCCGCGCCATCCGCGGGCGCTGGTGCGTATCGCGCCATCGCGGCTGGCGCTGTGGTCGTTTGCCGTGGCCATCGCGCACGGCGCCGGGCTGATGCTGGTGCCGATCTATCTCGGGCTTTGCCGGGCCGAGACCGATCCGGGACACCGGGCGGCTGGTGTGCTGGCAACGGCCAATCTCGGCATGGCGGTGGTGGTTTCCGTTGTCCATACCCTTGCCATGGTCGCCGTCGGCGGCGCCATGGCCTGGCTGGTCTACCGCTACCTCGGGCTGAAGTTCGTGGCGCGAAGCTGGTTCAACCTGGACAAGGTCTGGGCGCTGAGCCTGGTTCTGGTTGGGGTCCTGGCGCTGGCTTTCGTGCCACGGTAAGCACCCGCGGCCCGATCAGGCCGGCAGTGTCTGCACCACCACCGCGGCGGCGGCGACGCTGCCCATGCTCACCACCAGCCAGCATCCCAGCAGGCATGCGCTCTGCAAGAGCCTCTGACGTACGTTCATCTTGTTCTCCGGTCGGGATGGCTGGCTGTTGGCGATGTCAGCCGCTTAAGCCGCGGCCACCGGAGCGAGCGATTCGTGCTTGCCGGCCGTGCGCTGCGCGGCCTTGTGCACCATCGTGTAGGCGTAGTCCACGCCCATGCCGTACGCACCCGAGTGCTCCTTCACCAGCGCCATCACTTCGTCGTAGGAATCGCGGCGGGCCCAGTCGCGCTGCCATTCCAGCAGGACTTGCTGCCATGTCACCGGTACCACGCCGGCCTGGACCATGCGCTGCATGGCGTAGTCGTGCGCTTCCTTGCTGGTGCCGCCCGAGGCATCGGCCACCATGTAGATCTCGTAGTCGCCTTCGGCCATCGCGCACAGCGCAAAGGTGGTATTGCAGACCTCGGTCCAGAGCCCGGCCACGATCACCTTCTTGCGGCCATTGGCGGCCAGCGCATCGCGCACCTTCTGGTCATCCCAGGAATTCATCGAGGTGCGTTCGAGCGTTTCCTTGCCGGGGAACACATCGAGCAGTTCGGGATAGGTGTATCCGGAGAAGGAATCGGATTCGACCGTGGTAATCGTCGTGGGGATGTCGAAGATCCGGGCTGCCTTGGCCAGGCCCACCGCGTTGTTCTTCATGAGCTGGCGATCCATCGACTGGACGCCGAATGCCATTTGCGGCTGGTGATCGATAAAGATCAGTTGGCTGTTTTGCGGGGTCAGGACTTCCAGCTTGGGGTTCGACATGGTTTTTTCTCCGTTAATCGTTCAGTGGATTTAAGCAACGCGCTTTTGCTTACAGCGCTGCGATGGGATGAACTATACGGAGATAAGTGACGTACGAGCGGACTCATGCATCACAAAGTCATTCAAATTTTTTGAAACAAGCCCCGTCGCCCGCTGCCGGCGGCCATCCGGGTCCCGGCGGATAATGCGCCACCAACAAGAGCAACGCTTCCCATGCACGCCACCATCCACGGCACCCGACGTATCGACTGGACCACCCTGTTCCTGCTTACCTTCCCGCCGCTGAGCTGGGCCGGCAATGCGATCGTCGGCCGCCTTGCCGCCGGCACGGTGCCGCCGATCAGTCTGAACTTCGTGCGCTGGCTGCTGGCCGGGATGTTGCTGGCCCCCTATGCTTGGCGTGGCGTGATCGAGCACCGGGCGGTGCTGCGCCGGCATGCCGGCGTCATCTGCGCCATGGGTATGCTGTCGATCGCCAGCTATAACGCCTTGCAGTACCTGGCGCTGACCACATCGACGCCGATCAACGTGACGCTGATCGGCGCTTCCACGCCGCTGTTCCTGCTGGTGATCGGCGCGACCTTCTTCAAGGAACGGGTAAAGCCATGGCATGTCGCCGGCGCGCTGCTATGCCTGGTGGGGGTGGGGTTCGTGCTGGTGCGCGGCGAGCTCGGCCGGCTTGCGCAGCTCGATTTCGTCGTTGGCGACCTGTTCATGGTGGCGGCGACCATTGCCTGGAGCGCCTATACCTGGCTGCTGCGCAAGCAGCGTCCCGAAGTGCCGCTGCCCGTGCTGCTGTTCGCGCAGATCGTCCCCGGCCTGGTGGCGAGCGCGCCGGTGACGGCGTGGGAGCTGATGACGCTGAACCAGCCGCTGCAATGGAACGGCAAGGTCGCTGCCATCCTGCTGTATGTGGCGACGATCCCCTCCCTGCTGGCCTACTTTGCCTGGGACCGCGCCATCGCGCGCGCCGGCGCGCAGCTGCCGGTGTTCTTCATCACGCTGACGCCGGTGTTCGCGGCGCTGCTGTCGACCTTGCTGCTGGGCGACTGGCCGCGCTGGTACCACGCGGTGGGGCTCGCCGCCATCGGCGCGGGCATCTGGCTGGCGCAGCGGCGCTGATTGCGCCGGCCGCTAGTGTCCTGTTCCGTAGATAGCTTGCCAAAATGAAATCGTGCAGTTGGTCGTCAGGCTAGGCGCGAGGAGGCGCCATAGCCGTAGCGATGGCAACGACGGGCAACGACGCATGGCGGCTAACTGGGCGATTTCATGGCAAGGTATTTGCGGAACAGGACACTAGTTCAGGTACTTCATCGTGGCGACGCCGGTGGCCACGAGCAAGTCCTGGTCCAGCCAGACCTCTGCGCGCGAAAAGAAAATGGAACGGCCGCGCCGATCGACGAAGCCTTTCGCGGTCAGCAGGCGACCCGTGCCATTGCTGAGGAAGTTCGAGGTCAGCGACAGCGTGACGGCATGGAGCGGCGTTTCGCCCGGCGCCGAATAAAGGCCGGAGTAGCCAGTGGCTGCATCGAGCAACGTGCAGAGGGTGCCGCCATGGATCACTCGGCTGCGGTTGAGCATCTCGGGCCCGACCGCCAGTTCAAGCTCCACGTAATCACAGCGCCACTGGCTGATCCTGACGCCGATGCTCTCCAGTGCGGGGTTATCGAGACAGAACGCTTCGGTCGGGGAGGGATCGGTGGATGGGATTGTCATGTCACGCATGCTCGCTGTGGTTCCGGTACCGTCATCATGTTGCTTGGCGAGACCGGTAAGCTCTCAAGCGATGGCCAGGGCGTAATTTCCGCGCGATTTGCCCATCCCGGTAAATCTCTATTTCGCGAACCACCCCTTTTGCTTGCGTGAATACCTCCCTCGGCCAACCTACCCCTGAGCACTACGCCGCTGATTCATGCCGCCTGATTCGCCGCCGGCCGCCGCGCTGCAGTCTTCTCCCCCGCATGCTTGCTGCGTCTGGTGGCGCGCAGCACCAGCAGCACCACTGGCACGATCAGCATGCCCTTGATCAGCTCCGGGTCCAGCGGAATATGGACCGCATGCAGCGCCTTGAGCCCTGTTCCCGCCAGCGACAGCACATAGTAGGAAATGGCCGCGACCGACAGCCCTTCCACCGCGTGCTGCAACCGCAACTGGCTGCGCGCGGTCTGGTCCATGCCCTCGAGCAGCCGCGTGGTGTCCTGCTCCTGCGCCAGGTTCACGCGGGTACGCAGCAGGTCAAGCGCGCGCGCCACGCGGCCGGCAAACTGCTCGTGCCGCGCCCAGACCGAACGGCACGTCTCCATGGCCGGGGCGAAGCGGCGCTCCATGAATTCGGCGATGGTGGGGATGCCTTCGATCCGCTCTTCGCGCAGTTCCTGGATGCGCGCCAGCACCAGCTTCTCGTAGGCGCGCGACGCGCTGAAGCGGTTGCCGGATTCGGCCAGCGCCTCGATGCGCACCGCCAGGTGTGTCAGCCGCTCCAGCAATTCGGCATCATGGCGCCCGCCTTCGCTTGTGTCCATGCTGCGCATCAGCGGCGCCAGCGAGCGCTGCAGGTTATCCACGCTGCGGCCCAGGTCGCGCGCCACCGGCAACGCCAGCAGCGCCATCATCCGGTAGGTCTCGATCTCGTACAGCCGCTGCAGCAGTCGCCCGCCCTGCACTTCGCGAAAGCCGTTGTCGATGATCAGGAAGCGCGAAAAGCCGTCCGGCGGGATGGTCCAGTCGCAGAACACCTCACCGCCGCCCAGCACGTGGCTGCCCGCCAGGATGGGGCCATCGATCCATTGCCGCACGTTGTCGCGCGCATAGGCCGCGGCCTCGCCCGAAACCAGTTCCATGCGCAGCGCCACCAGGCGCTTGCCGGCGAAATTGTCGAACCAGTCGGCCGGGATATGCGAGGTGGCGAGGTCGGAGAAGTAGTCGGTATCGCCGCGCCGGGCCACGAAGGTGAAGGTGGAGAACTCGGTGTGCCGCTCCCACTTCAGTTGCTTGTCGCCGCCCCATTGCCCGGAATAGTGCGTCACGCCATCGGCCGGTTCTTCCAGCCCGGTCAGCCGGCACAAGGAGGTCAGCAAGGCGTGGTGGACGGCGGTATCGCCGTCGGCATAGATGGCGAAATGCGCGAGCGACGCGGAGCCGCCGATGCGCAGGAAGGGTCGGGCATGCAATTCACGCGCAAGGCTGTCGCGCAACGGGTGGTCCATGATCGGCTGTGCCATAAAGGTTGCAAACATTTCGAGCCAGTATGCCTGAGCGCCGATGGTTAAGAAAAACGCGTAATATTGATCCGTTGCTTCAGTTTTCCTGATACCAATGAAAGCGCTTGACCTGGATGTGCTGACGATGATGGTGGCGGTGGCCGATACCGGCAGCATTTCCCGTGCGGCGGAGCTCGTCCATCGCTCGCAGTCGGCGGTCAGCATGCAGATCAAGGCGCTTGAGCAGGCACTGGGCAAGCCCTTGTTCGTGCGCAAACCCAGGAACGTGCTGCTGACGCCGGAAGGCGAAGTGCTGCTGGGCTTTGCGCGCCGCATGCTGGCCTTGCGCGACGAAGCCTGGGCCGCCGTGGTCCGTCCCGACGTGACCGGGCGCGTGGTGCTCGGCATGCCGGACGACTATGCGTCATCGCTGCTGCCCGCGATCCTGAAGAAATTTTCCGCGACCTACCCCAAGGTCGAGATCCAGGTTATCGGGCAGCCTAGCGTGGCGCTGGCGCCCATGGTCAAGGACGGGGCGGTCGACCTGGTCTGCGCGACGCGGGTCAAGGGATTGTCCGGCGAGTTCATCCGGCTGGAGCCCATGGTGTGGGCCGCCTCGCCGGCCGCGCACGAGATCTGGAACGAGCGGCCGCTGCCCATCGCCGTGTTCCAGGCGGGCAGCGTCGCCCGCGACATCGCGATCCGCAGCCTGGAGCAGGCGCGGATCGCGTATCGCATGTCCTATGAAAGCCCCAGCCTGCTCGGCCTGCTCAGCATGGTCGAAGCGGGGCTGGCGGTGGCGCCGCTGGCGCGCTGCGCCGTGCCGGCGCATTTCACCATCCTTGGCCCGGCGCAGGGGCTGCCGGAGCTGGCCTCGCTGGAGCTGGTGCTGGCGCGCAGCGCAAAGTCGAAGCGGCCGCCGTGCGACTTCCTGGCCGAACAGATCCTGTCCGAACTGCAGCGCTAGTGAGGCGTTGCCGGCCCGGCGCCTGAATCGCCGCGCCCGGCAAACATCGTCATGTGCAGGCAGATATGGTCCAGCAGTTCGAGCGCCGCGGCGGGCAAGGGCCTGCCGGTCTTCACCAGCAGCCGTGCCTGGGTGCCCTGGAACAGCGGATGATCGACCGGTACCACGGCAAGGGTGCCCGCCGCGATCTCGCGATAGGCCGCGAACTCGCCGATCAGCGTCACGAAGTTCTCGTACGCAACGAATTGCTTGAGCGCGGTCAGCGAGTTGCTGACGAGCGTCGGGCGGATTTTGATGTTCTCGGCGAACTCGACCATCTTGGCCGCATGTCCGATGCCGAACGATGCCGGCATCATCGCGAGCGGATAGGCCAGCATGTCCTGGAGGCTGGCGGCACCGCCCCGCAGGGCCAGCGGGTGATCGGGCCGGACCAGCAATACCACGGGCTGCGATGAACTGGCGCGGTACTCGATGCGCGGATGCGGCGGCGGATTGTAGGCAAGGCCGATATGCGCGCGGCTTTCCGCGACTTCGTTCAGCACGTCGTCGACCGGCAGGATCTGCATGCTGATATCGAGCCTGGGGTAGCGCGCACAGAACCGCGCCAGCACTTCGTTGACCAGCGGATCCACAAAACCCTCGCTCAGCACAATCTGGACCTCGCCTTGCTGCAGCCCCTTGAGCGCGTGCAGCTGGTCCTCGAGCTTCTCCTGGTGCGAGCGGTAGCCCCGCCAGAATTCCAGCAGGTGCGCGGCCGCCGCGGTCGGCTTGAGCCCGCGCGGCTCCCGCTCGAACAGCGTGGCGCCCAGTTCGTCTTCGAGCAGCTTGATCTGCCGGGTGATCACAGAGGGTGAGGTGTTGAGGCTGTCCGCAGCCCCGCGGATGGTGC
Organism: Cupriavidus necator; assembly: GCF_040578825.1. Lineage (GTDB taxonomy): Bacteria > Pseudomonadota > Gammaproteobacteria > Burkholderiales > Burkholderiaceae > Cupriavidus > Cupriavidus necator_E. The sequence continues at coordinate 11,623 of NZ_JBEFLI010000016.1, read as the reverse complement.
CGTGGGCCAGGACTTCACGGAAATACCGCAGCCGCTGCTGATTGATTTCGCGCATATCGAAACATCCACTTCGCCGAGGGGGATTGAACCGGCGCCAACCATACCTGAACCGCGGCGATCCTGCCGGCCCATGCGGCGGTGTGTTGCTCAAAAGGGAACGAATCGTGGACTTAGTTGCTGTTGGTGGCTAAACCCTGCGCTGCCACTATCAGCAAAACGAAGAACTAAACCACGCGCAATACAGGAGACCGGCATGTTGGCAATTCCCACCACGAGCGCTGTCGACGACGCCTCGTCGCTCTACAGCAAGATCAACTGGCGCTTGCTGCCCTTCCTGCTGGTCTGCTACCTGTTCGCCTACCTGGACCGGGTCAACGTCGGCTTCGCCAAGCTACAGATGCAAAGCGAGCTGGGCTTTTCCGATGCCGCATATGGCGTGGGCGCCGGCATCTTCTTCCTGGGCTACGTGCTGTTCGAGTTGCCGAGCAACCTGCTGCTGCCGAAGGTGGGGGCACGCAAGACCTTCAGCCGCATCCTGGTGCTGTGGGGCATCACCTCGGCCTGCATGCTGTTCGTTCGCGACGTGCCGATGTTCTATGCGATGCGCTTCCTGCTGGGCGTCTTCGAGGCCGGCTTCGCGCCGGGCATGATCTACTACCTGTCGTGCTGGTACGGGCCGCAGCGCATGGCCCGCGCCATCGCGATCGTCTTTATCGCCGGCCCGCTTGGCGGCATTGTCGGCGGCCCGGTATCCGCGTGGCTGATGACCGCGCTGGCAGGCACCGCCGGCCTTTCCGGCTGGCAATGGATGTTCCTGGTCGAGGGCCTGCCCTGCGTACTGCTCGGCATCCTCGCGCTGCGGCTGGTGCCGGACCGGCCGTCGGAAGCGACCTGGCTGACCGACCATGAAAAGCGCCTGCTCGAGGCTGAACTTGCGGTCCCCGCGGCGCACAAGCATTCCTTCATGGCAGTGGCGAAGGATGCCAGGGTCTATGTCCTCGCCCTCGCGTATTTCTGCATCATTGCGACCATCTACGCCATCAGCTTCTGGCTGCCGACCATGATCAAGGCACAGGGCGTGAACGATACCGTGCAGCTGGGCTGGTATTCGGCGCTGCCCTATGTGGCTGCCGCATTCGGCATGTTTGTCATGGGCCGCAGGTCCGACCGCGTCGGCGAACGGCGCTTTCACAGCGCGGTGCCGGCCCTGGCCGGCGGCCTGCTGCTCGCCGCGTCGACCCTTGCCGATGGCAACCTGGTCGTGTCGCTGATCCTGCTTACGCTCGCGACCATGGCGTTCTGGATGGCCTATACGGTGTTCTGGGCCATGCCAGCCGAGTACATCAAGGGCCCGGCCGCGGCGGGCGGCATTGCACTGATCAACACCATCGGTTTGTCCGGCGGCTTCTGGGACCCGGCCATTATCGGATGGGCCAAGACGGCCACGGGCAACCTCCACTTCGGCGTGCTGGTGATGGCCTTGCTGCCGGTGGTCGCCGCAGTGATCATCCTCGCCCACAAGCTGCCCGCGAGACAGTAATCCCCTTCAGAAGAAAGGAGTACCAATGCTTTTACATCTATCCACCTGGGCTGAAGTCGAGCAGTTCCTGTCGCGCAGCCGCACCATCGTCGTCCCGATCGGCTCGAACGAGCAGCATGGTCCGACCGGACTGCTCGGCACCGACTGGCTGTGCCCGGAGATCATCGCGCGCGAAGCCGAGAAGGATGCCGATATCCTGGTTGCGCCAACCTTCAATATCGGCATGGCCCAGCATCATCTCGGCTTCCCCGGCACGATCTCGCTGCGCCCGTCGACCTTTATCGCCGCCATCGGTGACTGGATCCGCTCGCTGGCGGGCCACGGGTTCGAAAAGATCCTGTTCCTCAACGGCCATGGCGGCAACGTCGCGTCGATCGAGGCCGCGTTCTCGGAGATTTACGCGGAAGCCAGTTTCGGCAGGCGCCGCGCGGGGTTCGCGCTCAAGCTGTGCAACTGGTGGGACCTGGAGGGCGTCGGTGAACTGGCGCGCGAGCAGTTCCCCACCGGCCATGGCTCGCACGCCACGCCATCCGAGATCGCCGTCACGCAATGGGCCTTCCCCGACGCCATCAAACTGGCCGATTATGCGCCGCGGATCGCCCCGTCAGGTCCGATCCGTGAGGCGCTCGACTTCCGCGCGCGCTATCCCGACGGCCGCATTGGCTCCGACCCCGGGCAGGCAACGCCGGCAAAGGGCGAGGCGCTCGTCCGGCTGGCGGCACAGAGCCTGGCACGGGAACTGGAGGCTTTCAGCCGCGAGCCGGTGCCCGCCTGATTGCGCCGGACCTGCCTGCGGGACGTCGGGAAATGCTGCGCGCGGCACTCTGCCGATGCGGGACACGTTTGGGAAGGGAGCGGAAGAGCCGACGACCTCGCATGCGGCGCCGCCATGGCAGTTGCGCCGCTTCGGGGCAGTCGGGGCCATCGCTTTGTATCGCAATGCATCCGGCGGGCGCGCGGATAACCTGCCTTACATCCGCAGCCAGTCCCCGATACATGACTGATACGGTGGCGGCTTACCCTGTCTGCATGCATCGCTGGCCCACAGTCGTGGCCCCAGCAACATGCCGGAGACCCCAATCATGACTGCTCTGATCATTGCCTACATCGGGGGCGTGCTGACGATACTCAGTCCGTGCATCCTGCCCGTCCTGCCGTTTGTCTTTGCGCGCGCGGACCAGCCCTTTGTCCGCAGCACCCTCCCGATGCTCGCCGGCATGGCAATGAGCTTTGCCGCCGTTGCCACGCTGGCCGCGGCCGGCGCTGGCTGGGCGATCCACGCCAATACGTATGGCCGGTACGTCGCCCTGGCGCTGCTTGCGGTGTTCGGCGTGACGCTGCTGGCACCGCCGCTGGCCAGCAAGCTGACGCAGCCGGTCGTGGCTTTGGCAAACCGCCTGCTGAGGCCGTCCAAGGGGCCGGGGCCGCGGCCGGCGCCGGCGACCGGTGCGGCGCTGCTCCTCGGCATCGCCACCGGGCTGCTCTGGGCGCCATGCGCGGGGCCGATCCTGGGCCTGGTGCTGACAGGTGCCGCGCTGCATGGCGCCAGCGCGCAGACCGCCGCGCTGCTGATGGCTTATGCGGCTGGCGCAGCCACCTCGCTCGCCGTCGCGCTGCTGGTCAGTGGCCGCGTCTTTGCGGCCATGAAGCGATCGCTGGTTGCCGGAGAATGGCTGCGGCGCGGGCTCGGGGCGGCCGTCCTTGGCAGTGTCGCTGCCATCGGGCTGGGCGCCGATGTCGGCCTGCTTGCCGAACTCTCAGGCGCCAGCACCACGCGCCTCGAACAAGGCGTCCTGAATGCCTTCTCCGCCAGCAAGCCGCAGCGGGCGACGCTTCCGGCGGCGAGCGACGGCATGATGCGGGCCGTCGCCGACACGCAGCGGGCGTTCCGCAGCGGCCTCCCCGTCGAGGGTCAGATAGCGTCGCTCAATGGCGCGGTCGAGTGGCTGAATTCGCCGCCGCTGACGGCCGGACAACTGCGTGGCAAGGTCGTGCTGGTCAACTTCTGGACCTACTCCTGCATCAACTGCCTTCGCACCCTTCCCTATATCCGGGCCTGGGAGGCGAAGTACAGGGATCAGGGCCTGACCGTCATCGGGGTGCACACCCCGGAGTTTGCTTTCGAAAAGAACACCGGCAACATCCGCAAGGCGATCGACAGGCACCGCATCAGCTATCCCGTTGCCGTGGACAGCAACTACGCGATCTGGCGCGCCTTCGGCAATCAGTACTGGCCGGCCTTCTATGTCATCGACGCGAAGGGGCAGGTTCGTCATCACCAGTTCGGCGAGGGCGACTATGACAAGTCGGAACAGGCCATCCAGGCGTTGCTGAGGGAAGCCGGCAGTCAGGCGACCGCGATCGATGCCGTACAGCCGCAGGCGAGCGGCGCCGAAGCGGCTCCCGATCTCGGCAACGTCCGCACTCCCGAGACCTATCTCGGCTATCGGCAGGCGTCGAATTTCGCTTCATCCCAGGGGCTGAGTCCTGACGCCGCGCGGGATTACACGATCGCGAAGCCGTCGCTGAACCAGTGGGGGCTGAGCGGCAACTGGACCGTGAATCCCGAGCAGGCTACGCTCAATCGCGCGGGCGGCGGTATTACCTACCGGTTTCGCGCGCGCGACCTCCATCTCGTGCTCGGGCCCGCGGCCGACGGCAAACCGGTGCGCTTCCAGGTAACCATCGACGGCAAGGCGCCCGGTGCGAATCACGGCGCGGACGTCGATGCAGCGGGTAGTGGGACCGTCATGGACACGCGTCTCTACCAACTCGTGCGCCAGGCCGGCGAAGTCGGTGAGCGAACCTTTGAAATCCGGTTTCTCGACCCCGGCGTCCAGGCCTACGTCTTTACCTTCGGATGATGCGGCGCCGCCGCAGCAGCAGCAGCAGCTACCCCCTGCCGCCTGAGGCTCAGGTCACCGGCGCCGGGTTGAACAGCACCAGCGCATTCTTGATCTTCCAGTGCTCGGCCCATGACTTCTTGCCGCTTGCGACCGCCAGCAGCGTCTGGAACAGCTCCCAGCCCACCTCTTCGATGGTGGCTTCGCCAGTCGCGATGCGGCCGGCGTTGACATCCATCAGGTCATGCCAGCGGCGCGCCAGGTCGTTGCGGGTCGAGACCTTGATCACCGGCACCTCGGCCAGGCCGTAAGGCGTGCCGCGACCGGTGGTGAAGACGTGCAGGTTCATGCCGGCGGCGAGCTGCAGCGTGCCGCAGACAAAGTCGCCCGCCGGCGTAGCCGCATAGATCAGCCCTTTCTGCGTGACCTTCTCGCCCGGGCCGCTGACGCCGTGGATCGGGCCGGTGCCGGACTTGACGATCGAGCCCATGGCCTTTTCCACGATGTTGGACAGGCCGCCCTTCTTGTTGCCCGGCGTGGTGTTGGCGCTGCGGTCGACCTGGCCCTTCTCCAGGTACTGGTCGTACCAGGCCATCTGCTTCACCAGTGCCTCGGCCACTTCCGGCGAGGCCGCGCGCGCGGTGAGCTGGTCGATGCCGTCGCGCACCTCGGTCACTTCAGAGAACATCACCGTGGCGCCGGCGCGCACCAGCAGGTCGGTGGCAAAGCCCACCGCCGGGTTGGCCGTAACGCCGGAGAACGCATCGCTGCCGCCGCACTGTACGCCCACCACCAGGTCTGAGGCCGGGCAGGTCTCGCGCCGGCGCGCATTCAGGCGCTGCAGGTGCTTTTCCGCGGTGGCCATGATCGAATCGATCATCGAGGCAAAGCCCACGTGCTGCTCGTCCTGCAGGCAGACCACGTCAGGCTCCCCCTCCTTCTGGATCGGGATGGTGCCGGCGCCGACCAGGCGCGCGGGCTGCAGCTTTTCGCAGCCCAGGCTGACGATCATCACCTCGCCACCGAAATTCGGGTTCAGCGCGATATTGCGGATGGTGCGGATGGGAATGCCGGCATCGGGCGCGTCGATCGCCACGCCGCAGCCATAGGTGTGCTCCAGGCCGACCACATCGTCGACGTTGGGGTAGGTGGGCAGCAGTTCCTCCTTGATACGGCGCACCGCGAACTCGACCACGCCCTCGACGCACTGCACGGTGGTGGTGATGCCGAGGATATTGCGCGTGCCGACCGAGCCGTCCGCGTTGCGGTAGCCGTCGAAGGTATAGCCTTCCAGCGGCGGCAGCGGCGTCACGCGGGTGCCGACCGGCAGGTCGTGCAGTTCAGGCGCCGCGGGCATGCGGATCACGCGCTCGTTGACCCAGCTGCCGCGTGGCAGGTCTTTCAGCGCGTAGCCGATCACCACGTTGTAGCGGATCACCGCGTCACCCTCGCGCAGGTCTGCCAGCGCGACCTTGTGCCCCTGGGGCACGCCCTCGACCAGCGTCAGGCCGCACGGGAACGTTGCCCCCACCGGCAGGCCGCCGTCATTGGCCACGATGGCGACGTTGTCGTTCGCATGCATCGTGATGTACAGGGGGCGCACGGCCTGCGCGGAAATCGCTTCACTCATTGTTTGTTGCTCCGGGGCGGGCGGCACGGGGCGCCTGCGATAGTGTTACGTTGTCTGACGACATTCTATCTGTTATATCGAGGCTTCGACTGCGGGATTTCCCTTACATCTTGGAGTTACCGCCAGCATTTTCATTGTCAGGAGTGGCGTTAGCCCCACTCTATCGAACGGCCCTCCATTAAAAAAATAAAGTCGTCGCACAGTTGTACGACAACATATGAGGCCGGGCCGCATCTGCGCCGCGCGGCCCTTCCCCCAGGCCCCCACGATTTCAACCCGCAAAACTTTGCGGCATCGCAGGAGGCTCCCCGTTGTTTCATCGTCTATAAAGGCACATACCGGTTTCACGTAACGAAAACCGGACAGGAGACGACCGGCGTGACCACCCAGAGCACCTCGCTGCAGAAAGCCTGCCGCCTGCTGCGCGCGCTGACAGACGTGCGCAACAGCCGGCTGACCGACCTGGCGCTGGCCGCCGGCGTCGACAAGGCGTCGGCGCTGCGGCTGCTGGAAACATTGACCGCCGAAGGCCTGGTGCAGCGCGACCCGGCCACCAAGGCCTTCACGCCAGGTCCGGAATGGCTGGCCTTGCATGCCGCCACCTTGCATCGCACCGACCTGCGCCCGCTGGTGCGGCCCGCGCTGATCCGGCTGGCCAACACTTTCGAGGACACCGCGATCCTGTCGGTGCCGAGCGGCTGCGAATCCGTCTGCATCGAACTGCGGCTGGGCACCTTCCCGATCCGCGCCAATTACCTGGAGATCGGCAGCCGCCGGCCGCTGGGCATCGGCGCCGGCAGCCTGGCGCTGCTGGCCGCGCTGCCCGATGCCGAGGTCGATGCCGTGCTCGAGGGCATCGCCCCGGCCATGCGCCGCTACCCCCGCTTCAGCCGCGAGATGCTGCTCGGCCATGTGCAGGCCACGCGCGCGCGCGGCTATGCGGTGCTGCTCGACGTCGTGGTCGAGCGCATGGGCGGCATCGCCATCGCGCTGCCGGGCCCGGACGGCTACCCACTGGGTGCGCTCAGCATCGCCGCCCTCAATGAACGCATTACCGGCCGCGTGGCCGCCATGGCGCGCGCGCTGCGGCGCGAGGCCGACACCATCTGCACAACCTGGCGCTCCCACGGGGGCGCCATCCCCACCACAGACCGGCCGGCCACCCGGCCACGTACGCGAGAGGAGGCATGACCGATGCGCTGGAGGCAACGTCCGCAAGGTTCCAACTGGGGTGACTTCGGCCCCGACGACCAGCTTGGCCGCGTCAACCTGATCGGCCCCGAGCAGGTGGTCAAGGGTGCGCGCGAGGTACAGGCCGGCATCAGCTTCTGCCTGTCGCTGCCGCTGGACTATCCCGGCGGCAACAAGCTCAACCCGCGCCGCCATCCGCCAGTGCTGCGCCCGACGTTCCGCGACGACAGCCCCTACGTCAACTTCCCGCTGGCGAAGGTCGATCCGGCCGCCACCGACGTCATCAGCGACGACCAGGTGCTGATGTGCCTGCAGTACAGCACGCAATGGGATGCGCTGGCGCACGTGGGCGCGCTGTTCGATGCCGATGGCGACGGCCGGGCCGAGCGCGTCTACTACAACGGCTACCGGGCCAACGAGCATATCGTCGGCCCGGTGGACTATGCCGAGGACGACCACTTCGCCGCGCATCCCTGCGGCCACGACCACAGCGCGGCGCAGGCGCTAGGCATCGAAAACTTCGCGGTCAAGGGCATGCAGGGCCGCGGCGTGCTGGTCGACCTGGCCCACACCTTCGGCACGGACTTGCGCAATATCGGCTACGACGACCTGATGCGCGCGATGGACGCGGACAAGATGGAAGTGGAAAGCGGCGACATGCTGCTGTTGCGCACCGGTTTTGCCGAGGTGGTGCTGTCGATGCAGCGTGAGCCCGATGAAGCCGTGCTGCACCATAGCTGCAGCGCGCTCGATGGCCGCGACGACAAGCTGCTGAACTGGATCACCGATGCCGGTATCGCCGCGCTGATCGCCGACAACTACGCGGTCGAGCGCTACCCGGCCCGCCCCGCGCCCGATGGCGACAACAGCCACCCGCTGCTGCCGCTGCACCACCACTGCCTGTTCAAGCTGGGCCTGCCGCTGGGCGAGCTGTGGTACCTGCGCGAACTGGCCGACTGGCTGCGCGCCAACGGGCGCACGCGCTTCCAGCTCACCGCGCCGCCGCTGCGCCTGCCTGGCGCGGTGGGGTCGCCGGTGACGCCGGTCGCCACCGTGTAATCCCACAACATAAGCCGACAACAACAAGTCAGCGGAGACGCCATGAACCATTCGATTTGCCGCAGGGCGGCCAGCGCCCTTGCCATCGCCGCGGCACTCGCCTGCGGCAGCGCACAGGCGCAGCAGCCCAAGGCCGCCATCTCTGACGATGTGGTCAAGATCGGCATGCTGCTCGACATGAGCGGCCTGTACGCCGACGTCACCGGCCGCGGCAGCGCCACCGCCGCGCAGATGGCCATCGACGACTTCGGCGGCAAGGTGCTGGGCAGAAGATCGAGCTGGTAGTGGTCGATCACCAGAACAAGGCCGATATTGCCGCCAACAAGGCGCGCGAATGGTTCGACACGGCCAATGTCGATGCCATCCTCGATGTCGCCGCTTCGGCGCCGGCGCTGGCGGTGCTGGAAGTCGCCAGGCAGAAGAACCGCATCGTGGTGTTCTCCGGCCCCGGCACCGAGCGCATCACCAACGACCTGTGCACGCCGGTGTCGGTGCACTACGCCTATGACACCTATGCGCTCGCCAACACCACCGCACGTGCGATGGTGCAGCGTGGCGGCAAGTCGTGGTTCTTCCTGACCGCCGACTATGCCTTCGGCCATACGTTGCAGGACTCGGCCACCGCCGTGGTCAACGAGACCGGCGGCAAGGTGCTGGGCGCCGCGCGCCACCCGATCGGCGCCAGCGATTTTGCCTCGTACCTGCTGCAGGCGCAGTCGAGCAAGGCGCAGGTGGTGGGCCTGGCGAACGCCGGCGGCGACACCGTCAACGCGATCAAGGCCGCCTCCGAGTTCGGGCTGACGCGCAACAACACGCAGCGCATGGCCGGGTTGCTGCTCTACATCAACGACATCCACGCCATCGGGCTGAAGACCACAGCGGGACTGGTGCTGACCGAAGCCTTCTACTGGGACATGAACGACGCCACCCGCGCGTGGTCGCGCCGCTACTTCGACAAGCTGAAGAAGATGCCGAACATGAGCCAGGCGGGCGCCTATTCGTCGGTGATGCACTATCTGAAATCCGTACAGGCGGCAGGCACCGATGAAACCGCGGCGGTGATGAAGAAGATGAAGTCGACACCGATCAACGACTTCTTCGCGAAGAACGGCCGCATCCGCGAGGACGGCCGCATGATCCACGACATGTACCTGTTCGAGGTGAAGTCGCCGGCGGAATCCAGATATCCGTGGGACTACTACAAGGTGCTGGCCACCGTGCCCGGCGAGCAGGCCTTCATGCCGGCATCGAAGTCGCAGTGTCCGCTGCTCAGGCGCTGACATGGCGATCCGGACCTACGTACGCGGCACCGGCAACACGCGCTTCGGCCGCCTTGAAGGCAGCACGCCGCTGACGCTGATGGCGCGGGCCGCCGATGCGGCGCTGGCCGATGCAGGCCTCGCCCGCAGCGATATCGACGGCGTGCTGTGCGGCTATGCCACCACGCTGCCGCACCTGATGCTGGCCGACCGCTTCTGCGAATACGCGTCAATGACGCCCGCTTATGCGCACGGCGTGGCCGCAGGCGGCGCCACCGGCGGCGTGATGGCGATGCTGGCGCACGAGCTGGTGCGCGCCGGCCGCTGCCGCCACGTGCTGGTGGTGGCCGGCGAAAACCGCCTCACCGGCCAAAGCCGCGACCAGTCGATCCAGACGCTCGCGCAAGTCGGCGAGCCGCATGCCGAGGTGCCCAACGGTGCTTCGGTGCCGGCCTACTACGCACTGCTGGCTTCGCGCTATCTGCACGAAACCGGCATGCATGCCGATGCGCTGTCTGACTTTGCCGTGCTGATGCGCGCGCATGCCGGCACGCATCCCGATGCGCACCTGCGCGAGCCGCTGTCCGCCGCCGACGCGCGCGCGTCGCGCCCGATCGCCACGCCGCTGCGGCTGTCGGACTGCTGCCCCATCTCCGACGGCGCGGTGGCGGTGGTGGTGTCGGCCGAGCCCGGCGCCGGCACACCGGTGCGCATTGCTGGCGCGGGACAAGCCCACCGGCACCAACACCTCAGTGCCATCGACGACGTGATGCAGACCGGTGCCGCCGATGCCGCGCGGCGCGCCTTTGCCGAAGCCGGTGGCGACGCCAGCGGCATCGGCTACCTCTGTCCGATGCCACCCAGGCCGCGCTGGCCGAGCGCCTGCCGGGCTTTGCCGCCACCGCCAACCCGGTCGACGTCACCGCCGCGCTGCTGACCAACAGCACGCTGTTCGGCGAGGTGCTGCCGGTGGTGGCGCAGGACCCGAGCGCCGACCTGTTCCTGCTCGATATCCCGGTCTCGGGCATGGGCTACGACGTGCCGCGCTTTGCCCGCGATGCCGCCGCCTTTGCCGATACGGCCGGCAAGCCCATCGCCGTAGCGGTGTGGCAGCCGCCGGTGGCCGAGGCCTTCCGCCGGGCCGGCGTGCCAACCTACGCCAGCGCAGCCGAAGCGCTGGCCGCGTTTGCGCAACTGGTATCGCACCAGCAACGGCTCGGGCAGATCGCGGCCGAAGGCGAGCCACCTATGCCTGCGGCGCCAGCCCTGCAGTCCGGCGCATCGCCGGGCGCGACGCTGAGCGAGGCCGCCAGCCTGGCGCGCCTGGCAGCGGCCGGCATGCCGGTAGTCGAGCACTACCTCTGCCAGGACGTCGATGCCGCGGTCGCCGGCTGGCGCCGCATCGGTGCGCCGGTGGCGGTCAAGGCCAGTTCGCCGCAGGTGCCGCACAAGAGCGAGCACGGCCTGGTCGCCCTGCACTGCAACGATGCCGAGGCCGTCGCGAGCGCCTTCACGCGCCAGATGCGCACGCTGCAGGCCATGGGCGCGCACTGTGAAGGCATCGTCGTCGCCCGCATGACACGCGGCCAGCGCGAATGCATGATCGGCGCGCACTGGGACCCCGTCTTCGGCGCGGTGCTGGTGATCGGCGATGGCGGCAAGTACGTGGAGGTGTTGCGCGATACCGCCGTGCTGCTGGCCCCCTGCGGGCAAGCCGACGTGGAACGGGCGCTGTCCGGCCTGCGCATCGCCCCGGTGCTGCGCGGCGTGCGCAACGAGCCAGCGGTGGATATCGGTGCGCTGTGCCGGCTCGCGGCGCAGGTCGGCGAGCTGATCCATGAGGCGGGCGGCGCGATCCGCGCGATCGACCTGAACCCGGTAATGGCCGGCCAGGATGGCGTGGTGGTGGTCGATGCGCTGATGGAAGTGGCGAACAGCGCACGCTAGGAGTTCTCGGCGGGCGTCTTCCGCTACCAGAGCCAGACTTTTCTTGCATCCATACGGATGTCGCGGTAGGAATGCCCATTACTGAGCACCCCCCGCACAGATCCCGGCGTGCGCGATTCGCGCACCGGGCTCCTGCCTTGGGTGTTTGGCGGTG
>NZ_JBEFLI010000169.1:0-1700 GCF_040578825.1 Cupriavidus necator | reverse complement strand
CCTTCACCCCCAGCCCCGCCATCACCGCCCGCGCCACCGGCGAGATCCACGAGTGGTGCCGGAACGCCTCGCGCGCATGCACGTTGGAGATGTGATATTCGATCAGCGGCACCGCCGCCCCCTTGATCGCATCGTGCAGCGCAATCGACGTATGCGTCAGCGCCCCCGCATTCAGCACCACGCCGACCATCTCGCCTTGCGCGCACAGCCGCCCCGCTTCATGAATCCAGTCGATCAGCTGGCCTTCATGATTGGTCTGGCGGCATTGCGCTTCCAGTCCGAGCCGTTGCGCGGCTTGCTGGCAGATGCGTTCCACATCGTCCAGCGTTTCGCTGCCATAGACCGCGGGCTCGCGGGTGCCGAGCAGGTTGAGGTTGGGCCCGTTGAGCACCAGTACTGTCTTCATCGTGTCGTGTCTCCGTGGAGTGGGCTGCGCCACTGGCGCGGCCATCGCCGATAGCCTATCGTTTGCCCTTCATCCCATCATCGACCGCCATGGAAACTCAGAATGCGCTGACGGCGAACAATGACCCGTTCCTGCGGGACCTGCGGCTGTTCTGCACGGTGGCGCGGCGCGCCAGCTTTATCGCCGCGGCCAACGAGACCGGCATTTCGCCGGCGCATGTCAGCAAGCGCATCGCCATGCTCGAAGCGATGCTCGGCGCGAAGCTGTTCCACCGCACCACGCGCCGCGTCAGCGTGACGGCCGAAGGCGAGAGCGCCTTTGCGTGGGCGCAGAAGATCCTTGAAGACGTCGACGGCATGCTTGAGGCAGTGGGCGCCGCCGGTGGCGAGCCGCGCGGGCTGTTGCGCATCGCCACCAGCGTGCGGCTTGGGCGCCGGCATGTGGCGCCGGTGCTGTCGCTGCTGCGGCAGCAGCATCCGGGGCTGGAGGTCTGGCTGGAGCTGCTCGACCGCCGCGTGGACCTGATCGGCGAGAGCTTCGACCTCGATATCCGCGTCGGCGAGGTGGAGGAGCCGCACCTGATCGCCGGCAAGCTTGCAACCGGCAGCCGCGTGCTGTGCGCCGCGCCCGCCTACCTGGCGCGGCGCGGCATGCCGGAGCACCCGACTGAACTGCCCCGGCACGACTGCCTGCTGCTGCGCGAGCGCGACCAGGCCTTTGGCGTATGGCGGCTGCAGGGGCCGGACGGGTGGGAGACGGTAAAGGTGACCGGGCCGATGGCATCGAACCACAGCGACGTGACCCACCAGTGGGCGCTGGAAGGCTTCGGCATCATCATGGCCTCGGTCTGGGATGTGGCCGCGAGCGTGCGCGCGGGCGACCTGGTGCGCGTGCTGCCGGGATGGCAGCAGCCGGCCGATATCTGGGCCGTGACCAGCGCGCGGGCGTCGGCCTCGGTGCGGATGCGCGTGTGCCTTGAGTTCCTGAAGGCGCAGTTGTCGCAGGGACCGCGGGCGCTGGCGACGACGCTGGACTAGTGTCCTATCCCGTAAATAGCTTGATAAATGAGATCGTCCGGTTGCTCGTCAGGCTAGGCGCGAGGAGGCGCCATAGCCGTAGCGATGGCAACGACGAGCAACGACGCATGGCGGGCAACCGGGCGATTTCATATCGAGTTTATTTGCGGGACAGGACACTATCAACGCCTCGATCACCGGCCAGACTGGGCTGGCGTGCGCCGCTGTCTCGACTTCGCGGTCGAGGCTGGCCACGCGCGTGCCGCAGGCCTGCACTG
>NZ_JBEFLI010000168.1:0-1727 GCF_040578825.1 Cupriavidus necator | reverse complement strand
GTGTAGGCGAACCAGACCGCAGGTGCAGCATCCGAACCCGATGCGCGATCGTCCCGCACGTAAGCCCATAGTCTTCCCGTCTTGGTCTGTCCCTTACCTGGCGCAAGTACCGGCAGCGGTGTGTCGTCCGCGTGCACCTTGCCAGGCATCATCACGTATCGGTGCAAAGCCTCGACCAGGGGGCGTACCAGCGCACCGCAAGCGCCGACACCGCGAGCCATGGTCGTGCGGTCCAGCTCCACGCCCTGCCGGGCATAGATGGCGGCTTGGCGGTACAGCGGTTGATGATCAGCGTATTTGGCAACCAGTATGTGAGCGTGCAGCCCCGCCGTGGCAATGCCGCGCTCAATCGGCCGGCTTGGCGCCTCAGCCTGGACGATGCAATCACAACAGGCGCAGGCCTTCTTGCGCCGAACCTGCCGAATCACCCTGAATGAACTGCTGATGATATCGAGTTGCTCCGAGATGTCCTCGCCCAGCGGCTTGAGCTTACCGCCGCACTCTGGACAGGCTTCGGTCTCAGGCTCGAGAATGCGCTCCTCCCGCTCCAAGTGCTCCGGCAACGGCTTGCGTACCGCTTTCTTCCGGACAGGAGGGGTAGCCTGCGGATCGGCTTCGGTTTCGGCCGCACCTTCCTCGGCCAGCAGATCTTCTAGTCGGGTCTCGAGCTGTTCAATCTGTCGATCCAGCTTCTCGGACTTCTGGCCAAACTGCATCCGCCTCAGCTTCGAGATCTGCAGATTTAGCTGCTCGATCTCCATGGAGCGGACCACCAAGGCCCGTTCCATGAGTGCGATCGATTCCCGCTGTGCCAACACCAAGGCCTTCAGGGCCTCAATGTCGTCGGGGAGATCGCTGGGGTCGATTGGCATGCGCGGCAGTTTACGCACATGCCGCAAGGTTTACAACACCGACAGTGGCGGCCAGGTGCGCTCGGGCTGCTTCCAGTTGATCCCCTCCAGCAGCATCGACAACTGCGCTTGCGTCAGGTGGATCTTGCCGCTGTCGGCCTGCGGCCAGACGAAACGTCCACGCTCCAGGCGCTTCGAGAGCAAGCAAAGCCCATCGCCCGTTGACCACAACACCTTGATGACATTGCCGCGCCTGCCGCGGAAGACGAAGACATGGCCGGAGAACGGGCTCTCCTGCAGAGTCGCCTCCACCTTCGCTGCGAGCCCGTTGAATCCGCAGCGCATGTCGGTCACGCCTGCAGCGATCCAGATGCGTGTTCCCGCCGGCAACCCGATCATGGCGTCAAACGGTCCAGTACGGTACGCAACGTGGCCGGGTCGACTGCCCCTTCAATGCGAATCACCCCTCGGCCCAAACGGATCTCAATGGCGCCGTGCGGCGGCGTCGGCTCGCAAACCGCAGCGGCCGGACTCATTGGCATCGGACCGGGTGGCGAGCTTGGGTGTTCAACGGTCACCGGCAACAACACCGCGGCTTCCTGGCGCTGCTCCATTCGATAGCGTCGGCGCCAGGTGAACAGCATGTTCGCGTTGATGCCGTGCTCGCGCGCCAATTTCGATACCGAGACACCCGGCTCACACGCAGCGGCTGCCAACCGCCGCTTGAATTCCTCGCTGTGGTTCGGCCGGCCTTTGCGACTGCCGGCGACTGGTTCTTCCTGTGACTGTGACAAAGTAGTTCCCATCACTATTTGGTGGGAACTACTTTGGCGCCACTCTACTGAACGGTACAGACGGTGCTGGCGACTCGCTTAC
>NZ_JBEFLI010000167.1:0-1813 GCF_040578825.1 Cupriavidus necator | reverse complement strand
GGGTGGTCATGGCGGCGGGGCGGTGGGGCGAAGGGAAAACCGAGATTGTACGTGTTGCCCGCCGCCAATGGCGGGGCAGAGGCGGCGGGGCCGATCAGCGCTTGTCCCGCTCCGGGTCAGGCGTGGCGCCGCGCGCGGCAGCTTCCTTCTCGTCCGCGGCCTTGGCTTGCTCAGGGGTGGAGGCAACCCCGTACATGCCATGCCGCGGGGTGCCGGGCGGCAGGTTGCCGAGATCCGTGGGCTGGTACGGATGCGGGCCGGGCGGTGGCTGCGAGATGTCGCTGGACAGATGCGCGCGGCCGCGCAGCTTCTCGTCCTGCGTCACGCTGTGGCCGCCGTAGTGGTAGTCGGTCAGCGAGCCCTGGTGCGCGGGCGCGGACGGCGCCGGGGCGCCGGAGATATCGGCGATGCGCACGGGGATCGACGGGTAGACCTGGTGTGCACCGGCGATGGCCATCTCGGGCGAATCGAAGTCGCCGACCAGCCGCTCCGGGGCGCCCTTGCCGACGCGCATCTCCAGGTGCCAGCGGCCGTCTTCCGGGCCGCAGACCAGGATTTCCTGTTCGGTCGAGGTCATGGCGAGGCCTCCTTGCGTCTAAGCTTGGTTGCAGGGTGGCCGCGCGCAGCGCACTGCGCAGGCAGCGTTGCGGCACGCGGTTATTGCAGGGCAACAGGCAAGTTGCGTTCCAGCGGTGCTGGCGCTGGAACGGATCATGCTGCCTCGCCCTTCGATACGCGGCGATACCCGCGCCCTGTTTCCGTTCAACTTCCGTGAGAGGCCCGCCATGCCCCCGACCCGACCGCTCACCGTTGTCATCACCGGCGCTTCCAGCGGCATCGGCCTTGCCACCGCGTTGGCCTTTGCCCGCGCGCATGCCCGCGTGGTGCTGTGTGCCCGCGGCGAAGGACCGCTGGCGCGCGCCGCGGCGGCATGCCGCGAACTGGGCGCGCGGGCGCTGGCGGTGCCCGGCGACGTCACGCAGCCGGCCGCCATGCACCGGCTGGCCGAGCGGGCGGCCGAGTTCGGCGATGGCGGCATCGATATCTGGGTCAACAATGCCGGCGTGGGCGCGGTAGGCTTGTTCGAGGAAACGCCGGTCGCCGCGCACGAGCAGGTGGTGCGCATCAACCTGCTGGGCTACCTGCATGGCGCCCATGCGGTGCTGCCGTTCTTCAAGGCGGCCGGCAGGGGCGTGCTGGTCAATATCGTGTCGCTGGGTGCCTGGGCGCCGTCGCCGTATGGCGTGTCGTATACGGCAAGCAAGTTCGGGCTGCGGGGCTTCTCCGAAGCGTTGCGGGCCGAGCTGGTGCACTGGCCCGAGATCCGCATCTGCGACATCTTCCCGTCGACCGCCGACACCCCCGGC
The DNA here is from genome assembly GCF_040578825.1 of Cupriavidus necator. GTDB lineage: Bacteria > Pseudomonadota > Gammaproteobacteria > Burkholderiales > Burkholderiaceae > Cupriavidus > Cupriavidus necator_E. The sequence goes on along the minus strand of NZ_JBEFLI010000167.1, from coordinate 446 downwards.
ATGCGCCACAGCGCCAACTACACCGGCAAGGCACTGCGCCCGCCCAGGCCGCTGGTCGATGCCAACGCGGTGGCGCGGGCGGTACTGCGCGCCGTGGCCACCCCCGGCTCGCACGCCGTGACCGTCGGCGCCGTCGCCCGGCTGGCGCGGGCGGCGAACCTGCTGGCGCCACGGCTGGTGCAGCGCACCTACGGCAGCATCCTGCATCGCCATTTCAGCGGGGCGCACGATACACCGGTGTCGGACGGCAACCTGTTCCATGCCTCGCTGGGCCATATGACGGTGGACGGCGAGTGGGGCTCGCCGCAGCGCGCGCGCCAGCTCTGCATCGCCGGCGCGGTGCTGGCGGCAGGGCTCGCCGGGTTCGCGCTATGGCACCGGCGGCGGCAGCCGCGCTGAGCGCCAGGTGCAGCCAGATTTACAACGCCGGGCGATTCTTACCGGGG
>NZ_JBEFLI010000166.1:0-1927 GCF_040578825.1 Cupriavidus necator | reverse complement strand
ATGTCGCGGTAGGAATGCCCATTACTGAGCACCCCCCGCACAGATCCCGGCGTGCGCGATTCGCGCACCGGGCTCCTGCCTTGGGTGTTTGGCGGTGAACCGCACAACCGGCCAAGGATGAAGGACCCGGGCTGGAGGCAACCAGTCCCTTTCCAGCCTTTTCATCAAGGCCCACGTTGTCCCGTCTTTCTGGCTGCGTCGCCGTAGCGCTCGCCGCCATAGGTCGGTTACGTGTGCCCGGAAGGCACGAAGGGCTGGGGTATTTGTCGGCACGGCGTGGTAGTTAAAGTACCCTTGCACCACACGCCGCAGCCAGCGCCCCTGCTCCGAGATTGACTGATGCCATCTGCGTCTCAACTCCTCTTTGATTTCCCGTAGCTTGGCCTGCATCCGGTCTCGCCGGGATCGCCGCCTGAGCATGAACTTGCCATCTTTGGCCCGTCCACTGATATGGGTGAACCCCAGGAAGTTGAAGGTCTCGGGCTTGCCCAGTCCGCGCCCGGCTCGGTTCTCGGCCGCGAAGCGGCCGAACTCGATCAGGCGGGTTTTCTCCGGGTGTAGCTCGAGCGCAAACTGCTCCAGCCTTTGCTGCATGTCCCGCTTAAAGCGCTTGGCATCGTAGGCTTTGGCGAAACCGACAACGATGTCGTCGGCATATCGCACGATCACGACGTTTCCCTCGGCGCGGCGGTTTCGCCACCGGTTCGCCCAGAGGTCGAAGACGTAATGCAAGTAGATATTGGCCAGCAGGGGCGAGATGACCGACCCCTGTGGCGTACCTTCCTCGGTGGCTGTCACCACCCCATCTTCCATCGCACCAGCCGTCAGCCATTTGCCGATCAGGCGTAACACGCGCCGGTCGCCGATGCGGTGCTCCAAGAACCGAATCAGCCAGTCATGGCTGACGGTATCGAAGAACCGACTGATGTCGGCGTCCAGAATCCAGCTCACATTGGTACGCGCTATCCCAGTGGCCAGTGCATCCAGCGCATCGTGTTGACTGCGCTTTGGCCGGAACCCATACGAGAACCCGAGGAAGTCCGTCTCATAGACCGCGTTGAGCACCTCCACCACTGCGCGCTGGACAATCTTGTCTTCCAACGCGGCAATGCCCAATGGTCGCAGCTTTCCATCCGCCTTCGGAATGTACTGACGGCGGCTGGGCTGTGGCCGGTAGGCTTGGCGGTGAAGGCGCCCGTGCAAGTCGCTCAGGTTTGCCTCTAGGTCTTGCTCGTAGTCGCTCCAAGTCACCCCATCGACCCCCGCCGCCGCCTTCCGTTTCAGCCAGAAGAACGACGTCTGTAGCAGCTCAAGATCGATCAGGTGGAACAGCGCTGTGAACCGCTCCTTCTTTCTTTGCCTTGCGGCTTCCCGCACACGGACCAATCGCTGGGGCACGCTTATCCGGCTCAGCGTCCGGGACGTGTGTGACCAGTCCATGTTCCCCTTGGCCCTCCCCCTTGGCTCCACCGACTCCGCCTCCGGTTGCCCGGATTTGTTCGCCAGCTTCGTCGCTACTATGGGGAGGTCCGACTTCTCCTGACCGTTCATCATCGGCTTCGGCTCCTCGCCTTCCCGATGCGGACCGCACGGCAAAACCGCCACCGTGTGCCAGTCAGGAGATCTCCCGGTTCCCGCACAAGGAGCGTACGCACATGCCAGGGTCTAAGACCGCGCCGAGTCGGCTGGGCGCTCGCGCAAGCGCGCCCAGCCGTGTTGCCTTCCGCATACAGTAGTACGTCGGCACTCGGGTCTAAATATGCTTTTCGCGGCTCAATGGCTGGCCTATACGCACCCCTGTCAACGCTTCGTCGTGCGCCTCGCGGCGCACAACGCATGACTCGGGGACAGCGTGATTCGCTAAATCTTCTGCTGTCAGGGACTTTCACCCTTTACTCCTTGCCGGTTAGCCGGCGCACACTGTATA
>NZ_JBEFLI010000165.1:0-2007 GCF_040578825.1 Cupriavidus necator | reverse complement strand
GGAAAAGCAGGGGGGCGGGGAGGGGCGGTCAGGCGGCCTCAAGCCGCATTCAGCCAGCGGAAACTGAAATCGCCTTCGACGAAATCCCGGCGCGATGCGTGGAAATCGCGCATATACGGCCGGTTCAGGTGCGATTCGAGCGCGCGCTTGGAGTCCCAGACCATGTAGATCACGAAAACCTGCGCATCCTCGGCATCCTGCCCGACGTGGTAGTCCAGGCAGCCGGGCTCGGTCAGCCCGCGCGAGCGCAGCGAGGTGAGCTGGGACACCAGCGCCTCACGGCGATGGGATTTGGCGCGGGCGATGCCGACTAGCGTGTACGTTCCGGACATGGGTGAACGGGGGCGACTGGCTGGCGTCTGGTGAGCACTGGGCCAGCCATTGTAGCGCCCGCCATCCGGTCGCCGGCAATGCCCGAGGGCGCCGTCCGGGCATTCGCCCCGCGCTTGACAAGCCCCTGAGGCGCGGTTCCTCCCCCCGAAAGTGGTACTCAAGGCCCGCGCACGCCTGCCGATATCCGATTCGACAAGAAGAAAACCAGGATTCGAGGGGGTTATCGCATGCTCAGACGCATCCGGTCAGAACAACTGCAGGTCGGGATGTACGTGGCCCGGCTTGGCGGTCCATGGATCAGGCATCCGTTCTGGCGCGCCAGATTCCTGGTCAGCAGCGAGGACCAGGTCCGGCAGATCCTGTCAGCCGGCGTCCAGGAAGTCTGGATCGACATCCTGAAGGGGCGCAATTTGCCGGCCCCGGACGAGACCGACGCGCCGGTGGCGCCGGTGCCGTCGGTCTCGGGGGCTACGCCCGACGCCCTGTCGCCACCAGCGCCCCAGCCCTCTGCCTCGCTCGAAGCCGAACTCGGCCGCGCCCGCGAACTGCTGCAGTCCGGCAAGACCGTGGTCGGCTCCATGTTTGCCGATGTGCGCATGGGCCGGGCGCTGGAGGTCGACGGGGCGCTGCTGCTGGTCGACTCCGCCTCGCGCTCGCTGTCCCGCCACGGGCAGGCGCTGCTGGCGCTGGCACGGCTCAAGGCCCGCGACGACTACAACTACCTGCACGCCTTTGCCGTCTGCGCGCTAATGATCGCCGTCGGCCGCACGCTGGCGCTGCCCGACGACGAAGTGCGTGAACTCGGCCTGGCCGGGCTGGTGCACGACATCGGCAAACTGACGCTGCCCGAAGCCGTGCTGCTCAAGACCACCGCACGCACCCCGGAAGAAGAGGAAACCTACCGGCGCCACCCGTCCGCCGGCTACCGCATCCTGAACGAGGCGCGGCTGAATTCCAACATCCCGCTCGACGTCTGCGTCCACCACCACGAGCGCGTCGACGGCCGCGGCTACCCCTTCGGGCTGGTCGGACGCGAACTCAGCATCCACGCCAAGATCGCCGCCATCTGCGATGCCTACGACTCGCTGACCTCCGCGCGCTCCGGCCACCAGGAGTGGTCGCCGGCACGCGCGATGGAATACCTGGCGGTGCGCGTCGACACGCTGTTCGACCGGCGCGTCTTCAAGGCATTTAGCCGCACTGTCGGCATTTATCCGCTGGGTACCGTGCTGCGGCTGCGCTCCAACCGGCTGGCCGTCGTGTGCGCGCAGAATGAGGCCGACCCGCTGCGGCCGCTGGTGATGGCGTTCTATTCGGTGTCGCAGTCCAGGCCGGTGCCGGCTGAACTGATCGACCTGCGCCATAGCGATGAGACGGTGGTGGCGTTTGAGAATGCGGCGGAGTGGGGATATTCGGATGAGCAGTTGATGGCGATGTATGCCGGCACGACCTGAATCGATCAACGCCACGGAAACCATGGCTTTTCAATTGTTCACTTTCTGAATAGTTCCCGGACAAGACGTTTCCGCTTCAAATTCAGTTTTGTCCTAGGGAAACGCTGATTAAATCAGTGCGCAAGTCATCGAGACATTGGGTGAGCGCGTTGTCATAAGCGTGTCCATGATTCAGGTCCTGTGATGAAGCGACAGATCAGTTTTGCGGAAGCAGAAAGCC
>NZ_JBEFLI010000164.1:0-2147 GCF_040578825.1 Cupriavidus necator | reverse complement strand
AGTCATCGAGACATTGGGTGAGCGCGTTGTCATAAGCGTGTCCATGATTCAGGTCCTGTGATGAAGCGACAGATCAGTTTTGCGGAAGCAGAAAGCCACGGCAAGAAGCGTGTGACGCGCCGCCAGCGCTTCCTGGCGGAGATGGAAAGCGTGGTGCCGTGGGCGCGCCTGATTGCGGCGGTCGAGCCGTACTACCCCAAGGGCAAACGTGGACGGCCGCCGATCGGACTGGAGCGGATGCTGCGGATTTACTTCCTTCAACAGTGGTACGGGCTGTCGGACGAGGCACTGGAAGACGCGCTGTACGACAGCATGGCGATGCGGGCGTTTGCCGGGATCGACCTGGCAGTCGAGGCGGTGCCAGACGCGACCACGCTGCTGAAGTTTCGCCGCCTGCTCGTCGAGCATGAACTGACGCGAAAGCTGTTCGACGAGATCGGCATGATGCTGTGCGAGCGGGGACTGATGATGAAGGAAGGCACGATTGTGGATGCCACCATCATCGAGGCGCCACCGTCGACCAAGAACAAAAAGAAGAGCCGCGACCCGGAGATGCACCAGGCCAAGAAAGGCAATGCTTGGCGTGTGTCACGAACGCAGGCTTAAGTCTGCGATGCTGTACTGAAGATGGGAGTAGGCCTTCCGGAGTCGGCTTGCAGGAGCAGGCTCCAAACCACTCGGTGCTGCTGCGTTCAAAAGGCGTGGTAGTGAGCGACCGGGGAAGTTGTCCGCAGAGGATGGCGGGTACGTGCTGAGAAGATGAGCGAAAGCAAACCGTCCGATGACGCATCGTTATTGCCTAGGACGCTGTCGAAACTGAGGTTGGCCAAGCGCCTCAGGACAAACCGGGACGGCACCTGTTTACGGGCCCGGTGGCAGCCGGTGTATAGGCGGCATGATCTCAGCGCAGGCTTTGGTACGGAACGTGAGAACCTTGCTCCAGATGTGAAGGGAAATGACAAATGGCAGACACCATGAGGAAGAATACCGATGCTGGAGTGAGGGGCGGAGCCGCCCGTAGTAGTGTTGAAGTTCCTGTAATGGGAATGGAGCGAAGGGGCGGCGTTATCCTGCTGACGAACGCGGTCAACCTGCGGGGATGAGCGGCGTGAAATCGGCGAAGCCGTACAACATTGCGAAGCGCACGGTATGGGAGGCATACCAGCAGGTCAAGGCCAACCGTGGAGCTGCCGGGATCGACGATGAAACCATCGCCGAGTTCGAGCAGAACCTGTCGAAGAATCTGTACAAGCTGTGGAACCGGATGTCATCGGGGTCGTATTTCCCGCCACCGGTCAAGCAAGTGGAGATTCCCAAGGCGTCGGGAGGTACGAGAAAGCTGGGGGTGCCCACGGTCGCAGACCGTGTTGCGCAAACCGTGGTCAAACTGGTCATTGAGCCGGGTCTCGACGCGATCTTCCATCCGGACTCCTACGGGTACCGGCCGGGGCGGTCTGCGAAGCAGGCGGTAGCGATCACTCGTGAACGTTGCTGGCGATATGACTGGGTGGTGGAATTTGACATCAAGGCAGCCTTTGATCAGATCGATCATGGACTGCTGATGAAAGCGGTGCGCACCCACATCAGGGAAGACTGGATACTGCTATACATCGAACGGTGGCTGGTTGCACCGTTCGAGACAGCGGACGGGGTGCGTGTGCCCCGCACGCGGGGCACACCCCAAGGCGGTGTGGTCAGTCCGATCCTGATGAACCTGTTCATGCACTACACATTCGACCGATGGATGCAGCGCACCAGCCCAAACTGTCCGTTTGCCCGCTACGCGGATGATGCGGTGGTTCACTGCAATAGCCGCAGGCAGGCGGAATACGTGATGCGGTCCATTGCAGCACGGCTGGCAGCTTGTGGGCTGACGATGCATCCGGAGAAATCGAAGATCGTGTACTGCAGAGACAGCAACCGCAGCGAACGCCATCTGCATGCGAGCTTTACGTTTCTCGGTTTTACGTTTAGGCCGAGGAAGGCGCGCAGCCCGCAAGGGGGGCCTTCTTTTACCAGCTTCCTGCCGGGAGCCAGCGAGAGTGCCTTGAAGCGGATGCGGCAGGCAGTGCGGGGTTGGCGACTCAATCGCCAGACCCATGTAACCCTTGCCGATGTGGCGAGACTGTACAACCCAGTGATACACG
>NZ_JBEFLI010000163.1:0-2594 GCF_040578825.1 Cupriavidus necator | reverse complement strand
CCTGCGCCCCGCCCTGCCCATCCTGATCGGCGCCTCCGTAATGCTCAGCCTGGCGATGGGCCTGCGCCAGAGCCTGGGCATCTTCATGCCGCCGCTGACGCGCGACATCGGCATCTCGGTCTCGGACTTCACCGCCGCCATCGCCGTGCAGAACCTGGCCTGGGGACTGCTGCAGCCGCTGGCGGGGGCGTCGGCGACGCGGATCGGTTTCCGGCCGCTGATGGTGGCGGGGTCGCTGCTCTACATCGTCGGCCTGGTGTTGCTGGCCACCGCGCGAGGCATGGTCGGCGTCACGCTGGGCGCGGGCGTTGCCATCGGCGCGTCGATGGCCTGCACCGGCAGCGCGCTGGCGATGGCGGTGGCAGCGCGCCCGGTATCCGCGGCGCTGCGCAGCACGGTGCTTGGGCTGGTGTCGGGCGCCGGATCGCTGGGGGCGCTGCTGGCCGCGCCGATCGGCCAGATGGTGACGCAGGCATACGGCTGGCGCATGGGGCTGGCGGCATTCGTGCTGCTGGCGCTGGTGATGCTGCCGGCGGCCTGGTTTGCCGGGCGCGTGGACCGGCTGCCGCTGGCGATGCCCGCCGGCGTGGGCCAGGACAACGCGCGCCAGGCGCTTGGCACCGCGCTGCGGCACGCGCCGTTCGTGGTGATGGCGCTGGCGTATTTTGTTTGCGGCATGCAGCTTGTGTTCCTGACCACGCACCTGCCGTCGTACCTGGATGTGTGCGGCATGGATCCGATGCTCAGCGCGCAGGCGCTCGGCGTCATCGGCGGCTTCAACGTGCTGGGCAGCATCTTCTTCGGCTGGGCTGGCGGACGCTTCAACAAGCTGATGCTGCTGGGCGGGATCTACACCATCCGCTCGCTCGCGCTGACCTGGTATTTCTCGTCGGCGCCGACGCCGGAGAGCACGCTGGTGTTCGCCGCGGTGATGGGCTTCCTGTGGCTGGGCGTGGCGCCGCTGGTGTCGGGCTGGATCGCCCAGACCTTTGGCCTGCGCTGGCAGGCGATGCTGGGCGGCGTGGCCTTCTTCAGCCACCAGATCGGCAGCTTTGTCGGCGCCTTTGGCGGCGGGCTGGTCTATGACGCGCTGGGGTCGTACACGGTGGCGTGGCAGGCCGGCGTGGCGCTGGGCCTCGCGGCCGGGCTGGCGCAGATCGCGTTTGCCGTGGCCACGCAGCGGCGCCCGCCGCTGATGGCGACTTCCTGAAGGCGACTTGCTGAAGCCGCCTGGTGCGCTAGTGCCAGGCGCTGCCCACGGCCTTGCCGCTGGCGCGGGCGCTGGCTGCGGCGCCGCCATCGACTCGGAGAAGAACATAAGCCCCAGCCCGAAGCCGTAGCCGACCGCGGGCTCCGTGATGATGGTCGGCACCGGCAGCGCTTCCTTGTGGTCGAGCAGGAAATCGCTCATGTCGAGCATGCCGTCGTCGGGATCGATGAAGGACACTTTCCGGTGTTCTGGCGCGGATTCAGTGAAGGCCGCTGTGCCGGCCGATGCGTTGGCTTGCGCGGAGGATGGCGCCGCGGGCAGGGGCTTGCGCCAAGGCCGTGGCACCCCAGGCCATCGCCAGTACGCCAGGCCAGCATGCACGCATCGCTATCACTTGCCGAAGGTCATGTTGAGCCCCGCGAACACCGTCCACTGCGGCACGCCGTTGCCGTGATGGGCGACCGTGTACTGCGGCTCGACAAAGGCATTGAAGATGGTGCTGCCCTCTTTCCACGTCTTGCCGGCGCCGAAGCCGACCGGAATGTAGAAAGTGTCGCGCTGCAGGTCGAAGGTCCAGGTGCCCGTGGAGCGCAGGTACCAGCCTTCAGGCAGGTTGTAGATCAGGAACGGCTGCGCGGTCAGCGACTGCACGGTGGGCCGGCTGCTCTGCCCCGCGAACGAATGCTGCCACTGCACCAGCATGCCCAGCAGCCGCTGGCGCGTGGCATTGACCACCACGCCCGCCAACCCCGCCTGCCATTTGCCGGTGCCCAGGCTGGGGTCGGTGGCCGTGGGGATCGTCAGCAGCGGCCCCACGCCGATTTGCGTGCCGTGCTCCTTGAGCAGGAAGATGTCGAACACGTTGATATCGCCCAGCCCGGTGTCATAGGTGCCGTCCGCGTTCGGGCGCGTGCTCACCGGGATGGTGGCGCGGAAGATCTGCGGCACGCCGATCAGCTTGCCTGGCAGCACCGGGATGGTGGGACGCAGCAGAAAGTCGTTGGTATGCGCGTTGCTGCCGTACAGCCGCGGCGTGTAGAAGTTCTGGATATTGAAGGACGCCGCCAGGTTGAGCGGGTTGTTGCTCTTGTTGGCGTCGTCGGCCGCGCTTTGCGCGAGGGCGCACGGTATGCCTGCCATGGTGCAGAGGGCAGACACAGCCAGCGCCAGGTGTCGGATTTTCATGTCGCTCCATTGGTCGGGGTCCGGCCGTGGCCGGACGTGAACACCGTCCGAATTTAGCGGCACGCAATCTGGTTGGGGCGATGCGGCGTGATGAAGATTTTTGCGCGGGGAATTAAGCGGTTTGCGCCGGATGGCACCAGCGCTGAGTGGCTTTTTTCGTTTTTGCCGATATGCGGCGCCTGGCACAGCCCTTCCCACC
>NZ_JBEFLI010000162.1:0-2765 GCF_040578825.1 Cupriavidus necator | reverse complement strand
CGCCCGCCCCTTCCGCATGCCGGATACGCCACGCCGCCGGCCCTCGCGCGCGCCAGCCGATATACTCCGGATTCGTGCTCCCTTCGGATCCGCCATGCTGACTTCGCTGCTGACACGCATCGTCCGGCTTGCCACCGCCTTTCCTTGGCGGGTCATCATCCTGTCGGCATTGCTGACCGCCGTCAGCTGCGTCTACGTGGCACGCAACTTTGCGATCAACACCGACATCGGCCGCCTGCTGGAATCGGATGCGCCATGGGCCGTGCGCGACGCCGCCATCAGCAACGCCTTCCCGCAGCGCGAGCAGATGATCCTGGCGGTGGTGCAGGCGCCGGCCCCGGAACTGGCAGATGCCGCCGCCAACGCGCTGGCCGAGGCGCTGCGCAAGCAGCCGGTACGCTTTAACGCGGTCAGCCAGCCGGGGGCCGGGCCGTTTTTCGAGCGCAACGGGCTGCTGTTCGCCAGTACCGATGAAGTCCGCCAGCTCACCGGGCAACTCGCGCAGGCGCGCCCGCTGGTTGGCGCGCTGGCGCACGACCCCACCTTGCGCGGCCTGGCCGACACCCTCACCACCACGCTGACGCTGCCGCTGCAGATGGGGCAGGTCAGGCTGGGCGAAATGGCAAAGCTGCTCGACGGCAGCGCCCGCACGCTCGACGATGTGCTGGCCAACAAGCCCGCTGCGCTGTCGTGGGCCGGATTGCTCGACGACAGCCGCAAGCCCGATCCGGACGGCCATGTCTTCAGCTATGTCGCCGTCAGCCCGGTGCTGGACTACAGCGACCTGAAGGCCGGCGCCGCGGCTTCTCGCGCGATCCGGCAGGCCGCCGCCGATTTGCAGCTCGCGCAGCGCTACCAGGCCACGGTGCGCCTGACCGGCCCGCAGGCGCTGGCCGACGACGAGTTCGCGTCGGTCAGCGAAGGCGCGCTGCTCAATGGCGTACTGACAGTGGTGGTGGTGGTGTTCATCCTGTGGCTGGCGCTGCGTTCGGCGCGGCTGATTGTCGCGGTGCTGGCGAGCCTGTTCGCCGGGCTGCTGATCACCGCCGCGCTGGGGCTGGCGATGGTCGGCGCGCTCAACATGATCTCGGTGGCGTTCGCGGTGCTGTTCGTCGGGCTGGGGGTGGACTTCGGTATCCAGTTCGGCGTGCGCTACCGCGCCGAGCGCCATGACCGCGACCACATCGTCGAGGCGCTCGGTCTGGCCGCGCGCGCGGTGGCCGCGCCGCTGGCGCTGGCCGCGGCGGCCACCGCGGCGGCGTTCTTCTGCTTCCTGCCGACCGACTATCGCGGCGTGGCCGAGCTCGGCCTGATCGCCGGCGTCGGCATGATCATCGCCTTTGCCACCACCTTCACGCTGCTGCCGGCGCTGATCGCCGTGCTCAAGCCCGGCGGCGAAGCCGAGACGCCGGGCTTTGGCTGGCTGGCGCCGGCTGACCTGTTTTTCGAGCGCTACCGCAAGCCGGTGCTGGTGGTCACGCTGCTGGCGATCCTGGCCGGTGCGCCGCTGCTGCCGCACCTGCGCTTCGACTTCGACCCGCTGCACCTGAAGGACCCGAAATCCGAATCGATGGCGACGCTGCTGGCGCTGAAGGATGCACCGCAGGCCGGCACCGAGGATGTGAGCGCGCTGGCGCCGTCGCTGCCGGCCGCGCAGGAGATGTCGCGCAAGCTGGCCGCGCTGCCCGAAGTGGCGCAAGTGGTCACGCTGCACACCTTCCTGCCTGAAGATCAGCCCACCAAGCTGCAGGCCATCGGCCAGGCCTCGGCCGCGCTGATGCCGGCGCTGGCGCAACCCACCGCCACGGCCGCTGACGACCGTGCGCGCGTCAATTCGCTGCGCAATGCCGCGCGCCAGCTTGCCATCGCCGCCGACGAGCATCCCGGCCCCGGCGCGTCCGCGGCCGCGCACCTGTCCGCGACGCTGAAGAAGCTGGCCGCCGCCGACGCCGCCACGCGCGACCGCGCCGAGCGGGCCATCGCCCTGCCGCTGCAACTGGCGCTGGCAAAGCTGAAGCTGGCGCTGGGCCCGCAGCCGGTCAACCAGCAGACGCTGCCGCCCGAGCTGGTGCGCGACTGGGTTGCCCCCGATGGCCGCGCCCTGGTCAATATCAGCCCGAAGCTGCCGCCGGCCGGCAGCGCGCAGCGCGAGGCCACGCTGGACCGCTTTATCGCCGCGGTGCAACGCGTGGAACCGACCGCCACCGGCGGCCCGATCGCCATCCGCGGCTCGGCCGACACCATCATGACCGCCTTCGCGCAGGCCGGTGTGTGGGCGGTGCTATCGATCACCATCCTGCTGTGGATCACGCTGCGCCGCTTCGCCGACGTGGCGCGCACGCTGGTGCCGCTGCTGGTATCGGCCATTGTCACGCTGGAACTGTGCGTGGTGTTCGGCATTGCGCTGAACTTCGCCAACGTGATCGCGCTGCCGCTGCTGCTGGGCATCGGTGTGGCCTTCAAGATCTACTATGTGATCGCGTGGCGGCACGGCAAGACCAAGCTGCTGCAATCGAGCCTGACGCATGCGGTGCTGTACAGCGCCGCCACCACCGCCACCGCCTTCGGCAGCCTGTGGCTGTCGCAGCATCCCGGCACCGCCAGCATGGGCAAGCTGCTGGCGCTGGCGCTGGTGTGCACGCTGATCGGCGCGGTGTTCTTCCAGCCGATCCTGATGGGCCGCCCGCGCGAAGACGCGCATCCTGGCCATGACAAACCCGCTTAATCACGTCACCATCAGGACAACATCAAACCCCTAGCCGCCC
>NZ_JBEFLI010000161.1:0-2797 GCF_040578825.1 Cupriavidus necator | reverse complement strand
GATCCGCCCCCCGCCGCTTGCTGGCCGCCGCCGCGATGCTGCTGGCCGCCGGCGCCGCCCACGCCGCCGACGGCGACACGCTGAAGAAGATCAAGGACAGCGGCGTGATCTCGCTGGGCTACCGTGAATCGTCGATCCCGTTCTCGTACACCGACGGCAAGGAGGTCATGGGCTATTCGCACGAGATCCTGCTGCAGATCGTCGAGAAGGTGAAGAGCGAACTGAAGGTGCCCAACCTGCAGGTGCGCCTGACGCCGATCACCTCGCAGAACCGCATCCCGCTGGTGCAGAACGGCACCATCGACATCGAATGCGGCAGCACCACCAACAACCTGGAGCGCCAGAAGCAGGTGGCGTTCTCCAACAGCCTGTTCGTCTACGGCATCAAGATGCTGACCAAGAAGGATTCGGGCGTGAAGGAATTTGCCAACCTGAAGGGACGCAACGTGGTCACCACCGCCGGCACCACCGGCGAGCGCCTGCTGGTCAAGATGAACGGCGAGAAGGCCATGGACATGAACTTGATCAGTACGAAGGACCATGGCCAGTCCTTCCTGATCCTGGAAAGCGGCCGCGCCGCGGCCTTCGTGATGGACGAGCCGCTACTGTACGGCGAGCGCACCAAGGCCAAGAGTGCCGCCGACTGGGTGGTGGTGGGTGCGCCGTTGCAGACCGAGAACTACGCCTGCATGTTCCGCAAGGACGATCCGTCGTTCAAGAAGCTGGCCGATGGCGTGATCGCCGACCTGCAGACCAGCGGTCGTGCGGAGAAGCTCTACAACAAGTGGTTTATGTCGCCGATCCCGCCGCGCGGCATCAACATGAACTACCCGCTGTCGGCCGACATGAAGGCGCTGTTCGCGGCGCCGAACGACAAGGCCTACCAGTAATGGGGTAGGGCGGTTATATAGCCATAATGAATCGTTATTTCGTCGTCGATAGTGGTTGCGGTAGTGTTGAGCCCGATATAGGCTCATAGCAGCACAACTGGCCGGCGGCCCTTCACAAGAGGCCGCCGGCGCTGTCTGCGCCTTACTGCTTATCCGCATTCACTGGAGAACATATGCGATCGATTCGTACTGGCTGGCTCAAGTCGTTGCTGGCCGCCTCGCTGCTTGCCGGCGCCGGGCTGGCGGCCACCGCGGCCCATGCCGCCGACCTGCTCGACACCGTCAAGCAGGCCGGCGTGCTGAAGATCGGCCTGGAGGGCACCTATCCGCCGTTCGGGTTCCGCGGCGCGAAGAACGAGCTGGAAGGGTTCGATGTCGACGTCGCGCGCGCGGTTGCCGGCAAGCTGGGTGTCAAGCCGGAATTCGTCACCACCGAATGGAGCGGCATCATCGCCGGCCTGCAGGCGGGCAAGTTCGACGTGATCGTCAACCAGGTCAACGTGACGCCGCAGCGCAAGCAGGTGCTGGATTTCTCCAAGCCCTATGTCTACTCCGAAGCGCAACTCATCCAGCGCAAGGACGACAAGCGCGAGTTCAAGTCGCTGGAAGCGCTCAAGGGCCACAAGCTCGGCGTCAGCCTGGGCAGCAACTTCAACGACCTGGCCAAGTCGGTGCCCGGCGTCGACGTCAAGACCTATCCCGGCGCGCCGGAATACCTGCGCGACCTGGCCGCACAGCGCGTCGACGCGGCGCTCAATGACCGGCTGATGGTTGCTTACCTGATCAAGACCGCCAACCTGCCGCTGCGCCCGGGCGCGGTGGTGCCGGGCGCGGCCACGGAAGTCGCGATCCCGTTCCGCAAGGACAACCCCAAGTTCGCCCAGGCGATCGACCGGGCGCTGGATGACCTGCGCAAGGACGGCACGCTGACCAAGCTGTCGGTGAAGTGGTTCGGCACGGATGTGACCAAGCCGGTGAAGTAAGCAACAGCGGTATCATGTCGCGGCGCGGCGGCCCCAGGGGCTGCCGCGCCGCTTGCCATTTGCGCCGTCTGTTTATTTCATTACGTCTTCGCCTTCATGTCCGCTCTCCAGCTCGTCATCGATTCCCTGCCCGTGCTGCTGCAGGGCACGCTGCTGACCATCAAGTTCGCGTTGTGGTCGATGCTGTTCGGGCTGGTGCTGGGCACGGTGGTGGCGCTGATGGGCATCAGCCACAGCCGCGTGCTGAAGGCGGTGGCGCGCACCTATGTCAGCATCATGCGCGGCACGCCGCTGCTGGTGCAGATCTTTGTCATCTACTACGGGCTGCCGGGCGTCGGCATCGCGCTGGAACCGACGCCGGCGGGCGTGCTGACGCTGAGCCTGAACGTGGGGGCGTATTTGTCCGAGAGCATGCGCGGCGCCATCCTGGGCGTGGCGCGCGGGCAATGGCTGGCGGCCTACAGCCTGGGTCTGACGCCGGCGCAGGCGCTGCGCTTCGTGGTGGGGCCGCAGGCGCTGCGGCTGGCGGTGCCGAGTTTGTCCAACAGCCTGATCAGCCTGATCAAGGATACGTCGCTGGTGTCGGTGATTACCGTGACGGAGCTGCTGCGCACGGCGCAGGAGGTGATCGCGGCGACTTACCAGCCGTTGCCGTTGTATCTGGCGGTGGCAGCGATTTATTGGGTGTTGAGTACGGGATTGTCAGGGCTGCAGCATATGCTGGAGCGACGGTTGTCGCTGCCGGGGAGGCATTGAGGGCGGCCTTCTCCGCCGTCTGAGAGGAGAGCGGTTTTGGGTGCACCAAAGCCGCCCGAGCTAGCCTAAGCAAGGTGTGCTCCCTCTCCCCTCAGGGCCCCTCAGGGGGAGAGGGTTGGGGTGAGGGGTGGGCTAGCTAGGAGCCACATCAAGCGGGGCCAATGGTGT
>NZ_JBEFLI010000160.1:0-2880 GCF_040578825.1 Cupriavidus necator | reverse complement strand
GTCTAGCTCGAGTGTCGTGGCAGGCGGCGGAGTTGGCGGCGTTGCCGGTGGGGATGCTGCCTGCCACGACACTCGAGCTAGACCATCGCTATCACGATGATGAAGGCCTCGCGGGCGCCCGGTACTTCGTCAAGTTCGCCAACGGCACGGAACGGCAAGGCACGCTGGATAAACAGGGCCGCGCGGTTATCGAAGAAGTGCCAACCGGTACCGTTCAGGTCAGTTTTGGCCCAATGCCCGGCGCCTTTACGCGCAAGGACAGGACGCCCACGCCCGGACACGACCCCAACCCGTCCGAGGACAAGCTCGCGAATCTGGTAGACAAATACCTGTCTGCCCCCTCGAGCGCCGAAAGCTCAGTCAGTTAGTTTCTAAAACGCAACCATGCCATTGGTCAGCCATTCCACTCCACCTGGGGGCCTGTCATTTACTCGGTTTCGTGCCATCTGCGCGGATGTAGGCAGTTGGACTTGGGGAATGTTGAAAGGTGGTTCCTGAAGCTGCGCTTCGCCGATCATCAAGTTGCGATTCTTGAGAGATTCGGCGCCCTGATGAACACGATTCATGCAGTACTTGGAAAGGCAAAAGCCAAAGCTGGTGCCTTACTTCCTTCGAACCTGGCACAGAGAATTGACGGGTTACGAAATGGCGTTACACAACTCAAGGCCAAGGGCAATGAGATGATCCCTGAGGCAATCAAGGAGTTGGATCAGTATCTCCGCGAAGTACAAGCCTATGTGCGTTCCGGAGGAGAGGCGACCAGCCGTAAGACGTTGCACGAGGTTGCTACTGGCGAACGGATCGTCACGCGTGCGGATGAGGCGCGGTTGGTGGAAGGTGGGCCATTGCCTGCGCGCTCGGCACGGGGCGGATGGAAGCAGAATCAGGCTCCAGCAAACCGTCCCGATCTCTTCCAGAAATACTATCGACACGCGCCTGAATATCCGGACCTGACCCAGCGGGTTGATCGCAAGGGAAACCTTGAGGCCGTCGCCGCCTATAGCGGTCGACTGATCAATCGTGAGTTAAAGCCCGGCGAAGAGGTGTTTCGCTTCTTTGGGCCGGCTGGTACCACGCATGGCCAGGCCGTCAGCCGTAGCTACGCTGGCGGGAGGTGGTGGGGTCTCGGACCGGCGCCCAAGACCGCGAAGGAATGGCGAGAAAAGGCTGCTGTGCTCGACGAGTTCAATCGAGATGGATTCTTTGTCGTCGGCAGGGTCGGCGATGCAGTAGGGCCCAAGGCCGTCGTAGGTACGGTAGCAGAACAAGCGGGCGAAAGAATTCCGGGTCAGTACTTGCCTGGCGGAGCCACCCAAGCGTACTTTCTCCTTGGAGAAGAAACAGCCACCCAACTGGGAAAGATCGGGGAAACTGTCATGGCGTCCGGCAGGGCCGAGCCATGGGTTGACTCTGCCACCGGCATCACGTTCCAAATTCTGCCCACCGGCTGGAAGGACAGCAATGGCGTCTGGGGTTACGCGCATGTTCCGGCTTGGGACGTGCTTGTCCAGACATCCCGCGTCGGCACACGCGAGCAAGCAACAAAGGACAGCCGAGAGGTAATCATCACACCATGAGTGAGACCCGTAGCTCGAACGCCGCTCTGCTACTTCCAACTGAGACGGAGCGCAAACAAATTTTCTTCTGGCTGAAGCAAATCAGCTCCCACGCTGCCTGGAATCGCATCCTCTCCTTTTACAAAGCATGGGCCGATACCACGGAGCATAGCAGGCGCCTTGCAAGCGAGCGGGGTGTCGAGAGCACTTCACTCATTTCTGAAAGCGATTATGTTTTCATCCTGAACGGGCTGGCGCACTGCGAGGAAGGCGTTCGCCGCCTCAGGAGCGGCGATAAACGAGTATTTAAGTTTGATGTCAATGGCGAATTTGCGATGGCTGACCGAGCGCTCGGTCACTGGGATACCTATCTGTGGCGCATAGAAACAGGCGAACACCCACCCATCAACGAAAAAAATACACCAGGGTGGGGGCGATTTCACAGCGCACTCACAGACCTAATTGAAGTCTGGAGAGAAATAGCACCAAATGTGCTGGAGCCTCGCTATCTTGACGCAGATTCACGAACATTCTGCAATGATTTCCTACGGGCAACGCTGGAACGGATGACGTTTCCTGACCCCCTGCCAAATGTTCCCGATCCTGAGATATCTACACTTGTGCGTTCCCGTCGTGCAATTCCCTGCTCAGGCATATGGGAACCGGTGGACGCCCCCAAGCCAAAGCTGTTCCGCCTGTCCCGCCAGATTGAGACACCCGCGGGGCCCTTTCCTACTATCGGTACGATGAGCTATCTGCATGGGGGGGCGAGCGCCCCTAATATGGCTGCCCATGCCGAAGAAAATGGCTTGCCTGCAACGTGGCGCTTGCTCTGGGAAGACACTCGATACAACGATGCCACCGTACCGGATGAAGAAGCGAACTATGTATTCCTGAAGCCAAACAGGAAGATAAGGAATCAGTCGTCCCCTACATCAAGGACTACCTAAAGCAATGGTATCGTTATCAAAGTGGAGCTCGATGGTACGACGCCCATAAGAAGATTCATGATGATCAGGCCTTTAATTACGGCTACTGGGCCTTTGAGGCTGGTGCAAAAATTCCGAAAGTAAAAGAGGATCTCTCCGCCGTTCTTGGCTCTGGCCAACTCTCAAAGCAAGAGATACGTGATCTGCTCACGGAATATAGCAACTAGCCCGCTGGGCTAGCTAACGTCCTACACGCCTGTTCGCGTCAACGTAGCATTACCCCGCAACCATGACGCACATACCCGGTTACTGCGCAGCCCCCTCACTTCCCTTCCTTTCACCAACTGGCACCATCACCAACCTCAACCAACTAGCCACCGCCCCCACTCCAGCGA